>JALSOP010000022.1 GCA_026986435.1 Desulfurococcales archaeon | reverse complement strand
TCTCCAGTGAACCTTATCTCGAAGTCACGGACGCCTTCGGCGGCCTTTACGTGCTTATCCAGACCCGTTAGGTCAGTGATATTTGTTATTCCGGCTCTGCGGAGAGCCATCACGATGTTTACGTACCTATAAGGCCAGGTCACGAATGCTCTGTACTTTCGATCATACCACAGAATATCCCTCAAATACCTGGTGTATATGTCCCCGAGCCTGTCGCTGGAGCGAAGGTAAATCATCTTTCCATCGTATGAGAGCGTTACGGATATCTGCGACCTTGACTCGAGCTTCTTCTCTAGCCAGTCAACAAGGTCTGGACCGTAATCGGCCCCGACCTCGTCAAGTATGAGTAGTACGTCATCAACGCCGAAACCATTAGCCCTTATCCTTGTTACGTCCAGAGCGTAAACAGATGCGCCTCCCTCTCTGCCGACGTATCTGGCAACCCGAAGAAGCCTTCGGAAGTCATCGCTCTCTAACCACCTCCTCACTCTAAAGGTGGGGCTCTCCTCACTCACTCCCTCCACCGCTCTAACTCCATTAATGCTAGCCGGGAATAATAGCGCGTTGCCGGGAAATGCTTTTATTGTAAACCTCCCCATCTAAGATGCAATCAAAAACTGGACGAAGGTAGGGAGGTGAAGTGGCATGTCGCAGCCCGGTCCAATATCCAGCAATGTGGTCCTGGTGGGTAAGAAGCCCGTCATGAACTACGTCCTGGCAACCCTAACCCTGCTGAACCAGGGAGTGAACGAGATCGTCATCAAGGCCAGGGGCAGGGCCATCAGTAAGGCGGTTGACACCGTCGAGATCGTGAGGAGCAGGTTCCTGCCCGGCAAGGTCGACATCAAGGAGATCAAGATCGGCAGCCAGACCGTCAGCACCGCTGACGGCAGGACCGCCAGGGTCTCCACCATCGAGATCGTCATCGAGAAGAAGGAGTAAGGCCAGGGCCACTTTAGCTAGGCTGACATCACGCACTGACTTTTTTACCGAACCCCAACACAGCCGGAACAACTCTTTATGTTGTTCCACATGATCCAAGGGGCTGGCCCGTGAGAAACAAGCCACTAATACAGTACCTAAGGTCACTACCTCACCCAGCGCTTCAAATCGCCCTAGATTTCACAGAGGACTGGAGGGCCATATCGTTAGCGTCGGCTCTTTCCCGCGCAGGCCTCGGTGAGGGTGTGATTGTTGAGGCTGGGACGCCGTTGATTAAATCAGCTGGAAAGCGCGTTGTGAGACTCCTGAAGGCAGCGACCACGTACTCAGTCCTCGCTGACACGAAGACAGCTGATGTCGGAGCACTCGAGACCCGGCTGTTTTGTGAGGAAGGTGCCTCAGCGATAACGGTGCTTGGAGGCGCGAGCAAGTCCACGATAAAAGATGCCTTACAAGCAGCCGAGCCCATCAGATGCTCTGTCATTGTAGATACTGTTGATGTAGAGGTTGGTCTCGTGGAGAGGGTTAAGGAACTCGTATCATTAGGTGTTGAGGCCGTGAATATCCACATGGGGATCGATGTTCAGAGAGCGACAGGAGGTTCGATTGCGGACCTGCTCGGGCTTATCTCGGAGATCAGAGGGTTGGTGCCTATCCTCTCGGTGAGTGGGGGGATTAAGCTCAGGGACATACCACGACTCGCGGAGGTATCTCCTGATGTGATAGTCGTGGGCTCGGCTATCACGCGGGCAAGTGATCCTGTGGCTTCAGCGAAGGAGTTCGTGATGAAGATACGTGAGGTTTTTAAGAATAGGTGAGGTCAACCCGTACTCAATGGGGCGCTGCTTGAGTGATTACCTTGTACTAGCGATTTCGCTCCTGCTCATAGTTATGGTAGCCACCGGGCTGGACAGGAGGGTGAGCGAGCGACTCTTTAGGAGAGGCTATAGTAGCATTCCTCGGTCGGCGCCCCGAATTGATGGGAGGGGTGTGTATGTCCGGAATGTTAAGGCTGTAAGGGTCGGCAGGTACGTGATCTTAACTGTTGTTTTAGAAAAACCTGGCGAGGGCGTGGTATCGGATGTCGAGATTAGTGACCCAATAGGGTTGTCTGCCTTGGCACTGCTTGAAGGGAGTGAGGCGGGAAACGAGGTTACTTCATAAACAGCTCCTCATATTTCCTCACTAACTCTGTGCTCTCCTTAACATCGGCGAAGATTGATGCTGCTTCATTGACATCATCCCTAGTCACTTCATCTCTACCCCTCCTCTCAGCAATTATCTTGGCCGGTATCAGTAGCTGTACGGCGTATCTCAGGCTCTTCTCCTCTCCCAGGTCAGCAAGTCTCTGGAGTGCGTCATCCGAGAGTTTTATTCCTTCCTCATCAGCCCTTATCCTAACTATTTCGAGGATCTCGTCCCTCGTGTAGGGTCTCGTGGGGATTATGAGTAGCCTATCAAGCAGGTCGAGCGGTATCCCGTGCGGGGACTCGATATCTGTCCCCCTTATCTTAGATATCCCCCTGTTTGTCGCTAGTATCAGTATAGGCGAGAACTCGCTCTCAAGCACCTTCGTGAGGAAAGTGAATGCCTCTAAGTCGAGGATGTGGGCATCGTCTATGAACAGCACTCCCGGGACCATCTCGGCCTTACCCTCATCAATCATCTTCTTCACTAGCTGGTTGACATTCTTCCTCACCTCATCATCGATCTCCTTCTCCAGCTCAACGCCGAAGAGGGCTGAGAACGTTATCCTCCTGCTGGCCACCACGAGGTCCAGGTCGTGGAGAGTCACAAGCCTCGTTATCTCCTTCACCTTCTTCACAGACCCCTTTGGTACCTCGACCTCCCTCCTAACCTCTATGTCGAACCTGCGTCTTGAGGCAAAGTCCTTAGCCCGACCTATCCTAGTGACTATGCCTGTTTCTGCATCAATCTGGATTATGTCACCCTTCTTAATGCGGAGTTCGACGAGCTGAGTGGTTATCTCCTCACCAACGGACAGGGTCTTTCGATCGTCCTTTGTTGCAAGCGTGATCCTTGCCTCAACCGGCACCCTCACATATGGGTTGAACGGGTTCCTAACGAACCGAATCTTTAGTTCCTCAACAACGCCCTCATAGACCTCCCTCTCCTCCCGTATCCTCACACCCATGGCCTTCCTCACAGCTCTCATGAGGGCCTCCGTCTTCTTGATCTCTGCCGAGTAGATCTCGGCACCACTTATGGAGACAAAGGGGGTGTCCTCCCCGAGTTCCCTGGCTATCGCGACCGCCAGCGCAGTCTTCCCTGTCCCAGGCGGTCCAACGAAGAGGATGCCCTTGCCGGTCATCATCCCGGCCCTTATCATCTCCACCACGATCCCCGCTGCTTTCCTGGCCTCCACCTGCCCTACCAGCCCGTCAGCCACTCTCAGTGGGTTACCGTTCTCGTCAAGGCCGAGACCCCTTATGTGGCTGTGTAGAGACGATACAGCGGCCGCCCTATGCCTGACCTCGAGTTCACGGATCTCGACCATTTCCCGATCCCCGTAGGCTATCTTTCAGATGCGCTCGGGTTATAGTTTTCTCTCCACGGATAGGTTAGGTTATTAGGGAACACCCAGGATAATGGAATAAGGGTGATACGTTGTCCCAGCCAAGTAAGGGTGGGAAGGAACTAAGGATAGTTACTGTCCCCGTAGTAACCGTGGACGACGTTAAGCAAGATAAGAGAAAGCTCAAGCTCCTGCACATCCTTGACTGGGTAGGCGAACTCAGCGAGAAAGGGATCGTTAAGCTACTCCACACACTCAAGGAGAAGGGCATAGACCTGGGCTACAACTTCATAACGATAGGCGACGAACCAAGTAGCCGCGAGGTGCTGGAGGACGTGCGAATCCTCCTGTACCTAGACCTAGCCGAGACCAACCCAATAAACAGAAAGGTGAGGCTGACGTCGATAGGGAAGGAGTTCTTGGAGGCAAATAAGCTCCCTCAGGAGGAGATAGAGGACCTCAAGAAAGCTGTTGATGATGTCAAGGAGAGAATAAAGGCAGAGGACAACGTCAGCACGCTCCCCCTAATGAGGGGTAGGAAAAGGCGTAGGAGGTTCTGAAGGCGTTACCTCTCCACGTTCTCCTCAAACCAGCGCCTCAAGCTCTCATAGGTCTCAGAGGGCACGACACCTTTTATCTTCTCAAGGAACTCTTTCTCCCTCTTAGCCCTCTTCCTAGCCCTCATCTTCAGCGGGTACATCTCAGGTATGGAGTTAATCACTGGAAACCACGCACCGCACTTACCACACCTGATCACCCCCGTAACTATCTCTACCCTCAGGCATGAGTCACAGTCAGGTGTGTCCTCTAACTCATCAACGAATTTACCCAGGTAGGAGCAGTACTTGCTGCAGAAGGGCTTCTTCACGTTGTATGCCTTGTTGACTTCGCGCTTCTCTATGACGATCAGCTCCAGCGGGTAATGGCCGCAGTATGGGCACCTTATTAGGTCGAGGAGTTGGTACCTCATTGCCCCGCACCAAGTACCTTCATTATCTCTAATTTTATCTTCCTAAGCAGCTCCTCGGCCTCCTTCTCAGTCGGTGACTCAACAAAGATCCTCAGCACCGGCTCAGTACCTGAGGGCCTCACCAGAACCCAGTTACCGTTCCATATCGCCTTGACTCCGTCAACCTCAATGAACCTGGCGCCCTCCAGCATAGACTTCACGGCCTCAAGAATCTTGGGCACCACCTCCCTGTCAGGTAGCGGCAGCTTATCCTTGATTAGGTACCTCTTGGGCAAGGAGTCGTACGCCTCAGACAGCTTCACCCTCTCCCTCGCCAGGAACTCCAGCATGAGCGCCGTAGTCATGGCGCCGTCCCTCACGTACTGGTGCGGCGGGAACATGAAGCCACCGTTCTCCTCGAACCCCGCCAGTGCACCTATCTCCATCATCTTCCTCGCTATCACTATCGAGCCCACACGGGTCCACACAACCTCGATGCCCGAGGATCGGAGGTATTCCTCGATAAGGGTGCTCGATGAGACCGCCGTCACCACTCTCCTCGGCAGGCCGGGCCTGGTCTTAGCGATGTGCTTACAGAGTAGAGCAGCGCTCCTGTCCCCGGGCATCACCCTCCCCTGGTCGTCTATGAATATGGCCCTGTCCGCATCCCCGTCGTGGGCGACCCCGAAATCCGCTCCTACAGCCGTAACTATCCTAGAGGTATCCTTCAGCGTGTTGGGAAGCGGCTCCGGTTCCCTGTAAGGTATGTGGGAGAGGTCTGAGTTTATCGTTAGGACCTTTGCACCGAGCCTCCGAAGTACCCTCGGCGTGGTTAAGGCGCCGACGTTATTGGCTGCGTCGACAACTACCCTCCATTCCCTCCACCTTATGAGCTCGTCATCTACCTGGGACGCAATGCCGTCAACATAGAAATCAATAGCATCATCTAACCTTCTCACCCTCTCGCCCAGGGAAGCCCAGCTCACCCTCCTAAATCTCTCCTCCCAGTACGCCCTCTCGATCTCCGCCTCAACCTCTCTCGGTGCCTCGACACCGTCGCTAAGCACGACCTTCACGCCAACGTACTCCGGCGGATTATGGGACGCTGTTATCATCACACCACCCTCGAACCATCTCCTACGGACGTTGTACTGCAGTGCTGGCGTTGGCAGGAGCCCAGCATCATAAACCCTGAGCCCGCTGGAAATCAGCCCAGCCATCACCGCCCTCACCATGAACTCGTTGCCCGCCCTGGCATCCCTACCAACAACTATCTCCGCGCCCTCACCGAAGTATGACCCGATGGCGAGCCCCAGCCGCAAGGCACGCTCAGGCGTGAACCACTCGTTAACAATCCCCCTAACTCCGTCGGTGCCGAATAGCCTTTTCATCGCTTGACACCACATAATGGGTATGTCGAAAAAGAAATATTGCATGCAGTCCCGGGTAAGCCGGGCCAGTGATTTGAGGGTATGGATAGACGTGATGACGCCGAAGCAGGCAACAATGTTTGGCTTCATAGCAAGATACCTGGTGGAGAGGGGGCACGAGGTTCTCTTCACTGCCAGAGAATACGAATCAACTGCCGGGGCCGCCCGGCGATTAGGGATAGAGGTGCACGTCATAGGGAAGTACGCAGAGGGTGAGCCAGTAGACAAGGTTGTAGCGGATGCTGAGAGGGAAGCGGGTCTGGCTAGGCTGGTGTGGGGTTTCAGGCCTGATGCCCTCCTCGCGTACCCGAACCCGCCTGCAGCAAAGGTGGCTTACGGGCTCAGCATAAGTTACGTGGCTATGACGGACTCTCCTCACGCGGTGATACCCTCCAGGCTGGCTCTCCCCCTGGCCCGGGCGGCAGTGTTCTCTTCATGTATTCCTCCAGACGCCATCATGAAGTACCTGATGGAGGGCTCTGCGGTGATCCAGTATAACGGCTTCGACGAACTGAGCTGGGTGCTCCGCGTAAAACCTAAGGAGTCGTATGTCAAGGGCATCGGCCTAGAGCCTGGGAAGTACGTCGTTATCAGACCTCATGAGTTTATGGCGACGTATTACAGGGATGTGAAGGCATCGGTCGACCCGTGGGAGCTAGCAAGGTTTGTGTGTGAGGAGATGGGTATGGACGTTGTGATAATACCGAGGTACACGGCTCACGTGAGGAGGGCTAAGTCCCTGAGGAAAGAGGTGGGGGACCGTGTTCATGTACTCTTGGGGCACTACGATGGGGCATCACTCACGGGACACGCCCACGCAGTAATTACGGGCGGTGCTAGTATGGCGAGGGAGGCAGCGCTCTACGGCACACCCGCAGCCATATATTACCCAAGGAGGCTGTACGTCGATGAGTGTATATCGAGGCATGGGTTCCCCCTCTTCTGGGTAAGGAGTGACGAGGAAGCCAGGGAATTCCTGGCAAGGGCCAGAGATCTCAGGAAGAATACTGCGGCCCTCCTTAAGGGGCTGGATGACCCCGCTGAGGTCGTGGCGGAGGTGCTGGAGCGAGTTGTTGGGTAAGGGAGGGTAAGGGAGAGATGAGGTTCCTTGGCTCGCTCTGGTATAAGGAACTCCTGGACCCCTATGAGTCCCTTAATAAGACAGTGCTGGCGGGTTTCGATGGCGCAGAGGTCAGTATAGAGTACCCCCTACTTGACGAGCGAGAGATCGATGTGAACGCCCTCTCTGATTTCTCCAACAGCTACTATCTCGGCATACACCTGCCTTGGCGAGATGTTAACCTGGCTTCACCGGTCCCCGAGATAAGGGAGGGCACTCTCAAATACATCAGGAGGGCTATTTCTGTCCTGGACAAAGCCGAGCCCCAGTACTTCGTGCTCCACGTAACCACAGCGTCCTTAGAGTGTAGGAACAGTCTAAGATGCATTGAAACCGCGGCGAATACCTTGACTAGGTTAGCGAAGGAGACAGCAACCAAGATCGTCGTAGAGACGACCTCCGGCCCCTGCTGCGGCAATCTATCAACGATAGGGTTACTCATAGATGAGGCTGAGGGAGTGGGTGTATGCCTCGACATAGCGCAGCTCGTAGCCGAGGTGTTTAGAGAGGGGGATGAGGACTGGGAGGGATTAGTGAACTTAGTAACTGAGTCCTTGCCGCCGAGCGTCTGGGAAAGTGTGGAACTAACTCATATACATGGATGGGAGATCCGCGGGAGGAGGATCGTCCCTCACAGGTACCCCCCGCAGGAGCAGGTAGTGGCGTTGAGGAGGTTCCTAAGGACGGTCATAGAGAGAACTGGAAAACTCTTAACAGTTCTCGAGGTCTTCTACGACTCGCGAGGTAATCCTCTGCACTCGTGGGAGCTCAGCCCACTCCTCCGCGAGATTGCTCGGGGGTTGTGAGGTGGGGAGATGCCTTCTTCTCGGGATTGATGAGGCTGGCCGCGGACCGGTAATAGGTGATATGTTCCAAGTTGGGGTAGCGGCGGATCAAGATATAATCGAGTCGCTCTTTGGGGGGAGGGTGAGGGATAGCAAGAGGCTCAGCCCAAGGAGACGGGACAAGCTGGCGCGTGCTATACTTGAGCGGGCTGAGCTTGTAGTGACTAATAGGTTCCCTCCTAGGATCATCGATTCGTGGAACCTGAACAAATTGCTTGGCTGGGGCCTCACAAAAATCATCGCCGTTGCTGCAGTGACTGTCCCATGCGTTGACGCAGTCTTCATCGACGAAATCAAGGGGGTGAACACAGCCCCACTTAAGCAGCTGTTGCCGGGGTCAAGGATAGTTATGGAGGCAGGCGCAGACTCACGTTACGCAATCGTAGCCGCCGCCTCGATCGTGGCGAAGTTCTTGCGTGAGCAACATGTTGCAGCCTTACATACTGTGTATGGGGACTTCGGTTCAGGTTACCCCTCTGACCCAAGGACAAGGTCCTGGCTCCTTGGTGTGGGCAGAGATCTTCCCCCGATCGTCCGCAGATCCTGGAAAACGCTGAGGAGACTTGGTATGGGGGAGGGTCTTACTAAGTTCTTTAAGTCTGGGAGGAGTGATGAGTCCTAGGAGAGCTGAGGTTTAGGCCAGGTAAAGCGAGCGGTGGTGTAGTATGCCAGCGAACCTTCCGGCGGAAGCAAAGGCTAAGTGGGCGAGGTACCTCGACGCTAAGACGCCGGAGGAGAAGCTCCACGCGCTGCAGGAGTTCTACTCGAGCATCCCCAAGCATAAGGGTACGGAGAATCTCCGGGCGTGGGTCAGGCGCAAGATAGCTGAGCTGAAGGAGGAGATAGCGGAGCAAAAGGCGAGGAGGCGCGGCGGTGGTGTATCATTCTTTGTCCAGAAGGAAGGGGCGGCCCAGGTCGTTATGCTCGGAGAAACCCTCTCGGGTAAGTCAACGCTCCTCAGGGCTCTGACGAACGCAGAGCCCGAGATCAGGGGTGTGCCATTCACAACCCTTAAACCCGTGCCGGGAATGGTCAGGTATGAGGATATTCAGTTCCAACTAGTTGAGGCGCCAGCCGTTGTCGAGGGCATGCATAGGGGGGCCGTGTGGTGGGGTTCTAGAGTTCTCGGTATGGCCAGAAACGCTGACCTCCTAATGATAGTCATAGACCTCTCAAACAACCCGGTTAAGCAGCTCAAGACCATCATAGGGGAGCTAAGGGAGGCCGGAATAATGCTCCGGCGACCAAAGGGAAGGGTGGTCATCGAGAGGTCCAAGGCAGTGCACGGGATAAGGGTCATAACCCTCGGAAGACTCCTCGACGCTACAGCCGCTGACGTCATCAAGCTCCTCAATAGTTACAGGATCTACCACGCGATAGTGAAGATATATGGTGACGCCACCCTCGACGACGTGGAGAAGGCGATATTCGAGCGGACATCCTTCAAGAGAGCGCTCTTCGTCCTAAACAAGGTCGACCTAGTCAGTGCGCCCAGAGCGGAGGCCCTGGCGAGAAAAATAGTTGAGGCACTCCCGGATTCTGACACCGTCGTTGTTTCAGCACTGAAAGGTTATAGAATCAATGAGATCCCACAGAGGATATTCAGGCTGAGTGGTGTCATCAGGGTATACACCAAGGAACCCAACCAGCAGAAGCCCTCAGAGATACCGCTGATCTTGAAGAAGGGGGCTACCATCGCTGACGCAATAATGAAGATTAGGGAGGAGTTCCTCCAGTACTTTAAGTATGCACGCATCTGGGGCCCGTCCGCGAAATTCCCAGGAGAGAGAGTGGGCCTTGACCACGTCCTGGAGGACGGGGATATTATTGAGATTAGAACAACTATTAAGGGGATATAAGAGGATTCGGTGGTAACTTGGCCAAAAAGAGGGCTAAGGAGGAGGGCGGAGAAAGGGAGGTAAAGAAGAAAGCAAAGAAGAAAAGCAAGCGAAGAGAGGTTAATATCGAGCGCTGGATAGACAAGTACATTGAGAAGATCGTCGAGCTCAGCGGGCTCGACATGCTTGGGCTCACGAAGGAGGAATACATAGAGCTTCTCTCTGACCTCATCGAGATGCTCTATGGGTCAAGGTCCTCATACACTAAGGCGGAGGTACTGGTTAAAAGAATGAATAGATACAGAGACAGGGTTTACCCGCTGATAGCGGCAAGATTGCTAGGCGTTAAGGAGCGCCTCACTGAGGCACAGCTGGAGTTCGTCGTCTACAACATAGAGGATGCTGTCCTGGCGGCGGCGCCGAGGCTCTACGCCGAGGTCAGGCGCTATGGTAGGGAAGACCTCGCCGACGTGCTTAGGTATAAGTGGATGAAGCACTGGATGAGGAAGAGGACGCAGGTGCTTCCGATTAAATGCCCTTACTGTGGTTTCCACTCAGTAATGCCTGATATGACGTGCCTGGTATGCGGTGCAGTGATCGGTGAGAGGAGACTCAAGGAGTCAATGAACTTCAGGGAGTTGCTGGAGTACTTCCTGGACTCACTCGGGTGCGAGGAACTGCAAACGCTGCTCCACTACGACTACGTGCTGGCGAACTCGCTGGGGATAAGGCACCCGAAGGAGAGGAGGACCCCGGTCGATGTCGAGATTTACTTAACCAGGTCGGAGAAGGAGTTGATTAGGAAGAAGCTAGGTGAGAGGTGTGGTAATGAAGAGGCTAAGGAGCGTTGACGAAGCCAAGGAGTTCGTGGCAGCTAGCGAGCAGGTAATAATAATGTACGCACCCTCAGAGGGTGAGTCAGCCGAGTTCGCGGAGAAGCTCGCGGAGAGTCTGAAAAACAAGGCCCGGAACCTCGGCATAGCAGTCTTCACCATGGAAGGAGAGGAGTTCACACCGATAGTGATCTACTACGAGAGAGGTAAGGAAGTCATGAGACAGAGGGAGTTCTTCATGAACCCCGACGTCGACGCCGAAGCAATACTCCTAGGGCTCCGCAACCGCTACCATAGGCTAGGGGAGAAGCCCCCGTTCTGAGGGATGCCCCTATCTGAGAGAAGCACCGCCTGAAGGAACTTAACGAACCTATAGATAGTCTCTGGGCTCCTCCTCTCAAGCTCCGCGACGAGATTCTTGACCTTGTCAGCGCCCTTCACACCAGCAAAGGCCCTCATCGAGTGCACTATAGGGAGCCCCCTTAAAGCCACGTAAGCGTTTATGTCCGTGAGCAGCACCCTGCTCCAGGGCGAGACGATCACGGCGTCCCCCACTAAGTACCTTGGTAAGGCGCACTCACAGGGCCTCATACCATAGATCATTAGGCGGATTAACGAGTCTAAGAGGATGTCCGTGGCTGTTATGGGTGTAACAGCAATAACACCTCCCCTCTCCTTAATCGCCTCAGCCACAGCCCTGGCCTCACTGACAGGCCCGGGGACAGGCTCGAGCGAGGAGACATTAACATACATGACCTCAGGCCTTTCCTTAACAACTTCCTTAATCAGCCCCGCCGCTAGGTCAGCGGCGTCCGGGTGACCGACAACCAAGACGTCGTTGCTGTACTTCTTAGCCAGTGTGCCGAGCAAGTGGGCGGCCCCAGAGCTCGCTATGGGTGAGCTGCGGAGTGAGATGAAGACCAGTTTCGAGCCGTACTCCGGGCTAGCCAGTGATGCAAGCCCTCTCCTTAAGGCCTTGGTCAGTGCTCTCTCCAGGCACTTGAGGCAGAGGGCCTCGCCTGAGGCTCTCCTCCTGTATACTGCCGGCCTTCTCCCGCATGCTGTGCACAGGGACGGTGTCATACCTCTAACCTGTCGAGCCTCTCTTCCTTGAGCAGGAACCTGAGCTTCTCGTTCGCCTCAGCGAACAGTGCTTCGTCGTCTAGGACCTCGTCAGACATTATACCCATTACCTCCATGAGGTAAGGGTTGAGGTAATCGGGCCCGTCAACTATCTCGAACCTCAGGCTGTCGAAGTACTTGCTGAGCTCTTCCCGCCCGATCCCGCCAGCACGGAATATGTAGAGAGCGTACCCGGCTAGGGAAGCGACGAGAAAGTTGGCAGCGTCTATATCTCCTTCGTCAACCAGTCTCTCGTACGCCTTGAGCACAGCCTCTCTCGGCGGGAGCAACTGCTCACCCACCAAGTGATTATGTGAGGGGATTTGAGGATTTGGCTCTGTGACGATGGGAAGACTTATATAGAAGAGACCTACCTAGGTCTAACGGGATGCGGTCATGGTTGCCATGTATGGCGTACCCGTAGTTGTGCTGAAGGAGGGGACCTCCAGGACCTATGGAAGGGAGGCCCTCCGGAACAACATCATCGCAGCGAAGGCGCTAGCCGAGATACTCAAGACCTCTCTTGGCCCGAAAGGGCTCGACAAGATGCTTGTTGACTCCTTCGGGGACATCACCGTAACAAACGACGGCGCAACAATAGTCAAGGAGATGGAGGTACAGCACCCGGCTGCGAAGCTCCTCGTCGAGACCGCCAAGGCTGTCGACGCCGAGGTCGGTGACGGCACCACGACGGCCGTGGTACTGGCTGGCGAGCTCCTGGCCAAGGCAGAGAACCTCCTCGACCAGAACATCCACCCGACAATAATTATCGAGGGTTACAAGAAGGCTGCCAAGAAGGCAGTTGAGATTCTTGATGAGATAGCTGAGAAGGTCGACATAAGCGGGCTTGACGAGGTGAAGGAGGGCAAGGCGGACATCAGGGAGAAGAAGGAGCTCTACGACGCTCTCTACAGGGTTGCCTACACAACCCTGTCGAGCAAGTACATGGCCACTCCCGATATCATGGACTACCTCATCGACATAGCAATTAGGGCCGTCATCCAGGTGACGGAGAAGAAGAACGGTAAGTACATAGTGAGGCTAGGCAACATCAAGATCGAGAAGAAGAAGGGCGCTTCCCTGGCCGACACCAAGCTGGTCTACGGCATCGTTCTCGACAAGGAGGTCGTGCACCCAGGGATGCCTCGCCTCGTGAGGAACGCTAAGATAGCCCTCATCGACGCGCCTCTCGAGGTCGAGAAGCCGGACATAACCGCCAAGATCAACATCACGAGCCCGGAGCAGATAAGGATGTTCCTAGAGGAGGAGACGAGGCTCTTGAAGGACATGGTGGACAAGATTGCTTCTGTTGGTGCTAATGTTGTGATTTGTCAGAAGGGTATTGATGATGTTGCTCAGCACTTCCTGGCAAAGAAGGGCATACTAGCAGTAAGGAGAGTAAAGAGATCAGACATGGAGAAACTAGAGAGAGCAACCGGCGGCAGGATAGTCACCAGCATTAGGGACCTGACCGAGAACGACCTAGGCTACGCAGAGCTAGTCGAAGAGAGGAAAGTCGGCAATGACAAGATGATCTTCATCGAGGGATGCAAGAACCCGGCGGCGGTGACCATACTGATTAGGGGCGCCAACGACATGATCGTCGACGATGCCGAGAGGTCCTTCCAGGACGCCTTACACGCCCTGAGAAACCTGATAAGGGACCCGAAGATTGTCGCTGGCGGCGGAGCCCCCGAGATCGAGATAGCCATGAAGCTGAGGAAGTTCGCCGAGACAATCGGCGGCAAGGAGCAGCTAGCCGTCAAGGCGTTCGCCGACGCAATAGAGGAGATAGTGACCGTGCTGGCGCAGACAGCTGGCCTCGACCCACTTGACACCGTCATGGAGCTGAGGAAGCTGCACAGGGACGGCAAGAAGAACGCCGGCATCGACGTAATGAAGGGTAAGGTTGTCGAGGACATGGCCGCCATTAATGTCATTGACCCGGTCATCGTGAAGAAGCAGGTGATACTCGCCGCTACCGAGGCAGCTACAGCGATACTGAAGGTTGACGACATAATCGCTGCCTCACCAACCAAGAAGGAGAAGGAAAAGAAGGGTAAGGGCGGCGAGGAGTCTAAGTTCGAGTTCGATTAAAGCTAATGCCCTTTTATCATTAAAAACACTGGCCCGCATCATCGGCAACCCTTATTTTCCCGTTGATAACCAGAGAGTAGGTCGGGGTAATAGGCATTGAAGAGGCTGAGGCCAGCTGAGGTGCTAAGGAAGGCAAACATAAAGATTGGTCTGCCGAGGCTCACGAGGTTCGAGAAAGCTAGGATAGTTGCCGCTAGGGCGCTACAGCTCTCGCTGGGTGCATTGCCGTTGATTGATATTAAGGAACTCGGCACTATCGACCCGATAGAGATAGCTATGGAGGAGCTTAAGAGGGGTATCCTTCCGATCACCCTCATTAGGGAAAAGCCTGACGGCACGGTTGAGAAGGTCTCTGTTCAGAGGCTAGTCGAGATCGAGCGCATGCTTTTCGGTAGGGTGAGCGTCTGAGATGGGCTATGGGGTCGATGTCGAGAGCGTTGTGAGGGAGTACTTCAATGTGGGTAAGGTATCGTCGGCCGAGGGTTTCTATGAGTTCGTCGTAATCGGTGACATTAGCGAGGACGACCTCAATGAACGGTTCGATGCCCTCTATGACGAGCTAATCAGCGCGGGTTACGCGGTCCTCCTAGCCAGTGCTGGCTCTAACGTGGTACTAAGAGTATTCTATATCGGTACCCCCAAGAAGGGGGCGCTACTGAGTATTGTTATGACCGTTGCTACGGCGGTTTCTGTTTTCTTGACTGGGTACTTGCAGACATTATCATTTAATGACGCCGTGTCACGTCTACAGAAATTAGGTGCTGACCTAGGCGGCATGGATCCTTTCATAAGTGCGTTCCTGTTCTTATTGGCTGTGCTCGTGCCTTTGATGCTGCATGAGCTAGGCCATACGTTTGTTGCCAGGAGCACGGGGGTTCCCGCAGATCTGCCGACCCCCATACCGGCACCAGTGATATCACCCCTAGGTACTTTCGGGGCCATAATCCGCATGAGGTATCTCCCTAAAAGGCTCAAGTACCTGGCAGAGCTAGGGATCTCCGGTCCAGTCATAGGCGTGACTGCCTCTGCACTGCTGTTCGTACTTTTCTTGATGACTTCCCCAACTCTGCCCTATAACATTGCTGAGAAGGCTGCCTCATCAGGGCTTCTGGGTTACGTGACCGTGACCCCGATGCTTGCGTACGCCCTAATCGGTACCCTGGGAGAGGGCTCGGTAGTTATCTTGACACCCCCCGCACTGGCGTCCATGCTCATACTGATGCTTCACTTCGCTAACCTAGTACCCATAGGGCAGCTTGACGGTGGTCATGTGTTCAGGGCTCTAACCAGCACGGGTGTGCACAGAGCTGCCGGCATAGCCTCCTTTGCTGTCTTAATAATTTTGGGTGTGCTGTTTCCTCAGATGTTGTGGTTATCAATATTCGCTATTCTGGCAATGTTTCTCACGGGCTCTAGGCCGCACATAGGTGCGGCGAACACTCTCTCAAGGCTAGATGAGAAAGACAAGCTTATCTTCGGTATCCTTTACGCCGTACTCCTTCTACTGACTTTCCCGGTGCCCCTGATCGGCTGAGGTGATTATGCTTGCGTCGAAGAGCAACAACTTCGCTACCGAGGCCTGGCTATGTGCTGATTATTGCTGAGAAACCTAAGGCAGCTAGAAAAATAGCGGGGGCCCTCGGCCTCAAGGGATTCGGCAGGGTTTACGGCGTTCCTTACTGGTACGGTTACTATCGGGGGGAGTACGTGGTAGTATCGTCTACTGCGGGGCACCTATTCACTCTTGTAACGGATAGGCACAGTTACCCTGTCTTTGAGTATAGGTGGGTTCCTAGGTGGGAGGGGGAGAGGGGGGCCTCCTTCCTCAAGAAGTTCTACTCAGCCCTTAAGGCGCTGGCAAGGGGTGCCAAAGCATTCGTCAATGCCTGTGACTACGATATCGAGGGCTCTGTCATAGGGTACCTCATTATCAAGGAGTTAGGTGATGTGAGGAGGGCAAAGCGCGCGAAGTTCTCTTCACTGACGCCGCAGGAGCTAAGGAAATCATTTCAGTCCCTAATGCCGCTGGACTGGGACATGATCGAGTCCGGGCTATGTAGGCACGAACTCGACTGGATATGGGGGATTAACGTCAGCCGAGCGATAATGCACATGTTTAGGAGGGTGATGAGCTACAGGAAACCCCTGAGTGCCGGGAGGGTGCAGTCCCCAGCGCTTCAGCAGGTAATAAACAGAGAGATAGAGAGGAGGACCCATGTACCCCTTCCATCCTATAGCGTCGTGGCCGAACTCGTCGCACCTAATGGGGAGGTGCTCAAAGTCGATCTGGCCGCGGGACTTAGGACCAGGGAAGAGGCGCGAGAGCTAATGGCGAGGATTAAGGCAATAGGTTACGCAATTGTGAAAAATGTCGTAAAGAAAGACGAACGGATAGCCCCCAATCCACCATTTAATCTACCTGACCTACAGCAGGAGGCATCAAGGATATACGGGATATCACCTGCGGAGGTACTGAGGCTTGGTGAGGGGCTGTACCTTGATGGTGTGATAAGTTACCCGAGAACTAATTCCCAGAAGCTCCCTCCGACGCTGGACACGGATTCGATACTTAGGTCTCTTGGTAGGCTCTCTCAGTACTCCTCGTTTGTTCCTAGGGCGATTGGGAGGAGGCCTGTGCAAGGGAGTAAAACAGATCCGGCGCATCCCGCGATCTACCCCACTGGCCAGCTACCTAAGCTTCCCATGCCTGAGAGGAAGTGGAGGCTGTACGACCTGATCGTGAGGAGATTCATAGCATCATTCCTGGACCCGGTAATAGTTTCGACTGTGAATGTCGACGCTGCTTTCGATGACGTTGTCTGTTTCAAGATTAAGGGAAGGGTTGTTAAGAGTAGGGGATGGCTCGATATCTATCCCTTCACGGACATCAAAGAGACTCGTGTCCCGCTTCTCTCACCGGGCGATGAGCTCCGGCTCAAGTCCGTGAAGATAAAGCTCCAGCTCTCGAGAGCTCCAAAGAGATACACGAAGGCCTCCCTCCTAAGGTGGATGGAGTCTGTTGGCATCGGCACAGAGGCTACGAGGGCGGAGATCATAGAGACGATAGTGAGGCGCGGGTATGTTGAGGTAAAGAGCGGTTACCTAATTCCTACAGAGCTCGGGTTTCAGGTGGCTTTCGCCCTGAGTGAGTTCTTCAGTGAAATAACCGACGTGTCGCTCACTAGGAAGTTTGAGGAGGAGGTTGAGAGCGTCAGATTAGGGAGGAAACGTAGGGCGGATGTTGTGACGGAGGCGAAAGAGTTTCTGGAACCTCGCCTCAATCACGTGAAGGAACTGATAGATTCGAGGGACAGAGCATCGCTTCTAAGAGCCTTGAAGGTAGTTAAGGATGAGGTAGTGCCCCGGTGCGTCATCTGCGGGAGAGTATCCTACGGAGAGAGTCTCGGATTACCCCTCTGCGTAATGCACTATATAGCAGCTGAGAAGATGTGTGAGTCCTACCGAAGGTGGAGGGAGGCAGAGGGTATATCCTTCGGGGACTTTGCGCGCAGGTTACTTAAGATGAGGTCGGCAGGGGACTACGTCAGAGAGGTGGCTGAGTACGTCGTGACTCATGGCCTGAACATTAGTGATAAGTAGCCTATGACAGGTATCTTAATCGGTGCGTCGTTAATGGACACAACCTTCCCGATCACGTCCCTATACGGAACCCCTGGCCCGTCGGGTATCGGGTTATTGTCGCCCTGCGTTACGTAGTAGAACTGGTCGTCGACGTGCTTTATCTTTATGACCCTGTGTATTATGAACGTTCCACCTAGTTTCTTATAGACGATGATGTCTCCGACATGTATGTCCTTAGGTGATACCCTGATCACCAGGACAAGATCCCCGGTCTGTAGTGTTGGCTCCATTGACTTGCCCTCGACCACGGCAAGTGTCACTATTCCCAGTAGGTTTAGAACGAGGAATGATATTACTAAGATGAAAATAACCGCGTCAATGACAGTTGAGGCACTTACCTTCCTCGTCGCGGACACCCCGACTAAAGTTCCTCATAGATGTCGCTTATGTCAATCTCTATCACGGTGCCCTCCTCCTTGGGCCTCTCCTCTCTCTTCTTTTTTCTCCTTCCTCTTCTTCTCTTGCCGGGTTTCAGTATCTCCGTGGTTCCGTCAGGCCCCACCTTGAGGATGCTCACCTTCCCGCGCCATCTATAACCGCAGTTGGGGCACACGAAGGACCCCATGACCGTTATAGTTATTCTTCCCTCGCTGTCGGGTAGTGGCGAGACAAGCTGCCAGGTCTTCACAGGTTCTTTAACCTCTGTACCGCACCTCGGGCACTTGGCCATTCGCTCGCACCATAGCCGATGGGTGGCCGCGGTAAAAGGGTTTACTAAGAGGGCGAAGGCGTGGGCCCGCTCAGCGGCTCAGAGTTCTGGCCCCCAATCACTGATCATCGCTTTTAACCCTCATCATAGCCGTTCATCCCCCTAAGGGCCCCAGGCTTTAAACGATTAATGCGTTCCGTTACCATGAACGGTGTCTAGATGGGTGTGGAGGCGATCCAGTCCATACTGAGTTGGTTCAGCGGTGTGAGCCCAAGCGGGACGGCTCAGTGGCTTGCTGTGACAGGCTTCATGCTGATTCTAGCCATAGGCGTAGGGTACGCTGCTTACGGGGCCGTAAGGCTCTCAAAAAAGATACTTAATATGTCAGTTAAGGAGTTCTCGCTGTTCCTGCTAGCGCTCGGGGTCATTATGATAGGGCTGGCGGCCGTGTTACCTTAAAAGAAGGCCTTTTTACCCAGGTAAATGGCTTCGCCGCCGAGGTATGCTTCGATGCGCAGGAGTTCGTTGTACTTTGCAGTTCTCTCTCCTCTCGCAGGGGCACCTGTCTTTATCAGCCCTGTTCCGTATCCGACCGCAAGGTGAGCGATCGTCACGTCCTCTGTCTCGCCACTCCTGTGGCTGATTATAGCTCTCTTATTGTTGAGATGGAGTACCTCGATTGCTTCCTCGGCCTCTGTGATGGTGCCGGCCTGGTTGACCTTGATTATTGCTCCGTCTATTGCCCTCTCACTAATCATTTCTGAGATTATGCTTGCCCTCGTAACCGTTAGGTCATCGCCTATGATGAGTACCTTGCCGATCACCTTCTTCCTCAGCTCGGCGAAGTGGGAGGGGTCGTCTTCGCTGAATGGGTCCTCTATACTGATTATGGGGTACTCGTCCACAAGCCCGGAGTAGTACTCGACGAGGTCATCCGGGCTCAGACTTCTCCCATCGATCTTGTAGACGCCGTCATCGCTCTCAAAGAACTGGGAGGCCGCCGCGTCGATCGCTATCATGACGTCCTCATCACCGTACCCTGCACCTTTGATAGCTTCAACGAGGGCGTTTAGGGCTTCCCGCGTCTCCTTCATCGGTGGTGCGAAGCCTCCCTCATCGCCCACGTTTATAGCGCCCGCGCCGTACTTGGTCTTGAGTTCGCTCTTCAGTTGCTTGTATACTTCAACAGCGATCCTCATAGCGTCGAAGAAGGTGTCTGCCCCAACGGGTACTATCATGAACTCCTGAATCGCTAGTTCGTTCCCCGCGTGTGCGCCGCCATTGATTATGTTCATCATGGGTGTTGGGAGGACTCTTGCTCGCCTCCCACCTATGAACTCGAAGAGGGGTATGCCCGCGGTGTTTGCGGCGGCGTTAATTACGGCTATTGATGTCGCTGTCGTGGCGTTTCCTCCTAGCCTGGACTTGTTGGGTGTTCCGTCGAGCTGTATGATTGCCCTGTCCACCTCACGGAAGTAGAACGAGTTCATCCCAATGATCGCGGGCGCTATGTACTTTCTCACGGACTCTATGGCCTTCTGGACCCCCATGCCACCGAATGGCCTCCCACCGTCCCTCAGGTCAACAGCCTCTCGCTTCCCTCTTGAGGCCCCTGCCGGGGCTATGCCAACACCCGCTCCCTCATTTGTTTCGACCTCAACCTCGATGGTTGGGTTGCCTCGGGAGTCGAGAACAGTTATCGCATTCACCGAGACTACCTCGAAGGGGTTGCTCAATTCGTACACCACCCATGGGTACTCTGTAAGGCCTTTATCTTATTCGGGTGACTGAAAGGACAGACTCTTTTTAAGGATTTCTAGGGCGCCCTCAAAGATTGGGTGTGCAAAGAAAATGTCCTCCCTAACCGTTGACACTATAGAGAAGTTCGTCGGGCGTGAGGTTAAGGATCCTTACGGTCGCGTAGTTGGTAAGATGATATCGGTCCACACAGACGAGGAAGGTTTTGGCATCGTGAAGTACGTGGAGATAGCGACCAATGACTTCGAGATCGTTAAGGTTGAGGCCAAGAGGCTCAAGGTCACCCCCGATGCCCTGCTCGTTATACCGGAGTGGAAGGTGGCGGCGATAGAGGTTGAGAGCAGGCTTGAGAGGGTTAGGAAGAGGCTCAATGCCGTCGACAACCTCTTCAGGCAGGGGAAGATACCCGCCAACATCTATGAAGAGATGAAGAAGTCCCTCAGCAACGCCTTCGAGAAGATCAAGGCGGAGGTCAAGAACGTGAAGGAGATGCTGAGGAAGAGGTATAGGGAGCTCGAGGTAAGGAATATGAGGCTCGACAGAGACATGGCCAACCTCCAGATGATGTTCATGAGCGGGGAGATCGACGAGGAGCCCTTTAAGAAGGCGTTCGAATACATGGAGTCTCTAAAGAACTGGAACAAGGAGGAGATGGAGGACATAAACTCCCACAGAGCACAGATCGACAGACTAGAGCGCGAGGCAAGCGCCGTGAAGCCCGCAGCTCGTTCAGTTAGTGCCGCTAAGGAGGCTCCCAAGCCCGAGCAGCCCCTGAAGGTTCAGATAATCGACCCAGCAGCGCTAGAGACGGCCTAAGGGAGTGATCGGCCGGGCGGAGGGGGTGATGTGGCCTGACACCTGGTATTTTAAGCGGAGGGATTAGCGGTTTCTTCAACTGGATACTGAGGGGGCTGACCCCTAGCGAGGAGGCCAAGATAAGGGCTAGCATCCACGAGATAATCGTTAAGCTGAGAATGTACCAGGAGGAGGTAGCGATAGCTGTTCAGAGGATGAAGAAGAGGTACAACATGCTGACACACAAAGCAGTCGACGCCTACATGCACAACCATAAGGAGAGGGCACTCATCTACGCAGACGAGCTCTACACTGTCAGGAAGCTCGCAGCCCACCTAAACGTGATCCACGTGGGCATAGAGAGGATAATCGAGAGGCTTGAGACAATAAGCGACGTATCCGACGTGGCGAACGTGATGGTCAACATATCGGGCCTGCTCTCCGGGCTCAAGCCGTACGCTGAGGAAGTGATGCCAAGGCTTGCCCGCGCTATGGACTCGATAATAGAGCAGGTGAACAGTATAACCGCATCGACAGCCCCTGTTCACGAGGTCCCGGAGAACCCGTACATAGTGACTAGGGAGTCTGAGGAGGAGCTGAAGAGGATCAAGGAGCTAGTTAATGAGAAGATAGAGCAGACGATGCCGCTCACAGTCTTCGAGGTCGTTAAGAGGATGGGTGAGGGAGACGAGAAAGTAGGTGTCGTGGTGAGGGACAGCAACACGGTCAAGGCCCCAGTGAAGATACCTAGGAAACTAATGAGCCCTGAGGAGGTGGACAGGAAAGTCCTGGAGTACATAGTGGCCCACGGCGGCTTCATTGACGTCGCTGACGCTGCGAGCGAGATAGGGGTGCCGAGGGAGGAGATAAGGGCCTCACTCCACAGGCTGAAGAGCCAAGGCAAACTCATCTTTTAGGCAAACACACATTTGACACTTAATAACAGAGGTGTTATGCAATGGCGGTCTCGTCAGCCGAGTACCTAGAGAACATTGCGCGCGGATACGTGGTCCAGGCGCTCAAACTCGAGAGACAGGGAGAGTACGGGAAGGCGGCCAAGTACTATAGGAAGGCCTCAAGCGTTCTTAGGAAGCTCGTGCAGCTCTACCCAGACATGGGTCTTGCCCATGTCTATAAGGAATGGATAGTCAGCTACGAGAGGAGGGCCAAGGAACTCGAGGCGATGGACAGAGAAGGCCTAAGGGTAGGGGACGGAGATAACCCACAGCAGGTCGCTGCAGAGGTAGAGAACATGATAGTTAAGGAGAAGAGCGGCGTCACCTTCGACGACATAGCAGACCTCGAGGAAGCCAAGGAAGCGATCAAGGAGGCAATAATATATCCCACCAGGAGGCCGGACCTGTTTCCGCTAGGGTGGCCAAAGGGCATCCTACTCTTTGGCCCCCCTGGCTGTGGCAAGACCCTGCTAGCGGCTGCAGTAGCGAACGAGATAGACGGTTACTTCATAGAGGTCGACTCAGCGTCCATAATGTCTAAGTGGTTAGGAGAGGCCGAGAAAAAGGTATCGGCCATATTCAGGAAGGCCAGGGAGCTGGCTGCCACAGGTAAGCCCGTTGTCATATTCATGGACGAGGTTGACTCGCTGCTCGGGCACTTCAGTAACGAGGTGGGCGGAGAGGTCAGGGTAAGGAATCAGTTCCTTAAGGAGATGGACGGGCTGAACAGTAAGGGCAATAACAAGGAATTCGTGTATGTCATAGCCGCGACCAACAAGCCCTGGAGACTGGATATGGGCTTCATCAGGAGGTTCCAGAAGAGGATCTATGTGCCGTTGCCCAACAAGGAGGCGCGCATCAAGCTCTTCAAGCTCTTCACGAGGAAGATCAGATTAGCACCCGACGTAGACTTCGAGGAGCTGGCGAGGAAGACAGAGGGCTACACCGGGCACGACATACAGCAGATCGTGATAAGGGCCCACCTAAGGACCGTGAAGGAGCTCTTCCAGAAGACCGGCGGGAAGGGCGAGGCGAGGCCTGTGACAATGCAGGACTTCCTCGAGGCTATAGAGGTGATCCGTCCGAGTGTTGCGCCGGGCGTGCTAAGCGCCTACGAGTCCTGGTATGAGAAATATAAGGCTGTCTAACCGGATTTAATACATAATCTATAATTTATAAACAACGTAAACGTTCGTACCCCCTCCCCCGGCCTTACCCCGGTATTACCTCTCTCTTCTGGAGGGCCCGAACTAAACGACTTCCGATG
This sequence comes from Desulfurococcales archaeon, assembly GCA_026986435.1. Taxonomy (GTDB): domain Archaea; phylum Thermoproteota; class Thermoprotei_A; order Sulfolobales; family NBVN01; genus WAOK01. The sequence continues at coordinate 37,788 of JALSOP010000022.1, read as the reverse complement.
TTCATACATCATCTAAGATTTCTATGATAGGGTGTGGTGTTGCTAGATATAGCTAAGATCATCGTAGTCAAGAGAGACGGTAGGGAGGAGAGGTTCTCGCTTGAGAAGCTCAGAAGGAGTGTGTTGAAGGGACTGAGTTATGCCGGGATACCGGAGATGCTTGATGAGATCGTTGACGATGTTCTTTTCGAGCTTTCGGAGAAGAAGGATAGGAGGGTGTGGAGTGCCGAGATAGCTGACAGGATTGAGAAGGCACTGATTTCAAGGGTAGTTAAGGACTCTAGAACCGAGTTAGCGGCGAAGGCGCTACTTCTCGCTCGTATCTATAATCAGGTGTTCGGGAAGGGTAAGTGGGATAAGTTCGACCCCGTAGATGAGGGCCTCTCCTACTCAGCTCTCAGGGTACTGATTTCGAGGTACCTCCTCAAGGATGTCAAGACCTTCACGCTCCTTGAGACTCCCGCCATGATGTTTAGAAGGGTTGCTAGACACATAGCCAAAGCAGATAGGATCCACTGTCTCGAGGCAGGTAACCCGGAGGATGTGTGCGATAGGCTGGCTGCAGAAATGGAGGAGAAGTACTTCCGTCTTATGGCCGAGAGGAGGTTCCTCCCGAACTCGCCCACACTCATGAACGCTGGGACGAAGCTCGGGATCCTCTCTGCATGCTTTGTGGTGCCGGTCAGGGACGCGATGACCACGCCAGAGGGGGAGGGAATATACGATGCTGTGAGGGCACAGGCAATAATATTCCAGCAGGGCGGCGGGACAGGTTTCTCATTTTCCGAGATAAGGCCGCAGTGGGACGTCGTGGCATCAACTGCTGGGGCGGCTTCAGGCCCTCTATCCTTTATGAGAATCTTTGACCTCAACACGGACGTGATTAAGCAGGGAGGGAGAAGGAGAGGCGCCAACATGGGCATACTTCATGTGTGGCACCCCGACATTATGGCCTTCATAAGGTCCAAGCGCGGCCAGAGCAAAATGTTCCAGAACTTCAACATATCGGTCGGGATGTACGACTGGTTCTTTGACGCCCTCGCGGAAGGGAAGCCGGCGCCTCTCATAAACCCGCGTCTCACGAGCATTGATGGCTCCCACGACTCAAGAAAATACGCCGTCGTGTGGGCCAGGCACAGGATGAGTGAGGAATGGGTACAGAAAGTAATCCTGGACGAGCTGGAGGAGAGAGGCGGGTCAGTACCCCTGGACGAGACAGTAATCATAACGTGGGATGAGGCCCTGGCAATAGCGGAAGCCAATGGTGCGATAAAGGAGTGGAAAGATCCGGCAGAAATTTTCGAGGAGATCGTTAAGGGAGCGTGGGAGTCAGGTGACCCAGGCCTCATCTTCATCGACGAGATAAACAGGAGGCACCCTACATGGTACCTAGGGAAAATAAACGCTACTAACCCTTGCGGGGAGGAGCCCTTACTTGAGTGGGAATCATGTAATCTTGGGAGCATTAACCTAGAGAGGTACGTCATCGAGAGAGACGGCAAGCTAGTGATTGACTGGGATGGTCTCGCAAGGGATATCGAGACAGCGATCAGGTTCCTCGATAACGTCATAACAGTGGCCAAGTACCCGCTGCCCCAGCTGGAGAAGGCTGCGAGGAGAGCGAGGAAGGTAGGGCTGGGGGTCATGGGCTGGGCCCACATGCTGATAAGGCTTGGGATACGCTACGATTCCGTAGACGCTGTTGTGCTGGCCAGCAAGCTGGCCGAGTGGATAGCCTACAACGCGTACAGGGCCTCCGTAAAACTCGCGAAAGAGAGGGGGCCGTTCCCTGCCTGGAACCCCAAGCTCTATATGCCTTTCTGGAAGACCGCCAGACCTGTTGAGAAACTCTTGAAAATAGCTGGTGTTGAGGGAGAGCCCAGTGAGCGTGTTAAGGAGCTGATCAGTGAGCGCCCCGATGTTGACTGGGGCTCACTCGAGGAGGAGATGATGAGGCACGGAATAAGGAACGCGACAACCCTCTCCATAGCGCCAACGGGGACCATAAGCATAATCGCGGGGACATCTTCAAGCATAGAGCCGGTGTTCGCCCTAGCATTCATAAGGAGGGTGACCGTGGGCGAGTTCATCGAAATAAACAAGCTCTTCCTCGAGGACCTGAGAAAATTTGGCCTCGACGAACCGGAGGTCGTGGAGGCGGTTGCTGAGACAGGGAGCATAGCACATAACGTGTTTATGCCCAGGCCCCTAAGGCATAGGTACAGGACAGCCCACGACATAGACCCAGTATGGCATGTGCTACACCAGGCAAGCTGGCAGACATACATCGATGCAGCAGTGTCTAAGACCGTCAATCTAAGACACGAGGCTACCATAGATGACGTAAGGCAGGTGTACCTACTGGCATGGGCGCTGGGCTGCAAAGGTATAACCGTGTACAGGGATAGAAGCAAAGAGACGCAGGTCATAACGTTCGGCGTGAAGGAGCTAAAGAGGAAGGAGAAACAGGAACTAAAGAAACTCTTGAAAGCCAAGGCCGCTGCTCAGCAGCCCGAAAAGGCGCCGATAGATTCCGAGCACCAATCACTGGGTGGGGGAACACACCCCGTCAAACAGGCACAGGCTTCAGAACCCCCTGCAAGGAGTAGCCGGATAAGAAGGCTTAACGTGAAGGTGGTGCTTGAAGAAGGCGACATAGGGGATTGCGCCACATGCGAATACTAGCTATTTACTATGCTAGATAGGCGCATTACTTCAAATTTTATTTAAAAATAAAAGCGTTGGTTTCGACGAGAGCCCTGTTACGCCTTACTCGCTGTCTATTATCTCCTTCTTCAGTTGGCTCAAGGTTTTCTTTATCATCTCTTTCCGTAATGCCTCCTCGGAATGTCTCACAACAGCGTCCAGCAGAGCCTGTTCTGTAGGCAGGCCTATGAACTCAACCTTTCCATTAATAGCGATTGCTGGCACACTGAATACGTTGTACTTATCCGCGATGTCGGGGTTCTCGTACGCCTCCACGGTATCGGCTATTATTGCTTTGTTGCCGCTCAAGTACGAGGCATATGCGAACATGTTGGCCATGAGGGCAGCGTATGGACAGTACGGGCAGGTCGGAGTAACGACAACCTCTATGTGAACCTTACCCTTTAGAGCAGAGAGCTGTTCCATGGTCTCCTCCTCAAGACCTGTCTCGCCTGTACTCATTCTTAGGATTGTCTCTATGAGCCCGTTCACCTCCTCGCCTGCAGGCATCCCGGTGTACCTTATGAAGCCCTCAATCATTGCTACCGTTGGCACTCTTGAGACGTTGAACCTCTGAAATAGGTTATCATCCTGCCCTTTTCTTGCCACTATATGACGAATTAACGGCTTGCCATCTCTAACTGGTGCAGAATTCGATATTATCTCTATGAGTTTAACCGTGTTGTTGCAGTATCTGCATCTATCTCCAATAAAAGTATATATTTCTATGGGATCCTTCATCTCGTTTAGTATCTCACTTAGTGTTTGTATATCGTCTTTAGTTAGGTTAATTTCGAACATTGAGTCCATAGCAGGGCTTATTTCCGTGGTCATTCTATCACCGCCCCTCATCAACCGTTAACTGTGTTAAAAATGTTTCATCAACTCTCAGAGCACCTGCTCAACCGCTACCTTGATAGATCTCCTAACGTTTTTGAGCCAATCACCTCTACCTAAGTTGAGGTCTAGGTATGTGGCCTTTACGTTGAAATATGGTGGTCCAACTCTTGAAACGAGCGTTATGACTCTTCCGTCATGATTGATCTTGTAGCCTTCTGCAGGAACTTCGTGGCCCCTTATTACGTACTCAATCTTGAACCTCTTAATCACCCATCTCGTGAGTTTCCTTCCAAACAAGTAGCCTATGCCCCTGGGCGAGGGCGCTCTCACGATCTCCCTTTCTATTGGGTCATTCCAGAGTATCTCCGCCCTTATTATTCTTTTATCCGTAGGCCCCATCCCACCCAGATACTCCTGTATAGTCGTTGCCCTATCGTACGTCGTCGTCGGTAATCCACCGTGCAGCAGGAGAACACTCCTCTCTAGCAACGCCGTCAAGGGCATGATATAGAAGAGCTTCTCGAACTCTAGGTTGAGCTCGTTACCTCTCCTGAGTCCGTACCTCCTTATGAGCTCATCAGGGAAGTCATGGGGAGCGACCCGAAGATCCGGCGTCGATTCATGATTCCCGCGGAGGACGGTCACGTTCTCCGGGAACTCCAGCTTTAGTTTGAGCACGGATGCCAGGACTTCTACCTGATTCGGTCCTCTATCAACGTAATCGCCGAGGAACACCAGGTGGGTATCTCCATTCCTAAGTTCCTCGACGGAGACCCTCTTAAGGATGCGGAGTTCCGTGTCTAAATCGCCGTGGATATCCCCGAATACGATGACGCGGTTTCTGCTCATTATCTCTATGAAAGGGTCGCGTCTCTTACGTTGCTCCTCCCTGAAGAGATCTACTGCCTTGTTCACAAGGTGTCTGAGGGCGTCGGGGTCGTTGCATACGTCAATATAGTGCTTAACTAGCTCGCTCACCTGGGGCACGTTGGTTAACCTCCTTCATCTTTTGTATTCTCAATAACCCACTCAATATAGGGTTTATGACCCCCAACCACGTCAATGAATATTAGTTCAGGTACCTCGTAAGGGTGCTCCTTCTCGAATACCTGCCTTACCTTATCGACTAAGTCCTTCCTGGTCTTGATTATCATTAACGACTCACTGTCCTCAACTATCTCCCCCTTCCATACATAGATAGAGCGGATGTCCGGAACTACGTTAACGCATGCGGCCAGGCCTTCCCTAACAAGTTTCTCTCCAAGGGCCCTAGCGACATCCTCGTTAGGCGCGGTCGAGAACCCGATAACTATCGAGATCCTGTCCTCACTCATCCCTCTACACCTAAGAATACATTAGGTCAAGGCTCTCATAACAATTAGGGTTTGGATGCTCGGCGCCGATGAGGTTGCTAGGCTAGCGTGCGGCACAGTAGCAACAGAGGAGGTTTTCTCTGTTCTCGCCTACGCGTCGACGTCTGCGATAAAGGCGGTGTCTCTCGAGTTCTCCATTGAAGGCTGTGACTACCTTAAGCAAGCACGCTTAATAATGTCGGTCCCCCTCGACGAAGCCGTTGCTGAGTGGGTCGGTTTCGAGGCATGGTTGATCCCGGAAGTCCCCGCCAAGGACTTCGTCACGAGGGCCTACAATGAGCTGGTGGGTCGGGGATTCTCTGTTACGATGAGTAAGGATGGTGTATTCATTCACAAGGAGAGAGTGCGGAATGTGTGCCTCAGAACCCTCGTTGAGGAAATATGTAGGGTTGTTGAGGGCAGAGCACCTAGTAAGATCGAGTACCGCGGTTACTCGGTGATGGAGGAGTGGTAGGGAAGCTGTATTTGGTGGGATGCGGGCTTGCCCCGGATCTAATTACGTTAAGGGCCCTCACTGTTGCTAGGGAAGCGGATTATGTCTTTGTGGACTCATACACCAGCAGGCTCCTGGGCGACGGACTAGGCGAACTTGAGGAACTGATAGGTAAGGCAGTTAAGGTTCTGGGTAGGTCGGATCTCGAGGAGGGCCTCACAAAGAGGGTGCTCTCCCTCGCCTCTGTAAAGCGCGTAGCGTTACTGGTTGTTGGTGACCCCCTGGTCGCCACTACCCACAGCGCGATCGTTGTTGAAGCCGTGAAGAGAGGGATAGACGTGGAGGTTGTGCCGGGGATAAGCATAGTTCCCACAGCGCTCACTCTATCGGGTCTAATGATCTACAAGATGGGCAGGATCGCAACAATAACCTACCCAGTTCACGAGGTCCTTAGTGAGTATCCCTACAACGTCTTGAAGGATAATGACGAGAGAGGTCTTCACACACTGTTCCTCCTCGAGATGGACGCTGAGAAAGGCTATTACATGACGGTTCCCGAGGCCATCGAGATTCTGTATAAATTAGAGGAGAGCAGGAGAGAAGGCGTTGTTTCCCCCGAGAGATTAGCCGTCGCCGTTGGGGCATTAGGTGACAGGGAAAGGCAGAGGGTATGCCCAGGTACCTTGGACGAGCTTATGAGGTTTGATGCTGATGTACCCCACACACTAATAGTTGTATCACCGAAACCACACTTTATGGAGGAGGAGGCGCTGGATGCCACCAAACGAATGCTCTGCAAATGATGTCTCGCGTGTCTGGACGTACATAAGGATGGTGAAGAATGCCCTGTCCCAGGTGAGTCCGGAGGGGCTCAGCAAGGAGGTTCGGAGAATCTACGACCTTGCCTCACTTTATGTCAAGGATGCGGAGTACTACCTTAGCCTCGGTGACTGCATAACGTCCACATCATGCATTGCCTACGCCGAGGGCTTGCTGGACGCTTTAAGGATGCTGGGCCACCTAAGCATAGAGTGGGTGAGGGAGAGGCCAAAGAGGGTTTTAGTGGGCGGCACGTTCGACATCATACACCCAGGGCACATACACTACCTCCGGGAGGCGAGTAAGTACGGACTCGTCTATGCCGTGGTTGCTAGGGACGTTAACGTCGAGAGGATCAAGGGTAGGAAGCCAGTAATGAGTGAAAATGAGAGGCTCGCCGTTGTGTCATCGATAAGGTATGTCTATAAGGCGGTGCTCGGTCACGAGTCAGACTTCGGCGAGACGATAAACAGGTTGCGCCCAGACCTCATAGTTCTAGGACCAGATCAGCCAGTGGATGAGTCCTTCCTTGAAGATGTCGCGAGTAAGTATGGTCTCACTTTCGACGTGGTTAGGCTGAAGGAGAGGGTCGGCGGCCAGCACATGGCGTCACGAGCATACATTAAGCTAATGAAGGAGAGGTTATGCAGAGAATAGAGCGATGATGTAGGGTGCAAACGCTGAGGCGTGATGTGTAATTAAGTGCTGAGCCCGCCCGTGGTTACGGGCCAGCATTTCGTGGGTGACGGAGATCCTTTTGATGGGGAGAAAACGTGTTACTTTACCGCGATTACTTACTCCTAGCTCCGCGCTTTCTGCCAGTTCTCCTAGCGGCTATGTGGCCAACCTTCCTCCCGGGCGGGGCGTTCCTCGAGACCGTTGACGGTATTGAGACGCTCTGGTGTGAGCCGCCTCCGAACTTGTGGGAGACCACGTTCATGGCGACGCCCCTCACCCTAGGCCACTTATGCGCCTTAGACCTCCACTTGTAGTAAGCGTTCCCAGCCTTCAGCAGGGGCTTCTCGTTCTTGCCGACGCCGGCGGGCACGCCTATGGTTGCCCTTGCCCTGCTCAGTATCATCTTATCCTTACCGCTCGGCAGCCTCACTATGGTGTAATTGCCGGACCTGCCGACTATGAGCGCGTAGCTGCCGGGCGCTCTGGCCAGCTTGCCTCCGTCCCCGGGCCTGAGCTCGATGTTGTAAACCTTGGTACCCTCGGGTATGTTGCCTAGAGGTAGGGTATTACCTACGGAGAGGGAGGCTCCGGGCCCTATCTCCACTACCTGCCCAACGTACATCCCCTCAGCGGCTGGTATGTAGTACTCCCTCCCGTCCTCAAGCTCTATCCTTGCGAGCGGCACCCACCTGCCGGGGTCGTGCACTAGCTCCATGACGATACCCTTCAGTGTCTCATCCGTCAGCGGCGGGTACTTAGCGTCGGCCACCTTTCTATGGCTCGGGCTCCTAAACACTGACCCGCCTCGACCAGCCCTCTGCTGCAGGATCCTCTTACCCATGCGTCACCACCCCAAACAAGTCACAGCAGGCCTAGTCTGGTAGCTATTTCGTGGGCTTTATACTCAGGCGCGAGCTTCACGTAAGCCTTCTTTTCTCCCCTGGGCGTTATAAGTGTCCTTACCTTAGCCACCTTTACCTCGAACATGTCCTCAACGGCTCTCTTTATATCGTGCTTGTTGGCCCTCAGGTCAACTATGAAGGTCAGCGTGTTCTGCTCCTGAATGAGCTTTATGGCCTTCTCCGTGGCCACGGCCCTCAGTATTATCTTTGTCAGGTCCTTCACGGCGTAACCACCTCGTACTTCTCGCTCAGCTTCTCAAGGGCTGACCTGGTTATAATAGTTAGGCGACCGGGCTCACCACCAGGTGCGAGATGGAGAATGCTTAGGTTATCCGGCGTGGCCACGTCGACACCCGGCAGGTTCCGCACTGCCTTTATGACCGGTGAATCGTATGATGACACCACGATCAGTAGGGACCTGGGCTCCACGTACCGCCTCCCGCGCATCTTGCCCTTGCCAGCCCTGATTCTAATTCTTTCCTTAGCCCTCTCCACATCCTCCCACACGCCGAGCTTCTTCAGAATCTCCTTAGCCCCGGACGTTCTCTCGATCTTCTCGAAATCATCCACGACGATCACGGGCAGGGAATCAGCAGAGAACCTGTGGCCCCTGGCCCTCACGAGATCTGGTGACGCCGTCGCTGAGAGTGCCGAGAGTATCGCCCTTATGCGCTCCTTCTTGTTTATTCTCTCGTGGAGCACCTTCTCAACCTTGGGCGGGTGTGCCAGGCGCCCTCCACGGACGTTCGGGGCGAGGACGGCCCTTCCGTTATCTAGCCTGGGGACTCTGGCTACGCTGTGGCCGATGCCCCATGACTCGCCGGCCCTCCTGTTGCCGGCCATCGGGTCCCTGCCCTTAGGCTGGAGCCTCGCCGTGTGGGCCGAGTGGAACGCTCTCCTTATGAGGTCCTTCCTAACCGGGAACCGAAAGATTGGGGGTAGCTCGATCTCCTCTACGACGCCCCCGTCTAGACCCTTAACCACGGCCTTCCTTTCTTCTGAGAGGTTCAGCGTGAACACGGCCCTCATCTCAGTCACCCCGAACCTCTCATATCTTGCTCTCTAGGCTTATGTAGACTATTCTAGGCGGCTCCTCCGGGGCCCAGTCCGGCGGCCTCACAGGCCACCTGAGCACTAGAGGCCTCTTCGGCGGCCCCTGCACACTCCCAGCTAACACAACGAAGTCGCTCCTCACTATCCCGTAGTGGGGGAAGCCTCCCTTCGGGGTTATTGTCTCGATCGATGCCCTAGCTAGCTCGTCCTTACTCAGCTCCACGCCATCCTTGCACGCCTTCAGGCAGTACTCATTGCAGAGGAAACCGGACTGCGTCACCTTCTTGTCCTTGCCCTCGGCCAGGGTGAAGGAGGTGTTGCAGCACATCATCAGTATCCTCTTGTTGTACTCTGTCCTTCTATGGAAGCCCATCTGCCCTGCCTGCGGGGTCGGGCTTATGGCGCCTATGCCGGGCGACCTCGAGCCTATCCTCCTGCTTCCCTTCCTGTGCTTGTGCCACCTCGGGAGTTCCTTGACGCCGAACCTCTTGATCACTCCCTGGAAGCCCTTGCCCTTAGTCACCCCTATGACGTCGGTGAAGAAGCCCGGCTTGAGTATGTCGCACACCCTCACCTGCTTGCCGAGCATCCCGAAGGCGTACTCTACCCTATCAGCTAGCTCGCCACCACCGACCACGACCTCTATTATGTCCGGGACCTTCTTGCTCAGACCTCCAGCGAGTTTCGGCTGTGAAGCGAGTATGAGAGAGACCCTGGAGAGGTAGTCCTTGTAGTCCTCAACCTTCTTCCTGGCATTTTCTACGTGGTTCTCTGGGATCGATAGGGTCTTTACGCGCCTCCAGACCTCGAGCTCTTTGGGAGGCACTGCCCAAGCCTCTGTGAGCGCTCTGTTGGCCGTTCCGTACTTAATATAGAACCTCGCCCCCAGCACCACCATCGGCGGTACCTCGACGACGGTGACTGGTACGAAGATTTCCTTACCGTGTGTCGGGGTACCGGCTCTGTCATCGATCATTAGTACATGGGTCATCCCGGCCTTATAGCCCAGGAGGGCGAGGGGCCTTGGTTCTGGGAAATCAATCACTGGCCAGCTCCGTATCCTAGGCACGATTTCAGCGGCTCTCTTTCTCGGCCTAACGCCGAGACTCCCCCGCCTCGGTGCCGAGAACTTCCTTCTTGCCATAGCTTCCGCACCACGCTACCACTCAACTTGAATAAGTCCTTTAAAGACTTTCTCGGTTATCAGTTCTGGTTCTTCATCACGGTTCAGAACTCGGCAAACACATCATCTGCTCTAAGATTGAGGTCAGCCTTAATATCCCCGCAGGTAGACACTCCGCGGTGATACGGATGGGCGGTAAGCAGAGAACAACCTTGTTCATGGGCTTCGGTAGGGAGGAGAAGACCTCTCAGCAGCAGAGTTCGGGCAAGGAGAAGAAGGGTAAGAAAGGGAAAGGTAAGAAGAGGTAGTCACGGTAGCCAGACACCATATACGGGTAACGCTGCTGAACGAGTAAATGATGTTTTGATGTGAGGGATGAGTTACGGCGTTCAGGTGGCCGCCAAGCAAGAGGGAGGACTTAGTTAGGGTGTTTGTGCCCTCCTCGGTAGTCTCGACCGAGCCCTCAGATGATGAGAAGGTTAGGGAACTCTCACGCCTCGCCAGGGCACTGGCAGTGTTCAGGGTTGACGAGGCCGTCGTCGTGAGCATCGGGGGTTACGAGGACGATGCCAGGCTCGTTGACCTTATTCTTAACTACGTCGTTACTCCCCCGTACCTTAGGAGGGTGATATACCCCCTCAAGCCGGAGCTGAGGTTCGCAGGGCTAACCAAGCCCTTGGCCATATACACCCATAACCCAACCAACGAGCCGCCGCGGAGGGGCCAGCTAAGAGAGGGCATCGTGACACGGTCATGGGATATGAGAGCTAAGGCCTACGTAGGGCTAAGGAACGAGTGCGTTGTTCAGTCGTTTAGAGAGTTGAGCCCGGGCTGGAGGATCCTGGTTAGGATCGAGAGCATTAACCCGCTTAGGTGTGTCGAGGTTAGCAGAGACGATGTTGAGGAATACACGGGCTACATCGTAAGCGTTGTTGACCAGGAGCATGTTAGGAGAGTTTTGAGGGGGTGCTTCACCGTTAATGCCACGAAGAGAGGGGCCTCAGTAACCGATAGGAGGATCGCGGAGAAGGTCGTGAGCGGATGGAGGGGCGCTGGCTGCATAAACGTCCTATTCGGTGACCCAAGACACGACTTCGACGAACTCGTGGCCTTCAAGCCCGGTCTGAACGTTAATTTCATACCGGGGCAGGGCACGCTGACGGTGAGGTCCGTTGAGGCTGTCTGGGCTACGTTATCTATCCTTAATTACTTATATGAGGTAAGGGGCGAGTGAGCTTTAAAAGGTGGGCAATGCAAAGGTTGGCGGTGCAGAGCAGGTGTCGAGCGACCTAGGTATAGAGATACCGCCCGAGTGGAGGAGGTTCAGGTACAGGGGCAAGACCCTAGAGGAGCTCCTGAGCATGAGCATGGACGAGTTCATCGAGCTACTGCCTGCGAGGGCGAGGAGGTCCCTCCTGAGGGAGTCTAACCCCGCTGTTCAGCAGAGGAGGGCCGAGATGGGGATTAAGGAGTCGCCGAGGATGAAGCTCTATAGGAAGGTGATGAAGGCTAGGGAACTCATGAAGCAGGGCAAGAACGTCTTGATAAGGACCCATGTGAGGGACGCCATAATCCTCCCGATAATGGTCGGGATGACATTCGAGGTATACAACGGGAAGGAGTTCGTGAGGTTCAGGATAACGCCGGAGATGATAGGCCACTACCTCGGCGAGTTCTCGCACCCGACTAAGGCGGTGCAGCACGGCGAGCCGGGCCTGAAGGCGACCAGGTCCTCGCTCTTCGCCGCGATGAAGTAAGGCCTAATCCTCCCTATACTCCCTCCATTTTCTCAGCAATCTCCTCAAGAGATGCGGGGTTATCAGTACACGTGTGTCGCTATCGCCCCAGACGATCCTCGTGTCGTAGACCCTCGTAACCTCCTCTGGAAACAGCTCCCTCAGCTTCTTCCTCTTCTCTTTGGTTAGGTCGATCTGGGAGTAGGTGATGTCGTCTATCTCATCATACCTTATAGTAATAGTGAATTCTCTCCCTCTCTTGGAGACTATGGTGAGCTGAGAGAAGTGAAGCGATCCCTTCCTCCTATGTGTGGTCATTACCGGCTCGCGGACGTACTTAACGGCTACGGAGTCCTCCATGAAGTCTAGAAAGCAGGGAAAAACTATCCTCTCGATTACGACGTAGCAGGAGCGCCTCCTCATCCCTTAGCCACACCTATGGGCCTCAGCCTGGCCACGAGCTTCGCTATCTTGACCTCATGAGTTACCATCACGACCCTGTCCACGTCCTTGTACGCCCCAGGGGCCTCCTCGGCTATGACCCTGGCAGTTGCTGCCCTCAGGTATATGCCCTTCCTTAGGAGCTCCTCCGTTATCTGCCTCGGGCGATAAGTCCTCACAGCGGCGTGCCTGGACATCCACCTACCAGCGCCGTGTGCTGAGGAGTAGAACGTCCTGGCCCCCTCTGGCACACCGACCATGACGTAGCTGGCGGTGCCCATAGAGCCTGGTATTAGGACGACCTGGCCGTATGGCCTGTGATCGGCGGGTATCTCGGGATGGCCCGGCGGGAACGCCCTGGTCGCCCCCTTCCTGTGAACGACCAGCTTCATTCTCTTTCCGTTGATGACGTGCTCCTCAATCTTAGCGATGTTGTGGGCGACGTCGTACACTATCCTCATTCCAAGGGCGTCGGGGTCCCTGTGGAAGACATTCCGGAAGCTCTCCCTGGCCCAGTGAGTTATGAGTTGCCTGTTGGTCCACGCGTAGTTGGCGGCGGCGGACATAGCGGCGAAGTAGTCCTGGCCCTCCCTGGAGTTGATCGGTACTGACGCAAGCTCTCTGTCGGGCGGCCTTATGCCGTACTTCCTCATCGCCCTCTCCATTATCATTAAGTAATCGCTGGCAACCTGGTGCCCCAGGCCCCTTGAGCCCGTGTGGATCATCACGGTTACCTGGCCCTCATGCGTTATGCCTATGGCCTTCGCTACCTCCTCATCGTAGATCTTGTCCACAACCTGCACCTCCAGAAAGTGGTTGCCCGCGCCCAGCGTCCCTAGCTGAGGAGCGCCTCTCTGCTTCGCCCTCCTGCTCACCTTTGTTGCGTCGGCGGTCCTCATGTGGCCCTTCTCCTCGATGTGCTCGGGGTCGTCGGCCCAGCCATAGCCCTTCCCTATAGCCCAGTCAACACCCTCCTCAAGAACGCGGTCGAGCTCGTCTATGCTTAGCTTCACTCTCCCCCTAGAACCCACACCCGAGGGTATGTTGCGGAAGAGTTCGTCAACGAGCTCCTTTATCTTTGGTCTCACATCCTTCTCATCCAGGTCCGTTCTGATGAGCCTGACGCCGCAATTGATGTCATAGCCTACTCCGCCGGGCGATACGACGCCGTCCTCGTAGCTTATGCCTGCCACACCCCCGATCGGGAAGCCGTATCCCTGGTGCCCGTCCGGCATCACGTATGTAGAGAGCTGGACACCGGGGAGACAAGATATGTTGGCTGCTTGCTCAAGGGTTCTGTCACCCTGCATCTTCTTTAGGAGCACCTCGTCAGCGAATATTGTGGAGGGTACCCTCATGCACGGCTTATACTTTTTCGGTATCACCCACGTATAGCGATCAACTCTCTGAAGCGGTACGTGGTGGCTCATCATAGCACCCGAAAGGGGTGTTCATGCGGGGTAATAAGGAGCTTTAGCTTCCTATACAATCATCACAGGCGGTGATTCGGGGAGAGTACCTTATTTATACCCCTGTGGAAAGAGCACTAGGCAGTGGGCGATGGGATATGCCAGTCTGGCATTACTCAGTAAAGGAGGTGGATGAGGAGAGAACGGCTAAGGCCATGAGCTGGGACCAGCCAGTGTCCCTGAAGGAAGCGTATGAGATAATGAAGATCATCAGGGGGATGAGGCTGGACGACGCGATCGACTTCCTTAAGAAAGTGATAAGGAAGGAGATGCCGGTGCCTTACGTCAGGTACAAGAGGAAGGTGGCTCATAAGCGGGGTCTGGCGAAGGCGTTCCCTAAGTGGAAGACCCCGATAGGCCGGTACCCTGTGAAGACCGCTAAGGCCATACTCAAGCTCCTCGAGAACGTCAGGAATAATGCCGAGAACAAGAACCTAGATGTGGACAGCCTCGTGATCATCCACATAGCGGCCCATAAGGGCCCCGTACTCAAGAGGTACATGCCCAGGGCCTTTGGGAGGGCCACACCCAAGTTCGGCACAACCGTTCACATGGAGGTCATCGTTAAAGAGGTTCTCTCCAAGAAAGAGGGAGGTGCGAAGAGGTGATGATGAGTGGCTAGGGTGAATATAAAGAAGTACTTTATTGAACTCTCCAAGCTCAGGATAAAGATTGACGAGTACCTGGCCAAGAACTTCATGAGGGCTGGCTACTCCCACATAGACCTAATAACGACTCCTCTGGGCACGAGGATAGTTATCTATGCCGACAGGCCGGCCCTCATCATCGGAAGGAGGGGCCAGACCATAAAGCGCCTCACTGAGGTATTCCGCAAGCACTTCAAGCTCGAGAACCCCCAGATAACCGTGACTCAGGTACCTGACCCAGACCTTAACGCTAGGGTCATGGCCCAGCGCCTCGCCATAGCGATAGAGAGGGGCTATCACTTCAGGAGGGCAGCGTTCGTCACAGTTAGGAGGGTACTAGGCGCTGGCGCCGTGGGCGTCGAGGTCATCGTCAGTGGGAAGCTCACCTCGGAGCGCGCCAGGTACGAGAAGCTCAGGTTCGGTAAGGTCTACAAGAGCGGGCACCACGTCGAGCACCTCGTGGACAGGGCCGTCGTCCACCTCCTAAGGAAGCCCGGCATGTACGGTATACAGGTGACGATAGTGAAGCCCGGCGAGCCCGACGACATCGTCAGGATAAGGACCCCGGAGGAGATGGCCGCGGAGGCCGGGCCAGCTCCGGAAGAGGGGGGTGAGGCTGCATGAGTCTCTCGCCGGAAGAGATACGGAAAATGAGTAAGGAGGAGAGGGAGAAGCTGCTCCGTGAGCTCAGGATAGAGCTGATAAAGCTGAGGACCCAGGCCAGGGTCGGCACTCTACGCAACATCGGTAGGCTGAGGGTCGTGAGGAAGAACATAGCCAGGGTACTCACGATAATGCGTGAGGAAGAACTAGGGGGTAAGCAGGGTTGAGGAGAACTCGGAGGAACCTACCCTATCATGAATTAATAGGTTTGGAAGTTATTGTGAAGGAACACACAGACCCTACCTTGAGGGGCTTGAGCGGTAGGGTCGTTGACGAGACACGGAACACACTGGTTATCGAGTCTGTGGATGGGAGGGAGAGGATCGTGCCTAAGCATGGCGGTGTATTTGTTTTTAAGCTCGGTGCCCGCGAAAGGGTAGAGCTGGCGGGCACCTCAATAGAGGGTAGGCCTGAGGACAGGCTCAAGAGGTATGGGAGGTGAGCAGTGTGGCGCGTGCAAGAACCCGTGATGTGGGGATCAGGTACCCAGGGCTTAAGCCGCCGGAGAAAGCGTGTGATGACCCTAAGTGTCCCTGGCACGGTCACCTAAAGGTTAGGGGTGGCTTACTGGAGGGTGTGGTAGTAAAGACCAAGATGAAGAAAGTTGTGGTCGTTGAGAGGAACTACCTGATCTACGATAGGAAGTACATGAGGTACGAGCGCAGGCGCTCAAAGATACACGCGTACCTGCCCCCGTGCATTGATGTAGAGCCGGGCGACGCCGTGCTCATTGGCGAGACCAGGCCCTTGGCGAAGTCTGTTGCGTGGGTGGTGTTAGGAGTCATTAAGAAGGGCGGGGGTGTTGCCTGATGCCGAAGAAGAAGATAGCCCAGTTTAGTCGGCGGGGCTACTCGCCTGGGATAATAGTTGGGACAAGACTGAGGGTGGCAGACAACAGCGGTGCTAAGGAGGTCATGGTAATAGGTGTTCCTGGTCTGAAGACGAGGGCGAGGAGAATACCCTTCGCCACTGTCGGTGACATGGTTGTTGTGACTGTGAAGAAAGGTAAGGCGGATCTGGTCGGTCAGGTCATGAACGCGATAATAGTGAGGCAGAAGAAGCCTTACAGGAGGCCCGACGGTACCTGGGTGGTCTTCGAGGATAACGCGTGTGTCATAGCGAAGCCCGACGGCAGTCTGAAGGGCAGCGAGATAAGGGGTCCGGTCGCGAAGGAGGCTGCTGAGCGCTGGTCGAGTGTGGCGCAGCTGGCCTCGATAGTTGTTTGAGAGGGGAGGTGACTTCGATGCCGTCAATAAAGCCTAGCAAGCAGAGGCTCGAGATATATAGGGCACCGCTCCATAAGAGGCACAAGTTCTTCAACGCCCCTCTCTCGAAGGAGCTGAGGAAGAAGCTCGGGGTAAGGAGGCTCCCTGTTAGGGTAGGCGATGAAGTACTCATAATGAGGGGGTCATTCGCTGGGAAGGTCGGCAAGGTTGTTAAGGTTGACTACAAGAGGGTAAGGCTCCACATAGAGGGCGTTATGATTAAGAAGGCTGACGGAACCCCTGTCTACTACCCGATCCACCCATCCAACGTCATGATCGTTAAGGCTGACGTAAGCGATGAGGTGAGGAAGAAGATAATTGAAAGAAGAAGGAAAGTTAAAGAGTCCCCTACTGAGGAGAGTACCAGGTCAGAGGAAGGTGAGGGTGAGGAGTAATGGCTAGGATGGGCGGTAGGAGGCACCTGACGAGGTTCGCGGCGCCGAGGTTCTGGCCTATTCTAATTAAGGAAAGGCACTGGGCTGTGAAGCCAGTGCCCGGCCCGCACCCCCTGGAGCGCTCGTTCCCGCTGCTTGTTGTTGTGAGGGATATCCTGGGCTATGCCAGCACCGCGAGGGAGGCCAGGAAGATCATTGCGGAGGGTCACATCAAGGTCGATGGCAGGGTCAGGAGGGACTACAAATTCCCGGTAGGCCTCATGGACGTTGTCGAAATAGTTGATACGGGGGAGTTCTTCCGCGTAGTCCCGGTACCAGTTAAGGTGATGACGCTTGTCCCCATACCTAAGGATGAGGCTTCCTTCAAACTCTGCAGAATAGAGAACAAGACCACGGTCAAGGGAGGGCACATACAGCTCAACCTCCACGACGGCAGGAACATACTCGTGAGGGTGTCTGACCCAACCAACCCGGAGGAGGACATATACAAGACCATGGGCACTGTGAAGATCTCGTTACCTAACCAGGAGATTCTTGACTACATACCGCTCGAGAAGGGCGTGACAGTGATCATAATAGGAGGAAGGAACGTCGGTAAGGTGGCGAAGTTCGTCAGCGTGTCCGAGGGCATGAGGAGGTACAGGAAGATCGTGACGCTGAAGGACCTCGCCGGCAATGTATTCTACACCACTCTAGACAAAATAATGGTTGTAGGCAGAGAAAAACCTGAGATAACGCTACCGGAGGGTGCGCTGAAATGACGTTTGTGGTGAGGAAGGTAAGACCTGCATTGGATGAGGCGACCATCGAGAGCGTGGCCCAGAGGTGGAGCAAGAACCAGATGCTGAAGCCCAGATTAGCTAAGGTGGTCATTAACATAGGTGTTGGAGAGTCCGGCGAGAGACTGCAGAAGGCTGTCCAGGTCCTTCGGGAGCTGACCGGCCAAGAACCATCGATAAGGAGGGCTAAGAGAACAGTTAAAGGATTCGGAATAAGGAAAGGCGAGCCCATAGCTGCCGTGGTAACTCTCCGCGGGCAGAAGGCTATGGAGTTCCTTCAGAAGGCGCTTGAGGCAGTCAACTGGAGGGTGAAGGCCTCGAGCTTTGACGACTACGGCAACGTATCGTTCGGTATAGCCGAGCACATCTCGCTTCCCGGCGTGAAGTACGACCCCAACATAGGCGTGTTCGGGATGGATGTCGCGGTGAAGATTGAGCGCCCAGGCTACAGGGTGATGAGGAGGAGAAGAGCACGCTCGAAGATCCCGAGAAGGCACAGGGTCAACAAGCTCGACGCCATGGTTTATTTCATAAAGGAGCTAGGTGCGCAGGTGGTGACCTATGGGTAAGTACAGGACACCGATAATAAGGAAGTATGGCAGGGGCGTGCAGGTCTGTCAGAGGTGCGGGTCCAGAGATGCCGTGATACAGAAGTACGGACTGTACCTATGTAGGCAATGCTTCAGGGAGATAGCCCTGGAGCTAGGATTCAAGAAGTACAGCTGAGGGGTGATCGTGGATGGTATCGACTGACCCGCTGGCAAACGCCCTCTCAACAATAATGAATAACGAGATGAGGGGGAATAGGGAGGCGCTCATAACGCCGGCATCCAAGCTGATCGCCATGGTCCTGAGGGTAATGCAGAAGTACGGCTACATCGGCGAGTTCGAGCACATAGATGACGGCAGGTGGGGTAAGATAAAGGTGCAGCTTCTCGGCAGAATAAACAAGGTTGGCGTCATAAAGCCCAGGATCTCGGTGACCTACAGGGAGCTGCGAGAGATGCCGGCCTGGCTGAGGAAGTACCTGCCCTCGAGGGACATAGGGATACTGATTATATCGACCTCCCAGGGAGTGATGTCCCACAGGGAGGCCTTAGAGAGGAGGATCGGCGGCATACTCCTCGCGTACGTCTACTAAGGGGTGAGGAAAATGGTGCGCCTGGTGCACATAGTGAAGGAGGTGCCGGTTCCGGAGAACGTAGAGGTGAGTATTGAGGGTAAGAAGATCACGGTCAGTGGCCCTAAGGGAAGCCTAACGAAGGACTTCAGTTACGCGAGGGGGGTAATGATAAAGTACGACCCCGATGGGAGGCGTGTCATAGTTGAGTCATACTTCGCCAAGAGGAAGCAGAAGGCGATGACCTTCAGCATAGCTGCTCACATAAAGAACATGATTGACGGCGTGACGAAAGGCTTCAGGTACAGGATGAAGATAGTGTTCACGCACTTCCCGATAACTGTGAGGATAGATGAAGAGAACAAGATCGTTTATATAGAGAACTTCCTCGGGGAGAGGAAGCCTAGGGAGGCAAGAATCTATGGGAATGTCAGGGTGAGGCTGGAGGGCAGGAATGACGTCATCGTTGAGGGCATCGACATAGAGGAGGTTGGGCAGACAGCCGCCAATATAGAGCTCGCCACCAAGGTGAAGGACAGGGACCCAAGGATCTTCGTTGACGGAATCTACATATACAAGCGGGAGTACATGGTGGGAGGTGAGGAAGCGTGAGCGACCTAAAGAAGATCAAGGAGCTGATAGCGAGGAAGAGGAAGCCGGAGTTCTACAGGAACCAGTGGTGGAAGTTCTGGAAGTTCGAGAACAAGCTCAAGTGGAAGAAGCCGAAGGGCATCGATAACCCTATGCGCCTCAAGCTAAAGGGCTATCCACCCGTTGTCTCAGTTGGGTACAGGACCCCTAAGATAATAAGGGGTCTTCACCCAAGCGGGCGCAGGCCTGTGGTCGTTCATAACGTTGCCGAACTCGAGGGCCTGAACCCGGAGGAGGTAATTGTGTACGTGTCCGGCAAGGTCGGCCTCCGTAAGAGAGAGGCCATAGTGAGGACGGCCCTCGAGAAGGGCTTCGTAGTAGCGAATGCCAGGAGGTGAGCAGTGATGACGGACCTCACTCTCCAGAAAAGGCTTGCGGCCGGGGTGCTCGGCGTCGGTGTTTCTAGGATAAGGTTTAACCCGGAGCGCCTTGAGGAGATCGCTGAGGCATTCAGCCGCGAGGACATAAAGCGCCTCATCAGGGACGGCGCGATAGAGGTGCTCCCAAAGAAAGGGAACTCGAGGAGCAGGTGGAAGGTACTTCATCAGAAGAGAAAGAAGGGCCACCGCCGCGGCCACGGAAAGAGGAAGGGTGTCAAGGGAGCGAGGCAGGACCCGAAGGAGAAGTGGGTGAACACGATAAGGAAGCTGAGGAGGTACCTGCGCTGGCTCAGGGATCACGGAGTAATAGACAGACACACGTACAGGAAGCTCTACATGGCCGCCAAGGGTGGTCAGTTCGACTCTCTCTCAGACTTAAAGAGGTACCTGAAAGAAATGGGGTATCAGGTGAGGTAGCATGGCGAGAGGGCCGAGATACAAGGTGTCTAGGAAGAGGAGAAGGCAGGGAAAGACAGACTACTACTTCCGCTACAGGGTACTGAAGTCTGGCCAGAAGATAAGGGCTGTTGTGAGGAAGACAAACAAGTACATCATAGCGCAGTTCATAGAGTTCGCCCCAACCGGTGACAGAACCCTTGCCGGGGTGACCAGCAAAGCCCTCAACAAGCTTGGCTGGAGGGGCGACCCGAACAGCACTCCGGCGGCGTACCTCACAGGTCTCCTCGCAGGTTTGCTCGCGAAGAAGAAAGGCATAACCTACGCCGTCCCGGACATAGGTCTGCACAGGGCGGTTAAGGGTGCGAGGGTGTTCGCCGTAATCAAGGGTATGAGGGACGCGGGTGTTGAGGTCCCTGCATCTGAGGAGATACTCCCCACGGACGATAGGGTGAGGGGGGAGCATATCGCTGAGTACGCGAAGAAGCTGTACGAGGAGGACCCAGCGAGGTTCGAGAGGCAGTTCTCGGCGATGCTGAAGAGGGGCTTCGACCCCAGGAACTACCCCGAGCACTTCGAGGAGATAAAGAACAAGATAATCTCTTCTTTCGGAGGTGAGTGACGATGTCCCTCGGAACACCGAGTCTCGAGGAATGGGTGCCCAAGACAAGGCTGGGGTGGATGGTTAAGGAGGGCAGGATAGCGAGCATAAAGGAGATCTTCGACTCCAACATGGTCATCAAGGAGCCGGAGATAGTTGACTATTTACTTCCGGATCTCAAGCATGAGGTCGTTGACGTGAACATAGTTCAGAAGCAGACTGACGCTGGCAGACTAACTCGGTTCCGGGTCATGGTAGTTGTGGGCAACTTCGACGGCTACGTAGGAATAGGGCTCGGAAAGGCGAAGCAGCTGAGAAGAGCTATTGACAAAGCAATACGTGAAGCAAAACTAAACATTGTCCCGGTTAGGAGGGGTTGCGGTAGCTGGGAGTGCTCTTGTCACGAACCTCACAGCGTCCCCTTCACTGTGACAGGCAGGGCAGGAAGCGTGAGAATAAGGCTCATCCCTGCCCCCAAAGGGACCGGGCTTGTGGCTGGCGACGCAGCTAAGGTAGTTCTTAGGTACGCTGGCATCCAGGACGTGTGGACATGGACCAAGGGAGAGACGAGGACCACTATAAACTTCGTTGCCGCTACATACGACGCTCTCCGGAACACCTACAAGTTCGTCACAGTATATGACTGGGCAAGGAAGTGAGGTGGTCGAGGATGACGTTATACGTCATAGTGAGGATAAGGGGCACGGCCGATGTGCCTCTGAGGGTCAGGGACACACTGAAGATGCTTAGGCTGCACAAGAAGTTCCACGCGGTTCTATACCCAAAGAACCCCACCATTGACGGGATGCTCGCTGTTGTGAAGGACTGGGTAACGTGGGGCGAGATAGACGCTGACACACTCAGGCAGCTCATACTCAAGCGAGGGCGCCTCCCAGGGAACAAGAGGGTGACTGAGGAGGACCTGAAGCGCATATTCGGTGTGGGCTCCATAGACGAGCTCGTTGAGAGGCTCCTCAAAGGGGAGATACTGTGGCACAAGTACAGCGACAAAATAAAGCCTGTCTTCAGGCTACATCCGCCGAAGGGAGGTTTCAAGGGAAGTATAAAGCTGCCGTTTAAGGAGAAGACCGAGGACAGGCCCTACAGGGTGAAGGGTGAGCTGGGCTATAGGGGGAACAAGATCAATGAGCTTATATTGAGGATGATCTGAGGGGTGATGCAGATGGTCGTTCGTAGAAGGAAAAAGATGAGAAAACTGCGTGGAAGAACTCGTTCAATGGGGTATGGGAGAATAGGCCAGCATAGGAAGTCGGGTAGTAAAGGCGGCGTGGGTGCTGCCGGTTTCCACAAGCACTTTTGGTCGTGGGTTGTGAAGTACTACCCAGACTGGTTCGGTAAACACGGATTCACGAGGCACCCGTCACTGCAGACAGTCTTCCGCACCATGAACGTCGGTGAACTTAACGAGCTCGTCAAGGAACTGGAGAGGACGGGTATGCTGGCAAGGTCAGGCGGCATGATCGAGATAAACCTGACCAGCCTTGGCGTTAATAAACTGCTTGGGAGAGGCAGGATAGACAGGCCTGTTAGGGTTACCGTGTACGCGGCGACGGAGCTCGCCATAAAGAAGGTTAGGGAGGCTGGCGGCGAAGTAATAATTACTAAGCCTGCTTCAGAGGGCGAGTAATCTTAACCAAACCCGGTATTGTTTTGATTCTTTGGTCCTACAGCAGATAGCCTATTCACCGCTTCATTCCGGAGTTTCGTTAAACCTTTATATCCCGGTCTAAGACCCCACTAGGGCCGATGATATGGGGGCACTTCAGGCGTTAGCGAAGATCGGCGAGTACATCCCGTCGCCGCCGAGGCCGTCGAGGAAACCTGACCTCAAGTGGAGGTTAATCTACACCCTGCTTGCGCTGGTCATTTACTACGTACTGGCCTCCACGGTCGTCTTCCCATTGGTCTCGGTGGCGACGCAGTTTCAGGGATTCCAGCTACCGGCACTTATCAGTGTGGTCTTCGCCTCAGCTAGGGGGACGATAGCCCAGCTGGGAATAGGCCCCATGGTAACTGCTGGCCTAATAATACAGATCCTCGTAGGCGCTAAGCTAATAGACCTCGACCTGACGCTCCCTGCTGACAGGAAGCTCTTCACGCAGGCAGAGAAGGGACTGGGAGTAATCATAGCTGGCGTCGAGGCAGCCGGGTTCTCCATGGCCTACGGCTTGCCCTCCTTCCTCACGCTCGCTATATTCCTTCAGTTCATGTTCGGAGCAATAATACTGATGATACTAGACGAGGCGATCCAGAAAGGATACGGAATAGGGTCAGGTATTAGCCTGTTCATCCTCGCGGGTGTGGCAAGAACGATAGTCTGGGACATGCTGGCGCCCGTGCTGGCACAGGGAACCGATCAGTACTACGGGATATTCCCGTACCTTGCCCAAGCACTCACGACAGGCACCGTTGACATGACCAGGTTGCTGTACGGATTCAACTCAGCGTTCTACCAGGCCACAAGGCAGGTGGTCATGCCATCCCTGACTGGCCTGATCACGGTGTTCGTGCTCATAGCCGTGCTGGTCTACCTACAGCAGATGAGGGTGAGGGTGCCCATAATGACGCAGAGGGCACCCGGCATAAGAACAAGCGTCCCGCTACAGTTCATCTATGTTACCAACATCCCGATACTGCTGGTCGGCATAGTCCTCTCGGACCTGATACTCTTCAACAGACTGGTCACTGCGTACCTGAGCGAGAGCGCTCCGTGGCTTGCAGGTGCACTGCAGACAGCCATCAATTATTTGTCACCACCCAGGGGACTCCTTTCAGTAATGATTGACCCACTGCGGGCCCTGATAAACTCAGTGATATTCGTCGGGCTAGCAGTACTCTTCGGACTAATGTGGGTCGAAATAGCCGGGCTAAGCCCGTCAGCCTACGCTGAGAACCTGATCAAGTCCGGTTTACAGATGCCGGGCCTCAGAAGAAATCCGAAGGTCTTGGAGATGGTGCTTGCTAGGTATATCTACCCGCTTGCGATACTTAGCTCCATAATAGTCGCGGTGATAGCGCTGACAGCTGACATCTTCGGAGCATTTGGCACCGGCACCGGCATACTGCTGGCCGTCGGCATAGTGCTCCAGTTCTACCAGCAGATAGCGTACGAGAGAGCGTTAGAGGCTTATCCGTTGCTGAAGAGACTGATCGGGGAGTGATCTCGGTGCCTGAACCCAAGATCGCTGTCGTGGTTGGACTCCCCGGGGTCGGCAAGAGCACAGTACTCTCCATAGCTAAGGATATGTTGGAGACAAAGGGGTACGGAGTGGAGATACTTAACTTCGGGACAGAAATGCTTGAGTACCTCAAGAAGAAAGGCATTGTTCAGTCCAGGGACGAAATAAGGAGGCTCCCCCTCCGCGTCCAGCAAGAGGCTCAAGGGGGTGCTGCTGCAGCCATAAGGGAAAAGTTTGAGGCACTGGCAGAGAAGTACGAAAAATTCGTTGGTTTTGTTGATACGCACGCGATAATCAAGACCCCCTCCGGCATCTGGCCCGGGCTACCCCTGCATGTGATGACCAACCTTAGGCCTCACACAATAATAGTCGTGGAAGCGGACCCGGACGTCATCGTGGCGAGACAGCTACGAGATAAGACGAGGTACAGGGCGGATTACGCTGATGTAAGGCTTGTGAAGGAGCTGCTCTCATACGTTAGGCAGTTCAGCATAGCGAGCGCTGTGCTGGCGGGTGCCTCCGTGAACTTCATAATAAACGAAGAGGGTAAGGCAGAGGAAGCAGCTGCTGCAGTAACGAGCATAATCGAGAATATCTGAGCGTGGTCACAGTGATAGTTACGGCGTCCTATGCGTTCTTTACTGTGCTCTCGCTTCTACCGTTCTCCTTTATACTACGAGGCTACGTTCAAAGACTAGACCTCCGGTCAACGTTAGAAGCGCTGCAGGAGATCGCCGAGCGCATGTCCAGAACAACTAAAGAGAAGAAGCTCAGGGAGCTTAGGGCGAGGTATGACGCGTTACGGAAAAGGGTCTCATCCGTAATTTTCATGAACTTAATGATGCTTTGGGTTAGTCTCTTTACGGCCCTTACTTTCGGTAGGGTCACAGCTACTTATCTGTTAGTTTCCCTCGGTGCTCCGGTAATGCCTCCATCGCCATTGGTTCTCCCTTTTGTCTCAATTAAGGGCCGCCTCAATATATTACTGATAATACTCGCAACAGCGATAGCGTACCAGCCATTACATGCTAAAATCTCCGGTCTTTATGCGCTAACAGAGTGGAGGGAGAGTCGCTGAAGAAGGGTTCTTAAGCCCCAATCATCACCCATATCGGGTGTTGGCGGATATGGTGAGGCCTGGGCTAAGGTCGAGGTCCATGAAGAGATTGAAGAGGAGGAGTCCCTCAGGAGATACAAGGATAATCTACAGAAGGAGGAAAAAACATATTGCACATTGTATGATATGCGGTAGACCACTCGCGGGCGTACCTAGAAATAAGAAAGACCTCAGAAAGGGGCCGAAGACAGCGAAGAGGCCAGAGCGGTACTTCGGCGGTGTAATATGTCCTGACTGTCTAAGGACAGCTCTAAAGATAGCAGCTAGGGCGAGTCTGTGAGGGTTTTTGTGTTGAGCAATGCACTAATGGACGCTTGTAAGCTAGGCCTTGTGATAGCTGTTAGTGGCAAGCCCGGTAGCGGTAAATCAACGCTTGCTAAGGCGTTGGCCGAAAGATTCGGCCTAAGATATGTATCTTTGGGAATGATCTTCAGAAGACTCGCTGATGAACGTCGAATGAGTCTTGAGGAATTTTCGCGTCTTGCCGAAAAAGACAGGAGTATTGATGAACTCATAGATGCTATCAGTCGGCGGGAAGGTAAGAGAGGTTGTGTAGTTATTGATGGTCATATTTCTGCGTGGATACTTGCAGATATAGCGCATGCAAAAATTCTTGTTTATGCTCCAACTGATGTAAGAGCAGCCCGGATTGCTCAGAGAGATAGAAGAAGTATAGAGGATGCTTTGAGAGAGCTTAAAATCAGAGATGCTAGTGAGGCGAGGCGGTATAGGAAATACTATGGTATAAACGTCGAGGACATTTCTGTATTTGATGTAGCAATAAACACAGCCACCTTTAGTAAGAGGGAAATGATTGAGTTGGCGTCAAAGGCTGTGGAATTAATATTGAAGAGATTAGGCGGTAAGCAAAAGCTTATAGAGGGTACCAAAATCTAGGGAGTAGGTGCTAGGTATGCCCGCAATAGAGGTAGGTAGGATAGTGGTCAAGCTCGCAGGTAGGGAAGCAGGTAGAAAAGCTGTTATTGTCGACATTATTGACGATAAATTCGTTGTAATAACTGGGCCAAAGCAGCTCACAGGAGTGAAGGCGAGAAGAGTTAACATAAGCCACATAGAGCCTACCGATAAGAAAATAGAAATCAGTAAAGGGGCAAGCGAGGAGGAGGTGATTAAGGCTCTTGAAAATGCGGGTCTATTAGATTTTATGAAGCGGAGAGTTAGGATAGGTCGCAAGGAAATTCTTCAAGTTAAAGCGCAGAAGTCTTGAGATCCCGGTTCTTCTTATTATCCCCAACGCTTCCTAGAGTACACAGGTGATTAGTTGTCGAAGGAGGACGTGACACGTGAGGGAGTAAAATTTATCCGAAAACTTGACGAGTACGGTGAGGTAAACGATAGGTTCATAACCTTGAAGGAGGCGCGCACCGATCCTACCTACGGGAAGCTTCCAACTCAGAGAAGTGCCGAGGAACTCCTCGACCTGGGCGTGGTAAATCTCGATAAGCCGCCAGGGCCAACGAGCCATGAGGTCGTCGCGTGGCTGAAGAACATCCTCGGCATCGAGAAGGCCGGGCACGGGGGTACCCTAGAGCGCCCGTAGAGGGCACGGGGAAACCCCAAGGTGTCCGGAGTTCTTCCTGTAGCCCTTGGGTCAGCAACTAAGCTGATAGGCCTGATAATGCTCTCGACCAAGGAATACGTCGCCGTAGCTCAGCTTCACGAGCCCGTTGAAGAGGCAAGGCTGCGGGAGGTGATCAAGGAGTTCATAGGGAGGATCTATCAAAGGCCCCCGCTTCGTTCATCGGTTAAGCGTGCCCTACGCGTTAAGACTGTCTACGAGATCGAACTCCTGGAGTATGAGTTCCCTTACGCGCTCTTGCGGATTAAGTGTGAGCACGGGACATACGTGAGGAAGCTCATCCATGACATAGGTCTGATCCTCGGAGTAGGCGCTCACATGAGAGAGCTGCGCAGGATCAGGACGGGGCCGTTTAAGGAGGACTCGACTCTCGTCACTATGCACGAGCTTTCTGAAGCCGTGTACCTGTATAGGAACGAAAACGATGACTCAGCCCTACGAAAGACGATATTGCCCGCTGAGTACATAGTCTCCCACATGAGGAAGGTTGTGGTCGTTGATGGAGCGGTTTCAGCGATTTCGCACGGCGCTGACTTAGCTATACCTGGTATCTCAATGATCCACGAGAACATAAGAAGGGGTGAGAGAGTAGCGATATTCTCCTTGAAGGGGGAAATTGTGGCTGTAGGCAGGGCCCTCATGTCTACCGAGGAAGTGCTGGAGAGGAGGAAGGGGATAGCGGTGAAGACCAGGAGAGTCATCATGAAGAGAGGCACATACCCACGGAGCTGGAGAAGAAAGCAAAGTAAATAAAAGACTCGCAGAAACCCTACCTACGGAGCCGGGGTGCCCGAGCGGCCCAAGGGGCCGGCCTGGAGAGCCGGTGGGCGCATGCCCACGCGGGTTCGAATCCCGCCCCCGGCGCCACAAGATAGCTTAGTGAGACCTTGAAAACGAAGTGCTCAGCTGAAGCCTTAGGTTCCTCACCCTCTCAGGCCGCTGAAAGCTCATCATCTCCTACCAAGGGCCTCGGCATTTCCGGCACTCTTCATTTCGAGTCCAGTGACCCTCTTCTCCTCACGGGCCCTCACTTACCACGTACCCAATGATGCTTAATAATGTGCTCCTTTAATTCCTGCGACAGAATTGTTGATATCTTTATTAACACCGTTAAATAACCTAAACGTTGGGGATAAATCGTGAAGTCATTCGGTGAATTAATATACTCCCCAGACCGAGCCTCAGGCGAAGCCATAACAAAGGTCGAGAGCCATACACCGAAGATCGAGGCACCAGACAAGGTAAAGCCTGGAGAGGTGTTCACAATAAAGGTCAGTGTAGGCCCCCATCCCAACAAAACAGAACACTCGATAAGGTGGGTGGAGGTATACTTCTACGAGGAAGGAAGAACCTTTAACCCCGTGATGCTGGCAAGGGCGTTCTTCGCCCCAGGCTACGTGGAGCCGGAGCTGACAATAAAGGCGAAACTCAGCAAGAGCGGCATCATATATGCCATAGCTTACTGCAACCTCCACGGTCTCTGGGAGGGCAGAAAGGAGGTCAAGGTCGAGGAATGAGCACAGGGAACGAGAAGCTGAGAAAGGCGGTAGAGAGGGCGATAGAGGAGTATAACAAGTACCGCTCACCGGAGGCCACAGCAAGGCTGATTAGGCTGGAGAACGGTGAGGCCGTAATAGTATTTGAGGGAAGCTTTTGCGAGACGTGCGGCGTTAACGAATGGGTGGTTGACATGGAGTATGTGATGAAGGACCTGGGGATAGATGCGGAACTCGAGACCATAGAGGAGCCGGAGGACCCTAGCGAAGACAGGCGTGTGGGTAGGTTCCGAATCAAAAGAATCTCTTTTCCACACTAAACTCCCACTAAAACGTTAACAGGCCCTTTTCCCTTAACTATTTGAGCTGATGGTGAATGAGCGGCCAGGAATACCCAGTAACTGTGGAGGATGAGGACAGCCACGATTTCTCGATGCCTGAGAGGAAGGAGGGCGGTACCACCGTTACCGCAGTGTTAAGTTACCTTGTCCCTGCATACGTACTCACGATAAGCATATCATACCTCGGGGTGTACCCCTTCGCTAAGTTCTCCAGGATAAACCCCATAATAGCGGCGTCTTTGCTTTCCTCCTTCGTCGTTTTTGTTGTGTGTTTAGCACTTCATTCGTACTCCTCCAGAGAGTCCACGCGGCTCGCTTCAGCGATATCGGCGGGTGTGATGGTGGTGGCCTACTTCACCTACTTAGGGAGCATCTCAGTTAGCCGGGGCTTAAGCATCGTGCCCCTACCCCTCTTCGATCTCCTCTGCGGTAACTCGCATTGCTCGATCTCGCTCGACCTGGGCCAGTTAGGCCTCATAACTGTAGCTTACCTATTTAAGGATAGACTGGCCAGGGCCATTAGCAGGGCTCGTGAACCTTAAATACTCCTTGACCAAGGACTTGAGGGGTGCCCCGGTAGTATAGCCCGGCCAAGTATGCGGGCCTCTCGAGCGCCCATGCGGGGCTGCGTGGAAAGCCCGTGACCCGGGTTCAAATCCCGGCCGGGGCACCACACATTCACATTATCTTGAGAAGCCTCTCACACCCCGAGGCAATCCTTGATGCTACAACCCAAGTATCGAGGGGTCTCTTGTAGATTGACGCAATAACCGATGCTCTCTCCTTGATCAAGGGGTCGAAGTCCCCGTGAGGGAACCCGCCTATGACGATGGGCTCACCGCGTTCTACGGATTCCCTGCATAGCTCCTCAGGCTTCATTATTTCTCCCTCCTCGCTGAGGAGTATGACGCTCTCAACCCCCACCCTCTTGAGGAGGTTATCGAACGTCATGGGGATCGCCCTTAGCAGAGGCTCCTCGCTGTCGGGAGGCACCTTGCCTACGTTCAGTAGTTGCTCCATTAGGCCAACGAACCTGTTATAATTTCTAGGTATCCTGGCAGAGGGATCGACCTCTATGACATAGTCATTCACTGTATGCACAAATGTGGTCAGCCTTCCCTCAATGTTGAGAGGAGATGAAAGGAGCTCCAGTAGGGTGACGTGAACTATATCTGGTCTACCCCTCTTTTCCCTGATTCTTAACTTCTTCATTGCAGCGTAATGAAGAGATATATCCAGGAGCACCTCCCTCGGGCTCTTACCCCGCTTTCTAGCATTTCTCACGACTGCAGGGTGATGTGCTATCTCGGGCGGGACTAGCTCGAGGGACGCCTCCGCCAATATGATCGTTATCCTGGCATTGCTCAATACCTACCTCACCATACATTTTGTTGGGGAGGGAGTTATAGCCAGAAAAAGACCGGGCCGCGGCATGAGGGACCTAGCAATCCAGAGGGCCCTAATACTCTACTCCGAAGCCGTGAAACAACTCCGTCTCAACCGCCCGGATAGAGCAAGGAGGTACGTGGAGATAGGGCTCCGTCTCCTAGCTAAAGCAAAGGCGAGAAAACCTATGCCCTACAGGAGGTGGGTGTGCAAGAACTGCGGCCTACCCCTCGTGCCGGGGCTCTCAGCAACGGTTAGGGTCCGGGGTGATAGGAAGCACGTAATATTAGTGCGGAGATGCGTATTCTGTGGTTGGGTGAGTAGGTTACCCATGCCGAGGAAGAAGAGGTCGGGAAAGATTGTTGAGGTGATTCAGGGCGAGGCCCACGTACGCATAGGTAAGCAGGGTGTGACAGAGGGGGTACTGAGAGAGATCGATAGGCTCCTTGAGGATCGTGGAGTGATTAAGGTGAAGGTACTGAAGTCGCTCCGGAGGAGGGAAGACTTTGATATCGATAAGGTGGCCGAGGAAGTAGCTGCGAAGCTCGGTGCCAGGGTCGAGGACGTGAGGGGAGGTACCTTCGTGCTGAGTAGGAGGAAGAAGAAGTAGGCCCTGGTGCCGCCGCGGGGATTTGAACCCCGGACACCCCGGTCTTCAGCCGGGTGCTCTCCCGGGCTGAGCTACGGCGGCCCAATGAAAAACGGTTGAAGACCCCTAATTAAGCTTACCTCGCACTAGATGTCCAGAACCACTCTGGCGTACCAGCACCCGTTGTCCTTACCTATCTCCATCATCGAGTACGTTACAGCCTTGACCTCCGTTCCCTTGACGTGCTTACTCTCGTCAAACGGCTCCCCCAGCACCTCACCAGCGAACTTGACGACCTCTCCCTCCTCCCTTACGTATTCGACATGGAACTCAGAAAACACCAGGCCCTCCGCGTCGTGGAGTATCAGCAGCTCCTCCAACCACCTATACAGTGCGTTGAAGAGGTCTATGCCCTCACCCTCAATTCTCCTCTTAACCCTCTTCTCGACCTTACTGATGTCGGTGATCACAGAGAACATCGCCTTAGCAGCCTCCTCAAACACCTCCTCGAGAGTCTCTCCCCGCGCCTCAAAGTACACGTCCGCCGTATGCTCCAAGAACCTGAAGCCTCGGCACTTACTCATCCCAACCACCACATGAGGTGGGTGAGTGCCGGGTTAAAGCTTAAACAGCTCCACCACCTAATAACCTCGGCGGCGGTCGTCTAGCCTGGTCTAGGACGCCGGCCTTCCGAGCCGGTAATCCCGGGTTCAAATCCCGGCCGCCGCACCACACAGGTGTTATTGGCGTTATCTATATCTATAAAACCCCTAGCTCAAGATACGGAGGAGGTAGGGTAGTAATGGTCACAGCGAAGGAGGTACCCGCGGACGAGCTAATACGCGAGCTAGCGGAGGAGCTGAAGAGAATCCCTCAGGTGAAGCCCCCCGAGTGGGCGATGTTCGCGAAGACAGGTAGCCATAGGGAGAAGGTGCCGGAGGACCCAGACTGGTGGTATGTAAGGGCGGCGAGCATACTGAGGAAGCTGTACATAAGCGGTGAGCCGATAGGGATAGGCACGTTCAGGACTATTTACGGGGGCAGGAAGGAGCGCGGGTCAAGGCCTCCGCACTTCCGCAAGGCAGGGGGCTCACACATAAGGAAGATACTTCAGCAGCTCGAGGCAGCGGGCCTCGTCCAGACAGTTAAGGGCAAGGGGAGGATACTCAGCCCTGCCGGGAGGTCCTTTGTCGATAAGGTCGTCAAGAGGGTGTTCGACAGGCTCGTTGAGAGGATGCCGGAGATGGCGAGGTACGCGGGGTGACCGACGAATGAGTTACGACCCCGAACTCGAGGAGCTTTTGAAGAAGAAGGCGGCGCAGCTGCAAGAGAAGGCCGCCGAGTCTAGGGCAGCGAAAGCGGAGGAGGCCGAAGCGCAGCGGAGGCTGATCTTGAGGGCTGCGCTCACTTCCGAGGCTTACGACAGGCTCTACAGGGTGAAGCTCGCTCATCCCCAGCTCGCGAAGCTCGTTGAGGACTACGTGATTAATCTCTACCTTAGCGGCGCCCTCCGCAGGAAGATAACTGACGAGGAACTCAAAGCTCTTTTAGCCGAGATCTATGAGAAATACATGCACAGGGAGACGAGGATAGTGTTTAAGAGGAGGTGAGTGAGGTGGCGAGAAACAAGCATGTGGCGAGGAAGATCCGCCTCGCTAAAGCGGGCAAGTCTAACTCACCAACCCCGGTGTGGGTCGTAATGAAAACCCTCAGGAGAGTCAGGTACCTCCCCAGGCTGAGGCACTGGAGGAGGACCAAACTAAAGAACGTCTGAGGGGTGACGTACGATGTCCTCTAAGGAAGAAAGGAAGTCCCGTGTTACCGAGGGTCTCTACATAATCAACCTCTCAAGGGTTTACTGGAGCGGTAGGAGGAGAAGGGCTCCAAGGGCTATAAGAACGATAAGGGAGTTCATCCAGCGCCACACCAAGGCCGAGAAGGTCATCGTTGACAACAGCGTGAACGAGTACATCTTCTCCAGGCGCTACGATAAGCCGCCTAGGCGCGTAGCGGTGATGGTCGCACGAGTCTCCTCAGAGCCACTCGTCGTGAAGGTCAGTCTGGCGGTGCCGATTCAGCAGGAGAGCGTGGGGAAGGAAGAGAGCGGTGAGGGCTGATGGCACTTGAGAGAGCACGTATTTTCGGCAACCCGAATATCGGTATCTACGTGTTCGTCAATAACAAGTTTGCACTAGCGCCGAAGGGGATCGACGGCAGGGTCAAGAGGAAGATAGCCGATATTCTCTCTGTCGAGGTCTTCGAGGTCGCGATAGCTAAGTCACCCCTAATCGGTGTCTTCGTCGCAGGCAATGATCGGGCGGTACTGGTGCCCAGAATAGCCGAGGAGGAAGAGGTCGAGTACCTCAGGAACATTGGCCTACCAGTCTCGGTCATCGACACGACCTACACTGCATTAGGAAACGTAGTTCTCTCGAATAATAGGGCTGCATTGCTTCACCCCGAAGTACCGGATACAGACGCCGAGAAGATCGTGAAAGCCCTCGGCGTCGAGCGCTGGAGAAAGGCCACCATAGCGGGGGTCCCCACAGTCGGCTCGGCAGCAGTTATTACCGAGAAGGGCGGCGTGATTCACCCAGACGCTAGTGACGCAGAGCTCGAGGAGCTAAGAAAGTTCTTCGGGGTGTTCGTGGACACGGGCACAGTCAACTTCGGCATAGCATTTATTAAGACTGGGTTGCTAGCCAATAACGTCGGGGCACTCGTCGGCGAGAGGACGACGGGCCCGGAGATAATGAGGATAATGAGGGCACTGAACCTGGGGTGAGTAGGAATGGGGTATGTTAAGGTTTACCGGGTTAAGGGAGTGGCTCTCTTCAGTCCGGACCACGTAAGGGAGTGGCAGCCGTTCACCATAGACGTCAGGGCGGTGAAGCCCGAGGACGCTGTAGAGAAGGTGTTCTCCGACTTAGGGAGCAGGCATAAGCTGAAGAGGGCGCACATACGCATACTCTCCGTTGAGGAGATAAGGCCTGAGGAGGCCAAGAAGAAATACATACGTGACCTCGACATCATCAAGGGGTGGTTTATTGAGTAAGGAAAGCGCGAGGGGCATATCACTCAACGACCTCCTCGCCATGAGGGAGCTCCTCCGGAGCTACATAAACGAACTCCTCAACCTAACGCTGAGCAAGCAAACCCAGCTAAGCAACATGAGGGCTTCCCTAAGATTTATTCAGTCACTGGCCTCAGAGAAGCCCCCTGAGGAGGCGATGGTGCCCCTTGACCCTACAGCGACGGCCTTGCTCAAGGTGCCTGTTAAGGGGGACTCAGTTGTTGTTTACATAGGTAACCAGTACTATGCTGAAGTTAAGCCTGATATCGCCAAGAGAATTGTTGAGGATCAGGCCAAGAGAGTCGAGGACGACATAAAGTCTATCGAAAAGGAGATCGAGAAAGCTAGCAGAGAACTAAATGAGTTAGAGGCATTCATAAACAGCGTGGTCTCAGCGGCGAGGCAAGCAACAGCTAAGGGCAAGGAGGAGAGGCCCTCCAGAGAGTAAAGCGCTCAGGGTAGGTGTCATGTTCGGGAAGATAGGCAAGGCCCTCAAAAGCCTCACAAAGAAGGTCTCCGAAGTAATATCCACGAAGGAGCTTACGGAAGAGGAATTTGACGAGATCTTTGACGAATTCAGCATACAGCTCCTTGAAGGGGACGTGGCGTATGACGCAGTGGAGGAGCTCAGGGAGATCCTCAAGAGCAGGCTCGTCGGCCTCAAGCTCCCGAGGTTCGGGGGAGGCGAGAAAGTTGTTGAGGAAAGAATAAGGGAGGCCCTACGCGAGCTCCTAGCTAAGGGTAAGCCCAAGAAAGACCTCATCGCGCTCGTTAAGGAAGGCCCCCGCCCGTATAAGGTCGTCTTCATGGGAGTGAACGGGGTCGGAAAGACGACCACCATAGCTAAGGTAGCTAATCTCCTCCGCAGGAATGGGTTACTGCCCGTTATCGTGGCGTCAGACACTTTCAGGGCGGGCGCGCAGGAACAGCTAGCGCTTCACGCAAGAAGGCTCAGTATCCCCTTCATAAAGGGTAAGTACGGAGGTGACCCAGCGGCGGTGGCCGTGGACGGCGTCAGGTACGCTGAGGCGAACAGGCTCGACGCTGTCTTAATAGATACTGCTGGCAGGATGCACACCGACAGAAACCTGATGGAGGAGATAAGAAAGATCGTCAGGGTGATAAAGCCCCACATGAAGGTCCTGGTTCTTGACGCACTAACAGGTAACGACGCAATCAGTCAGGCCAAGTGGTTTGACGAGGCAGTCGGCGTGGACGCCGCCATTCTCACAAAGCTCGACGCCGATGCCAAGGGCGGCTCGGCCTTGAGCATACTCCTCACGATAAGGAAGCCAATACTGTACGTTGGTGTGGGCCAGGGATACGACGACATCCTCCCGTACGACCCAGATGAAATACTTAATAGGTTATTGGGCGAGGGGTAGATAGCCAGGTGGAGACAGATGAACCTCAGCGAGCTATTCCTAGCATGGAGAAAGATACTGACGATCGTTGAGAAGCCAGAGCCCGACGACTACAAACTCTTCCTCAAGATCGCCCTAGGAGGCATACTCCTTGCAGGGATCATAGGATTCGCCATACACATAGCCTTCTACTTTGTGCAGGGTGGTGCAGGTGGCGGCTGAGGGGGAGACGAAGAGAAGGCGAAGGGAGAGGAGGGAGTTTATACTTCTCCGCACGGTCGCGGGCAAAGAGGAGATAGTTGCCTACGTAATAGAGGATAAGGTTAAGGAGCTGCTCGAGACTGGGCAGGACCCCGGAGTTTACTCCATAGTCGTCCCGGCCGACATAAAGGGGTACATCGTGGTCGAGGCGAAGAACATACACACAGTCATAGAGCTGGTTAAGGGATTCAGCTACGTCAAGGGCAGGGTCCCCGGAGTCCTCAAACTCAAGGAGATCGAGAAGATGGTGAAGACAAAGCCGTTCATAGAGCTCATAAAGC
Organism: Desulfurococcales archaeon; assembly: GCA_026986435.1. Classification (GTDB taxonomy): domain Archaea; phylum Thermoproteota; class Thermoprotei_A; order Sulfolobales; family NBVN01; genus WAOK01. The sequence continues at coordinate 2,610 of JALSOP010000022.1, read as the reverse complement.
CCGGGGACATAGTCGAGATTATTTCAGGCCCGTTCAGGGGTATGCATGCCCGCGTAACTGATGTGAACCGGGTTAGGCAGGAGATCACGCTCGAGATCCTGGACGCGGCCTTCCCCCTAGAGTTAAAAGTCCCCGTTGAACAGATACGTCCAGTAAAGAGTAAGGGGTGATGCGTGATGGGTGTCAGGCTTGTTAGGATCAGGGTACCGGGCGGTAAGGCGACTCCCGAACCACCTCTAGGTCCGGCTCTACAACAGTTCGGCCTCAACGTCGAGGAGGTAGTGGACAAACTCAACGAGCTAACTAAGCACTTCGAGGGTATGGAGGTCACCGTCGACATATACGTCGACCCGGACACTAAAGAGTACTTCATAGAGGTCAAGTCCCCGCCGACATCCGAACTACTCATAAAAGCTGCCGGCGCCAGCAAGCCCTCAGGCGACCCGGAGCACCAGAAAGTGGGTGACGTCTCTCTAGAGGATGTGATCAAGATAGCCTTGATGAAAAAGAAGCAGTTAACAGCTAAGACACTGAAGGCGGCTGTCAAGACTGTCCTGTCCACCGCCCAGACAGTAGGTGTCACAGTCAACGGTAAGGAGCCCAGGGACGTGCTGAAGGAGGTCGAGCAGGGCCTCCACGACGAGCTACTGCTTAAATATGAGGAGGAGTGGAGGAAAGAGGAGTGAGGAGGTGCTCAGCTGATGTCCTTGGCGAAGGAAGTAATAGCTGACGCGGTGAGGAAGGCGATAGAGCTGGGTAAGGGCAGGCGCTTCAAGCAGTCAATAGAGCTCATAGTCGTCCTACCGGGCATAAACCCCAAGTCGCCTGAGGGCAGGTTCAGGGAGACCGTCACCCTCCCGCATGGCCTAGGAAAGGACGTTAAGATCCTCGTCGTTGCCTCCGGCGACACCCTCCTGAAGGCAAGGGAGGCGGGCGTTGACGCTATCACGCTCGACGACCTGAAGGCCATGAACAAGAGGCAGATAAAGAAACTCGCGCGAACCTACGACTGGGTTCTCGTAAGGGCGGACCTCATGGGCCACGTCGGCAGGATACTCGGGCCAGCGCTAGGCCCGAGGGGTAAGGCTCCTGTTGTTGTCCCGATAAACGCCGACATAAAGGCGTTCATAGAGAGATACAAGAGGAGCATAAGGCTAAGGAACAAGGAGCAGCCCTGGGTAGGGTGCAGGGTCGGCACCGAGGACATGGATCCGGAGAAGCTCGCTGAGAACATAATGACTGTTCTGGATGCTATCAAGAATAAGGTGAAGAGGGAGCTCGAGAGCTTCGCCGAGATTTATGTCAAGACAACCATGGGACCCTCAGTAGAGGTGCTACCACCTCCCAAGAGGTGAGCATGAATGAAGTGGAAGACCCGGGCGGCACTGGACAGGCTCCTGCGCTACCTCCAGGCACAGGAGCAGGCTAAGCTAGCTGAGAAGAGAGTAAGGCCGGCCATCCAGAGAAAGGCCCAGATTGTTGAGGAAATAAAGGAGAATCTGAGGAAGTATCACACACTAGTGATCATAGACCTCGAGAGTGTGAGGAACCAGACATATAAAGCACTCCGCAGGTCCCTGAGCAAGTACGGTGTCATAAAGGTGTACAAGAACAGCCTCGTCCTCAGGGCTATGAAGGAGCTGGGCCTCCCCTACGCTGACGAGGTGGCGAAGTACCTGACAGGGACGAACGCGTTCTTCTTCACCGACCTCAACGCATTCGAGGCAGCGATGCTTATAGAGAAGGTCGGGTTCTTGAGGTACGCCAAACCCGGCGAGATAGCGCCAGCGGACATATACCTGCCTGAGGGACCAACGGGTATACCGCCGGGCCCGATGCTCTCGGTCTTCGGCAAGCTGAGAGTCAAGACCATGGTGCGTGAGGGGGTCATCTGGATACAGAAGGAGACAAGGGTAGCTAAGGCCGGTGAGGAGATAGGGCCGGAACTCTCGTCACTCCTAAGAAAGCTCGGGATCAAGACAATAATAGAGAAGGCGAGGCCAAAGGTAGCGATCGATGAAGGCCTGGTCATACCGGGCGAGAAACTGAAGCTGGACATAGACGAGTTCCGGGACGAGCTGATGAGGGCAGTGGCCATAGCCAAGGAGCTGAGCATCGAAACCGCTCTACCGCTCCCGGACGTGATGCCCGACGTAATAAAGAGGGCGCACATACGTGCCCTGGCCCTGGCGGCTGAGGCAGGGTACGTGGTGCCGGAGACGGCCGAGGACGTGCTGAAGCTAGCGCACATCAAGGCTGTATCGCTCGCCGCCGCGCTCCAGGCAGTGGAGCCAGGCCTCGACTTCGGTGTCGCGGCTGCTGCCCCGGCGCCGGCGGCTGCTCCCAAGAAGGAGGAAGAGGAGAAGGAAGAGGAAGAAGAGGAGGAGAAAGAGGAGGTCAGCGAGGAGGAGCTCGGCGCCGGTCTCGAGGGCCTCTTCTTCTAGCCCCGCAACCTTTCTTCTCCTAATCAGTAATTAGCCCCAACGTCAGCTCTAATTTAGTTGTTGAGGCGGGGTGCGTGAATTGGGCAAGAAGATACCCTCAAGCGTTAGCAGGGATGTGTTCCGGGTTAGGCCGTTCATGGAGAGAAAGTACTTGAGGCAGAAGTGT
>JALSOP010000021.1 GCA_026986435.1 Desulfurococcales archaeon | reverse complement strand
CCTCCTCAAGGTATAGCTCGAGGGCCTCCTGCAGATTGGATAGGGTTTCCTCCAACGTCCTCCCTTGGCTGGTCACCCCAGTAACGACCTCCTTCGCTACGTACATGTCCTCCTCAAACCATACGAGCACCCTGATCCTCAAGGTTCACCCAAGGTACGGTGATGGTCGGAGTTAATAATGCGGGCCTATAGGGCCTGTTAAGGGTTCCGGCGACATTATTTGTGGATGGCCCATAGTGGGTTGGCGGCCCAAACCGCACAGTGCCTGAGCGGCTGAGTCTCTCGCGAGGGTGTGGGTGTGATGAGGAGGGGGAGGGGTACCCGAACCAGCTCTTTCGGTGTCCCTGGGAGGGTGTCTCATGACTCAACCCCGTTCTATTCCAGGAGGCTCTACTCCGGTGCGGGCCTCCCCACCCCCTCTCCTGATGAGCTCGTTGAGAGGCCTGTGCCTCCCGAGTACCTGGACAGCATTGTTTTAGGGGACGCGAGGGAGGTGCTCAAGAGGCTCCCGAGTAACTGCGTCCACTTGATGGTGACCTCTCCCCCGTATAACGTGGGCAAGGAGTATGATGAGGACCTCTCCCTCAGCGAGTACATGGGCCTCATTGAGGAAGTGATGAGGGAGGTCTACAGGGTCCTCGTCTGGGGCGGGAGGGCCTGCTTCAACGTAGCCAACCTCGGTAGGAGGCCCTATATCCCCCTGCACGCCTACCTGATCCAGGTCTTCGAGGAGATAGGGTTCCTCCTGAGGGGGGAGATAATATGGGATAAGGGCGACGCCGTATCGGGTTCATCGACAGCCTGGGGCACGTGGATGAGTGCCGTGAACCCGACCCTCAGGGACCAGCACGAGTACATAATCGTTCTCAGTAAGGGTTCCTTTAAGCGGGTGAGGGGTGAGGGCAAAGAGGACACGATAACGAGGGAGGAGTTCCTGGAGTACACGAGGTCTGTGTGGAGGTTCCCGCCGGAGTCAGCGAGGAGGGTGGGGCACCCGGCCCCGTTCCCGGAGGAGCTCCCGAGGAGGTGCATACAGCTCTACACCTTCAGCGGGGACGTCGTCCTCGACCCCTTCGCTGGCTCGGGCACGACCTGCGTGGCGGCGGCGAGGCTGGGCAGGCACTACGTGTGCATAGACAATAAGGAGGAGTACGTTGAGCTGGCAAGGAAGAGGTTGCTCGGCCTCAGCCGTTGAGAGGGACTTCATAGCCTCTCACGACATATTCTTGTGTGAGTGCCCATGGGGTGGAAACTGCTCGCGGCCGCCTCTCTGGCCCTGCTCGCGCTCTCAGCCCTCGTCTACTGGCTCGGGGCGGGGTCGTCCTACTCCACCTACTTGGGGAAAGTAGCCGGTGCGTTAGCTAAGTCACCGGGCGGGGACGCCCTCGCCATAGCCTGGAACAGGGAGCTAAGGCTCTACGACAGCGCTGGGTCACTCCGCTGGTCAAAGACGCTTGATGAGGACGTCTGCGCTGCCTCCTTCTCACCGGGCGGGGGAAAGGTAGCGGTTTTCGCTGGTGACAGGCTCTACTTCATCTCCGTAGCTGACGGCTCAGTCATTAAGGAGGTGGCTATGCCGCTGTCATGCGCTCCCTCCTCCTTCATCTACTGGTCCCCTAGCGGGGGTGCCGTCCTTCTCAACGCTAGGGGTAGGGTGGCTTACGTGACGCTTGCTGGCAGGGGCGAGGTGAGCCCTTACGTTGGCTTAACTGTCACGAGGGTTTCTTGGGTAAGCGATGTGGAGGCATTAATTATTGATGACTACGGTAAGGCGGTGTACTCCTTCAGCGTCCCTCCCCTAACAGTAAATCTCGTGGCCTCCTACGGGAAGAGTGGATCAGCTAGCATCTTCGGGGACAGGGTCTTCATTATCTCCTCTAAGGGGTGGGCCGCCCTCGTGGGCTTCGGGGGGACCGCCTACAACATCAGCCTTGGCTCACAGGTTAGGGCGTCCGCGGTAGCCGGCCTGGGCTTCGCCGTCGTGGGTGATGAGGCCCTGGCCATCGACCCGGGGACGGGGGACGTGGTGTGGAAGCACACAGTGATTGGGGGTGAGGGAGCGCTGTTAAGGCTTAGGGCGTGCGGCGACGCCGTCGCGGTGACCTCAGCCGTCATCACCGGTAAGGGAGGGGTTAGGTACACGCAGATCCTCATCGATGGTGAGGACGTGCTCGAGGGCCTCCTCCCCGAGAACGGTACGGATTTCCTTGCCTGGTTCCCAGGATGCTCCTCAGCGCTGGTCTACTCCGGGGGCGCTACCTATATCGTGGATGTTGAGGGCAGGAGGGTGAGTAAGACCGAGTGGCTGCTGTTCCCCGAGGCCGCCGTAGGAGATTACCTCGTTGTCACGAAAGTTACTGACGTTACTGACAAGAGGGTTATAGGGGAGCCGTACCTCCTCAGTAAGGACGGGTCCATGAAGCCATTAGTCAAGCTAGTCTACACCTACTCCACCCCGCTCAACAACGACACACTCGTCGTGATAGAGGCGGGCGGCGTGTGGCTGGTTAGGGTGGGGGCTCCCCCGCCGAGCGCTTCATGGGCCTGGCTAACCCCGGCATTCGCTGGGGCCGCTCTCGCAGCACTCGCTGTGAGGGCCTTCATCAAGGGGAAGCGGGGAAGCTGATTAGAAGAAAAATCACTTCCTCGCCCTAAGGAGAAGCACAGCAGCTATCACTGCCACGGCAACGGCGACTGCGATAATGACCATCAGATTGGTTCCGGGGGATGGCTGAGCGGGGGTTGTCTGCGTCTGGGCGCTGGTGGTTGTTGCTGTCTCGGCTGCTGTTGTGGTTGTTCCCGCCTCTGGCACGCCCGCTGGTGACGTCGTGGTCGTTGTGGTGGTTGTCCTGGTAGCTGGAGGTGTGGCTGTGGTGGTTGTGGGCCCGATGAGGGTGCTCAGGTCTATTGTTAGGGTCTGACCCGGTTCCAGGGTTATGTTGCCGACGTTGACCGCCTCGGCTGAACCGAAGAACGCCTGCACGACGTAGGTCCCCGGTACGGCCTTGGCAACTACCTCCCCCGTCTCTGGTATGTCCACGGTGCTTGACTGCCCGAAGCTGGGTCCCCACCTGAACACCGCCTTCGCTCCCGGGGGCCCTCTCAGGGTTATGTTGGCGAGGTCCGTCATCGCGGCCTCCAGTATCTCGTCGACGGGCACTGCTATGGTGTATTCGCGGCCGGCCTCGACGCTGAGGTTCTGTGTTACTGTGTGGTTCATCAGCCACCCTATTATGTCGCCTACGTAGGGGCCGAGGCCGCGGGGCGGGATGAAGAGGTAATAGGTCACTGCGTAATTTCCTGGGGTGGCGTATAGGTCGAGGGTCTCGTCCCGGTTTATTGTGTACTGCTTAGTCACGTTCCCGTCGCTGAATGAGACGACTACACTGCAGTCGCAACCCCCAAGACTTAGGCTGATCTTCGCGAGGTCCTTGGGAGGGCCGTATAGGTACAGGCTGTGCGCCCCCAGCAGGGCTAGCCCGTCGCCGGGGACCCACTCAGCGCTCGATGGGGCGAAGCCCAGGTTGCCCTCCCACAGTTTATCGCCGTTCGACGCGTTCAGTACGAGAACCCTGTCGCTATCGATTATTGTGACGTTGTCCCCGCTTGGGTGCCAGAGCGCTACCTGAGTGGGTGCGGCGAAGAACAGGCCGCCTGACTTGTTGAGCGACCAGATCACGCCCCCCTCGCTGTCGTATAGCGTGGTGTTCAGCCCCGTGACCAGTAATTCGTCGGTGCCGGGCCTCCACGCTATGTCTGAGTAGTACCCGCTCACCGACCACAGCAGGGTGCCGTTGGCCGAGAGCACATCGACCCTCGTTATCGGGCCGTCGGGGTTCTTGACGAAGGCGACGGCGATCATTGAGGAGTCGGGCGATGCACTCACCTCCCTAACCCTCATGTCGCCGTGTCCCCATGACGCCTTGGGGTTGCTCAGGTTCAATGCCTCCATACCCTTAGTCGTCCCTATAAGGAGTAGCTCCCCCTTGGTGTCCCACGTGATGGTCGTTATGTAGTTACTGAACCCGGCTGAGAGCAGGAGGGTGCCGTTCGGGGATATGACGCGCAACTGCTTGTACCTTACCCAGACAGCTATCTTCTCGCCGTCCGGCGACCAGACAGCTTCCTCAGCGTCCTTTATGCTTAAGGTGGTGACGTTCCTGGTCGTTACGTTAATGATCGCTACGCCATCCCCCAGGAAGAGGGTTGTCACGACAGCGTCACCGTTGGGTGACCAAGATAGCCCTGCGGCCGGGTGGCCTAGGTCATCGGTTACCCATACCGGGTTCCCGTCGGTGCCCAGGAATATTACCCTGCCTGAGGTCGCTCCCCCGAAGAGGTTGTTGGTGAGGGCTATCAGGCCGCCCTTGGGTGATGGGGCCATGTCCCTTAGGAGGCCCTTGCTGACCTCGTACACCCACTGGATCGTGAGTGGGGGCCTCTGCCGGAATGTCTCTGCTCCAGCTATGGGCGCCGCTATGGCGGATGCGATGACCAGCGCTGCTATAGCTATGGTGAGTGGGTTTGCACGCATTGGAACTAACACCTGGTGGTAAGCCGAGAGGCAAAATTTAAGTATTGTTAGCACAATTTACTCAATATTCGTCCCTTTTCATGTACGTACTTACTTGTTCATTATTCTTGATTATAAAAACATATATTGTTTATTGCGGACTTTAATACGGTACATCAAATGCTGAAGGCTGTTAATGCCCTAGCTATCGTCCTGCTTCTCACCTCACTAGCCCTGGCCCTGACCCCAGGTTCTGCATCCGAGGGCGGTGTCTCTAAATGGGTGACCAGGTGGGTGCTCAACGCAGGCAGTAATGTGTGGAGCGTGTCGTGGTCCCCGGACGGCGAGAAGATAGCTATTGCCGCAGGCGACATCATAGTGCTGGGGGCCTCCGGCGACATCCTATGGCGGGGAGGCCTCGAGAGGGACACCGACCTGGTTGCTTGGAGCCCGGACTCAGCCAAGGTAGCCTTAGTGTCCGGGGATACCCTCTACGTTTTCGGCTCTGAGGGTTCGGAGCTGTGGGAATGGCGCGTCAGTGACTCCTTCGACTACATAAAGTCCGCGGAGTGGAGCCCTGACTCCAGTAAGGTGGCGGTCATAACCAGCGGTAGCGAGGTCGTCGTTCTCGACAGCAGTAACGGGGACACCGTGATGCGCACCGACTGCGGGTGCGGGCTGGCCAGCCTCTCATGGGCGCAGGACAGCCGAAGGCTTGCCGTAGGGTACTATAGCCCCGAATCAGCTGGCGTCATCGCCTACGGCGTTACGGGCGGCAACGTCCTCTGGGAGAGGACCATATCCGTACCGGGTTCTCCGCCAGTTCTGTGGGATATTGAGTGGGGGCCTAGGGACGTCGGCGTCGCGGTAGCTACTGGGTGGGGTAAGGGTGAGGATGCCAGGGGTAAGGCAACAGTGCTGAAGACGGGTGATGGCGAGGTGATGTGGGAATCCCCTATCCTTGTGAGGGACTGCCACGCAGTGGCGTGGTCGCCCAACGGCCTCAGGCTGGCCACCGCATCATTCAGTGAGGTCGCGGTGCTCGGAGAAGGAGGAGCCCTTCTCTGGAGGCTTAACGTGAGCGGTGTAGTGACGGCGCCGCCCGCGTGGAGCCCGAACAGTAGCACGCTCGCCTTGCCCGTCGACGCGGAGGAGGGGTTCGTGGTCAAAGTGTTCTCGGCTGATGGAGAATTAGTCGGCATCAGTGACCCACTGAGCGCCTGGGTAGAGGACCTGGCCTGGTCCCCCGGAGGGGACGGCGTTCTCGTGGCGTATGGTGAGCACGTCGCCCTTCTCTCGCCGTCTGGTGGGGAGGGCGCCATAGGGATTGTTGTCGCAGGCGATCTCGTGGTGGGTGAGGGTATTCGGTTCGAGGCCATCAACATACCTGATGAGTGGGGCGTCACCGAATACTCATGGGACTTCGGAGACGGCACCGACGCCGTGACTGCGTCGCCGACGGCGACCCACTCATACAGCTCCCCAGGCACCTACACCGTGAGAGTCACTGTCGCTTACGGTGATGGGAGCAGCCTGAGGGCCGAGAGAACGGTGACGGTGACGGAGCGGGCGAGCACGCCCGGAACCATGCACTCGAGCCCAGCAAATGGTGGAGGCACTGAAGAAACCCCCTCACCCGGCCGTGGCGTGCAAGGGGCCGTGGTCCCGGTGATCTTAGGTGCCGCCGTCGGTGCAGTAGCTGCTTCTGCCCTCCTCCTAGTGCTGAGAAGGTTCCGGGGCGTGTGAGGTGTTAAAGATATGGGGGCGTTCTTTTTAGCTGTCTCAGTCCAGCGTGGCCCTCCTGAACTCCCATACCGAGAGGGCTATGAAGACCGCTGATATGGCTGAGAGTATCACGAGGTCCTTAAGGGGTCCGTAGGCGCTTGCCCCGGTGAGCCAGTACCTCACGCCGTCCACGGCGTACGTCAGGGGGTTGGCGGTGGCTATGGCCTTCGCCCACAGTGGTAGCCTGTCGAGGGGGTAGAAGACCCCGCTCAGGAACATCAGGGGCATCATGACGAAGTTCATCACTACCTGGAACGACTCCGGGGTGGTCATCCTCAGGGATATCACTATGCCCGCCGACGCAAGCCCCATCCCCAGTATCAGCCCGTATGCCAGGGCCGCCGGTAGACCGGCCAGGTTAATTGAGGGCGCTACCGCCTTAGCGACCAGGGCTATTATCGCCGCCTGAAGGAGCACGACGAGGGTGTCGCCGAACGACCTCCCAAGGATTATGGCTGACCTCGGTGCTGGGGCCACGAGCGTCTCCTTGAGGAACCCGAACTGCTTGTCCCATAGCACGGTTATGCCGCTTATGAAGGAGCCCAGGAACACCGTCATGCCGACGACGCCGGTGGTTAGGTAGGTCATGTAGTCCAGGCCCCCGAAGACCTGCTTAATGAATGACTCCGCCACCGGGTTGCTGAAGCTGAACACTGACCCCATGCCGACGCCGAAGAACACTATCCATATTATTGGCTGGGCGAGGGTCATCACCAGCCTACCCCTCGCCTTAACGAACCTCTTGAGCTGCCTGTACACCATGACCCCGAACGCCCTAGCGAACCCCATGACCATCACCTCCTCCTAGCCATGAACGCTGGCGGCCTCGTGGTGCTGGATGGGGAGTCCCTCAGCTCCCTCCCCGTGAGGTGGAGGAATACCTCGTTCAGGGTCGGCCTCCTGTAGCTTACCTCCACTATCCTCAGCCCTGAGGCCCTCGCCGCGTCGAAGAGCTGGGGGAGGGCCTTCGCCGCGTTCTCTACCACCATCTCGACCCTGCCGTCGGGTAGCTCCCTGCACTCCTTGATGGGTGGGTCGCGGAAGCAGGCGGGCCTGTCGAACCTCGCTATTATTACGTCGGAGCCGATGAGGGACTTCAGCTCCTCCGCCGTCCCCTCAGCCATTATCCTGCCTCGGTCCATGATCGCTATCCTGTCGCAGAGCTCCTCTGCCTCGTCCATGTAGTGGGTTGTGAGTAGTATAGTCATTCCCTCAGCTCTCTGGACCTCCCTTATGTAGTCCCATATCCTTGCCCTGGTGTGTGGGTCGAGCCCTATTGTTGGCTCGTCGAGTATGAGCAGCTCCGGCCTGTGGAGGAGGGCCCTAGCCACCTCGAGCCTCCTCCTCATCCCCCCGCTGAAGTTCCTCACGAGCCTGTTGGCGTGCTCCCTAAGCTCCACGAACTCCAGGAGCTCCCTTATCCTCTTCTTTAGCTCCTCCCCGCCTAGCCCGTATAGGAGGCCGTGTATGTACATGTTCTCGTAGGCGGTGAGCGCTGTGTCGAGGCTCGGGTCCTGGAACACTATCCCTATCCTCTTCCTAACCTCGGCCGCCTCCCTCGCGACGTCGTGCCCAGCCACTGCCACCCTGCCGGCGGTGGGCCTGAGGAGAGTCGCTATAACGTGGATCGTGGTGGTCTTCCCTGCCCCGTTGGGGCCGAGAAGCCCGAAGACCTCGCCCTTCCTTATCCTGAAGCTTATGCCCCTAACAGCCTCCACGTCGCCGTACCTCTTCATGAGCCCCTCAACGACGACTATGTCACTCATCCCTCACCGCCTCCAGCCTTATCCTCACGTCACGAACCCTCTTGATGAAGTCCGCTATCGCCTCAGCCAACTCCCTCACCTCCTCCGGGCCAGCCCTGTGTAGGACCTTGACGAGCCTCCCCATCTCCCTGGCGAGGTCGTCCCCACCTATGTCCCTCAATAGCCTCACGCCTGTGGCAAGCCTCTTAAGCTCCTCAATCTCCCCAGCCCTCCCAGCCAAGTACTCACGCCCTTTCTCCGTCAGTCTGTAGACCTTAACGACCCTCCCTCCCTTCGAGACCTTACCAGCCTCCTCGATCAGGCCCCTCCGCAGAAGCTTCCTGAGCACGGGGTATAGGATCCCCGGGGACCTCGGAAACACGAACTCCTCCCTTATCCTCTTTATTATCTCGTACCCGTGTGCCTCGCCCTTGCTCAGGGCGTGGAGCACCAGTAGCTCGGTGCTGGCGCCGAAACCTATCATCGCCCGATACTCACTCAACATATCACCTGATATATCGTAAAACAACACATTATAAGCCTTACCGCACACCATTTTGTCTTTGGAGGAGGCCTCCTTTTAAAGTATGAAAAGCATAAATACGCTATCCAAGAATTAATAATGGCCTAAGCAATGCCACGCATAACCACAAAAGTAGGGAAGGGGTACCGTGTCACACTCCCCGAACGGGTTCGGGAGGCCCTCAGCGTCGGGGTGGGTGATTACGTAACCTGGGTCGTTGAGGAGGGAGCTGTTGAGGTCGTTAAGGCCGCCACGATCAAGTGCCCCTACTGCGGTTTTGAGGCGCCCCTCGAGGACTTCAAACTCGTTAGGAAGCCATGGAAGTTCAGGTTCTACACCGTTAGGAGGCTCCAGTGCCCGAGGTGCGGGAAGGTATTCAACTACTATAGCGGTAAAGCACCATCCGGGAAGCTCGTGGAGTACGTGACCAAGGGCAGGGCCTGAGAAAAGGGCCCTATTCACGGGGGTAGCCTGAGGGCCTCAGGGCATCAATAGCCCTGCTTAGGCCCTCCTCTATAATGGCCCAGGGCCTCACCTTTACGGGTAGGACACCGCGGGAGCGGAAGAACTCCTCTCCACCAGGTCCGAAGAAGGTCGCTACTACGGCGTCGGGGCCCCTAAACAGTCTCAGGAGGCCCTCCCTCTTTGCCCTGTTCCCGTGGCCGTGCTCTTCCTCTTCACCCCTGAACGGGTTCTCGACGATCTCCAGCTTAGGGAACCTTGGGTCCTTGCCAACATCGTATATGAAGTAGTATTTCGCGTCCCCGAAGTGACCTATGTGAACCCTGATACCATCGGATGTCGCCACAACTACTCTCAATACAGTCCACCAGGTACGTGTTGTATGGACGAAAATATTTGCTATTGCACATAAATCAGTTCATAGAATTAACCCTACTCAGAACCCTCGGCACTATCCTGTGATTTCTCTTTACCCTGTTCAGAACTCTCCTCGGCACCACGGCCTCCAACGAATTCTCCGGAACTCTTCGGCTCGGCCCTCTTGAACATCGACCCCTTACACGGCGGCCTTGTTGGGTCGGACACGGGCTCGTCGAGGGCGTAGCAGTACCTCCTCTCGGCCTCGTAGAAGACGCAGTACCTGCAATCAACCCTCTCCAAGCCCTCTCTCCTCAACAAACTCCGCATGTATGACTTAACAGCCGCATCAACTACCTCATCAACGAACTTACCGAAATCCCCTTTACCTAGGAACGCTGCCAAACCACCTAGATCGAACTCAGCGGTCGCCGTGATCCCGATGACTCCCTCCTTGGGGAGTCTCAGTATTGAGAAAACCACCCTTGCCCTATGTGGGGACCCCTCAACCGACTCATACACTACCGTGTTACCGTCTCTATATATAGAGAAGTCAACGTCGTAGGTAGCGGCCATTCCGAACTTGCTCCATTTAAACGTTATTATCCAAACGTCTCCGCTTTTCTCCAAACTCTCTACATACTTAAGACCCTTAAGGAATGCTTCTGGATTAAGAAGCACTTTTATGAGTCCCTCTGGATCTGCCCTCACTTTCCTTGACGTAGTATAAATTACGGCCATGTCGGATCACCGTATCTTAATAATGATCAAAAACTTAACCCTGTGCCGATAAAATAAGTCTATCTTAACGTTATGAAGAACATTATTACTATGTTAACATATAGTTAGGACTATCTAAGGTTTATCATGATCATAATAATGAACAATTATCTGTTAATTAAACTCAGTTTTTGTGAAGCAGTACATCACTATAAGCTTGTTTAAGTAAATAAGGAATATTAAAAAAGAGTCTTAGAACTTCTTCCGGAACAACAAATAAGCTGCAACGAATACCAATGCAGCAACTAAAGGAAGGATCCACGGCTCTGGCACGGGCTGGGGGTTGGCGGCTATGGTGTACTTGTCGCTAAGTATGAGCGCGTCCAGGTAGTCGTTATCGCCTGTCAGGTACTTGTTCACTATCCCGTCACCGGGCTGGGCCCCGGAGGTGTTTAGTGGCGCTGCGCTGGCTGACTGCCCGTAGGTTGAGTTCATGTACTGGCTGTTGCCCCACCACACGGCGTCAAGTATCTTGAGGAACCCATAGTAGGAGCGTGCAAGGATTACCTCGTCTCCGTCGTCGCTGAGGTTCCATGAGCCTGTGAACTTGTTCGTGTCGTAAGGGGTTAGGTCTGGTACGTTAGGATCTGTCCCTGCTATCTCGTACGTGGGTGAGTGGCCGTAGAGGTTCTCGAACGCCTGGGCGTCGTAGGCTATGATGGCGTATGAGTGGGGCCCTAGTGAGGCCCCGTCGGGGAACTTGTACATCCCCTCATCATCCCCGTCTATGAGGTTTTCGGAGTCCCCTATGACTACCCATGTGAGGTCGTAGTCCTGGTTTGTCGGGTTGTATATCTCGACCCACTCGTACGTCGGGTCCCCGCTGCTGTCCGGGTAGTACATGACCTTAGTTATGACGGGGTGGGTCGGGTTGTAGTGGTGGGGTGGCTGAACGAAGTGTGCTGTGTCGTCGTACATTGAGGTCACGTAGTCGGCTATCTGCTTAGCTATGCCGGCGGCGGTGTCCGGGTCCCTGATAACGAGTATGTTCTCGTCGTTGTTGGCTGTCCCCGAGTACGTCGGGTTCCACGAACCTATTATGGCTACCTCGTCGTCCACTGTGAATATCTTTGCGTGCATGGTGTAGGGGTGGTTATCGATCGCCACAGGGACCCCGGCGTCTATGAACCAGTAGAGCCTCCTCCCCGGTGTGTCAACGTTGAGGAGCTCGTCGAAGACACCCTTCACGTCAACCCCTCGGGAGCTAGCATTAACTATTGCTTCGTAGACCTGCTGGACGAAGTAGCTCGTCGTGAATATGTATGCCGTGAACCTGACGCTGGAGGAGGCCCTGCTTATGTAGGCATGCACCACGTCGGGCACCCTCGTCCTGACGCCGTAGTACTGAGGGGTGAAGTACGCCTCCAGGACGACTGTCCTGCCGGAGTAGTCCGTGAAGGCTATGAATGAGTGGTCGTCGGTCTTCTGGGTACCGAAGAGACCGTTCCCGTTATTCCACATGTGGAGGAACTCCTCTTTATAGAAGTGGGCTGCGGCCGGTGAATCAAGTATTACTGCCGTGTTGTTGTTTCTGCTGAAATCACTGACTATGAAATTAACGGTAGCTACTACGAGGTAGCGGGAGTCAACTACCATAAATTTGTTATGCATTATGTGATACGATGTACCGTAGGAGGAGTCGTCTATTACGTTAACCCCTGCATTAGATAGGCACGTCTTTATCTCCTGGTCGGTGTCGTTATCCACGATCACGTATGCCTTTACGGATGGGTCGTTGGAGACCTTGCTGGCCAGAGCATTAGCTATTGTCCCGGGGGTGTTGCACGGATCGCTTCCCTCATCCCAGAAGGCCATAGCTATGAGGATCTCGCTCTGCGCATTGTTAATAAGGTCGATCACGGCCGACTTATAGGGGCCTGCGTCCTTAGGAAGTTCGTAGACCTTGGCCGAGCCCAGGGGTGATGTGTCCTCCGCTGACGCGTACGCCATTATGTTCCTCTCCCCCGGCACCTGGTTATCATCATACACGGCGACGAACTCGCCAGCGTACCTACCGGCCAGCCCGGCCAGCGTCTGATTCTCTGGGCCCCCAACCAATGTCTTGGGGTAACCGCTAAGGATAGAAGGGGCCTCCGTGGCCTGGCCCGCTGAGAGCAGGGCGTACCTGACATCGAGGTCTGAGGCGCTCGAGCCTCCTGAGTATGCTAGGAGGTAGAGGGAGTCGGCTGAGTCATAAATTATTAGGGGATGGTAAGTCACCGCGGTATCGGATACCGTGGCTATGTGGATGTACCAGTTGCTCGTGTCTATGTTGCCCACCCCGATAGACCCGTCGGACTTGACCCATGTCATGACGAACCTGTCGCCGGCGGCGCACGCAGCAGGGTATGAACCCTGCCCTGGATATGTTGATTGCCTCAGCACAGATGCGTCGCTCTCCGAAACCACTGAGTAGCCGACGTAGGAGCCCGACATGAAGGGCACGAGGAAGTACCCGCTGCCGTCTATGTTGAGGTACGCCCCCGACACGCCGACTGTCTCCTCCGTGCCGTTGTAGTCGTATAGCTTGATGATGGCGACCGAGGAGTCGGGCCCTACCAGGGCGGCGTAGAGGTCAGGCTCCCTCTCGTTGCTGTCGTACTTGCGGAACGCTACCAGTGCCTTGGAGTCCCCGCCTATGCAGAGCATCTGGTCAGCCCTCTTCCAGTACAGGCTGTTGGTGTCTGAGACCGTGAAGGCGGAGCCGAGGGAGCCGTTCGTCGAGATGAAGGCTCCCTTGACGGATGAGCCGTCGCTTGTGTACCACACTATTAGGAACTCGCTCGCTGAGGCCACGTAGCACGACCTGCTGAACTCGTTGTAGTATGTGCTCGAGGACGCGACGTCACCGACCCAGGCCACGGTCCCGTTCAGGTCTATGAGGGCGGCCCCGACGGAGTCCTTGCCGTCAGCGTTGACGTAGGTCCACGTCACTAGCGCTTTCTCGCCCCCAACAGAAACTGAGTCCACGCCCCTCACGGTCCCGGCACGGAACAAGTACTTCACCACCTTAGTGAATGAGTCGGGCACGGAGTCCCCGTCGGTGTCCACAGGCGCCATTATTGATACGTAGACATAGTCGTTGTTCGCTAGGTCAACGTCCTTCCTAACGAACGCCGTGACCACAGTGCCGGAGGCGGGGTCGGCCACGGCGGCGTAGCTCAGCCACGGGGGCTCGACAAGGTCTGCGTAGAGCCCGCCGAAGTGCTCACCCGCGGTAAAGGAATCATCCACCCCCGCATCTATGGGGGTCCACGCGCCGTAGGATGCTGGCTGTGACGCCGTCCGGATTCCTGTGGCGGCGGGTATTATCGCCGCAATAATTGCGGTGAGGAGCATTAGGGTTACCGCCCTGCGCAAGAACTTCACCGCTGGTTGCTTGGGGCCCGGCTAATAAGTTTGTCGTGGGTTAGCGTAAGTGCCACTCAGCGCTTTCCGTCTTGAGGAGAGGATATTTACTTGATGGCGAAAGCGTACGTGGTGGTTCCTCGGGCATGGTTGAGGAGGAGCTTAAGGAGTATCTCTCCCTCACAAGGAACTCTCGGAGGGCCTTTGAGGAGGCCTCGAGGATCTTCCCTGGCGGCGTGAATAGCGCGATACAGTTCTACGACCCCTACCCGATCTACGTGACCAAGGGGGAGGGATCGAAGGTCTGGGACCTGGACGGGAACGTGTACAGGGACTTCTGCATGGCTTACGGCGCCGCGGTTGCGGGGCACAGGAACCCGGCCATAGTTGAGGCGATAAGGTCTGTTGCCGAGAACGTCGGCACACTCCTCGGGTTCCCGACAGCCTCAGCCATCGGGCTCGCCAAGGAGATCATGAGGAGGTTCCCCGGGGTTGAGATGATCAGGTTCACGAACTCTGGCACTGAAGCAACCATGTACGCTGTCCGGGTTGCTAGGGCGGTCACCGGGAGGAAGAAGGTCATAAAGATGGAGGGTGCGTACCACGGCGCCCACGACTACCTCCTAATTAGTGATAAGCCCGCCAAATACGTGCTCATGGGGTCCGCTTCCAAGCCGGCCTCAGTGCCTGACTCTGCCGGGACACCGGAGGAGGTCGCTGGGCTCACCCTGGTGGCGAGGTTCAACGACTTGGACTCCGTTGAGAGGTTGCTCAAGGAGAACGAGAATGAGGTGGCGGCGTTAATTACCGAGCCCGTGCAGACGAACAGCGGCCTCATACCGCCGGACGACGGCTACCTGAGGGAGCTTAGGAGGCTGGCTGACTACTACAACGTGCTCCTCATATTCGACGAGGTTAAGACAGGGTTCAACGCCGCCAGCGGCCCAGCCTACGCGGACTTCGGGGTAGAGCCGGACCTGGTCACTATGGGTAAGGTTGTGGGGGGAGGCACCCCGCTAGCCGCATTCGGCGGCAGGGCGGAGTACATGGAGGAGGTCACCCCGCTCGGGAGGGCAGTTCACTACGGCACCTACAACGCGAACCCCCTAAGCATAGCCGCGGGGTACGCAGCCCTCACGAAGGTCCATAACGAGGCCACCTTCCGGAGGAGGGCTAGCCTCAGCGCCGAGTTGGGGAAGAGGCTTAGGGAGGCCGTGGAGGAGGCAGGCATAACGGCTCACGTGATGAGCTACGGCGCGATGGGGGCCATATACTTCGGGCTGAGCGAGCAACCTAAAGACTTCAGGGAGGCCTATAGAGCGGATAAGAGGGCGTGGCGCAGGTGGTGGCTCGGGATGATCTCGAGGGGCGTCATACCCTACGCCGGCGCGTGGTTCGAGGAGTGGTTCGTGTCGGCTATGCACGAGGGGGCGGATGTTGAGATGTATGTCGACGCTGCGGAGGAAGTCCTTAAGCGTATAAAGACGTAGTTTTAGCTTATGTGTATGGATCGAATGTATAATACTATTTAAACCCGTTCCAACAATTAATTACGTGTAGGTGTCGGTTTTGGATAAGGTCGCCATTGCCTTATGGGGTACTGTGGCCTACATCGCCCTTGTCCTCATCATAGGTGGGTGGGCGTCCAGGAAGGTCCGGAACCTGGTTGACTACATAGTGGCGGGGAGGAGGCTAGGTTTCTGGTTAACGTTCGGCACGATACTCGCCACATGGTTCGGCACGGGGGTCGCTGTCGGAGGGGCCTCGATGGCTTACAGCTTCGGCTTGAGGGGCATCATAATGGACCCGATAGGGGCCGGCGTCGCCATACTGCTGTTCGGCCTGTTCTTCGCCCACATACTGAGGAAGCTCAGGTATGTCACGATCAGCGACTTCTTCAGGGTAAAGTACGGCAGGGCGATGGAGGCGGCGTCGCTGATCATTCAGGTCATAGCCTACATGGGGTGGATGGCGGCCCTCCTCGTGACCTTCGGCACCATATTCCAGGTATATACCGGCATACCGTGGGAGCAGGGTGTGCTGATAGGGACGATCGTCACCATAATCTACACCGCCCTCGGCGGCATGTGGGCCGTGACCCTCACGGACTTCATACAGATGTTCCTCTTCATCATAGGCATAGTCATTGCTGTGCCGTACGTGATCAGCGCTGCCGGCGGCTGGGAGAGAATAACTACCCAGATACAGCCGGGGAACTACTCGATACTGCCGGAGCCGGGGTTCGGTTACCTCGGCTACGTCGGCCTGTTCGGCCTCATGTTCTACATATCGTCGTGGGTCGTGCAGGGCCTCGGATCCCTCTCCTGCCAGGACCTGGTTCAGAGGGCGTTATCGGCTAAGGACGCGAGGACTTCGAGGAACGCGTCGATAGCCGCTGCCATAGGTTACTGGACGATTGGCCTGATCCCCGCGCTTATGGGGATATGGGCGATCCTCATATACCCGAACCTTGCCAACCCCGACGAGGTCCTGCCCAGGCTCGCCCTCGACTACCTCCCGCTGCCAGTGTTCACGATATTCACTATCGGCTTGCTGGCCGCCCTTATGAGCTCCGCAGACTCCTCAATGCTCATACCCCCGTCGATGATCGCTTGGAACCTCCTCCCGATGATCAAGCCTGACCTGAGCGAGAAGACGAAGCTTCTCATATCGAGGCTCCTGGTGCCCGTCATAGCGTTCATTTCGCTGGCCATAGCGTTCTGGGCGCAGACGATCTACTTCCTAATGAACCTGAGCTGGGAGCTGATACTGATGGTGCAGGGCATACCATTCATATTCGGCATATACTGGAAGAGGGCGAACCGCTCTGGAGCAGTAGCTTCGGTCATAGCAAACTTCGCTGTATGGATACCGCTCATCTTCTGGCTCCTGCCGATAACCCTCGAGGTCGAGGAGGGCGTCTTCGACTGGGCGGTGTGGGACGCCATATACATCGCCGCCATACCTGCCCTGATCGCCGGCACAATAACATTCGTCGTGGTCTCCTTGCTGACCCAGAAGAGGGACCCGCCGAGGCCCCTCCTCGACATCGACGGTAACCCTGTCGACCTGAGCTCCAAGGACTAAATCGGCCGATCAATTATTTTTTAAACACAGCAACATTCATTACACGAGGATAAACCTTGCCAACCCTCACCCCCGTAAGGCTTAAGGAAGCGAGTAAGGACCTTGTCAAAAGGGTTCTGAAAAGGTCATCGCTCAGGATGGAGGAGATAGAGGACAGGGTTAGGGAGATAATACAGGACGTCTTCGTCAGGGGCGACGACGCTATAATAGACTTCTACAGGGAGTTCTTCGGAACCGACGCCCTAACCCAGGAGAAACTGAGGATAACGGAGGAGGAGATGGAGGAGGCGCTTGAGAGAATCCCGGAGGACCTGAAGGAGGCGCTTAAGGTGATGGCTAACAACATAAGGGTTTTCCACAAGAAGCAGTTGCCGAGAGAGCTCTGGATATACGAGCTCGCCCCCGGCGTATATGTGGGCCAATTCTGGAAGCCCGTGGAAAGCGTGGGCGTGTACGTGCCGGGGGGTAGAGCGGCTTACCCATCCACGGCGCTGATGACCATAATACCGGCAAAGGTCGCGGGAGTGAAGAGGGTCATAGCCTGCACACCGCCCAGACCGGACGCTAGTGTAGACCCCGCGACCCTGGCAGCGATGAGGATCGCCGGCGTCGACGAGGCCTACAGGGTAGGCGGGGCGCACGCAGTCGCGGCCATGGCGTTCGGGACCGAAACAGTGCCTAAGGTGGAGAAGGTCGTCGGTCCCGGGAACGTGTGGGTAGCAACCGCTAAGAAGCTCCTCTACGGCATCATAGACGTGGACTTCATAGCAGGACCCTCTGAGATACTCATAATAGCTGATGGGGAGCAGGACCCGGGGCTCGTTGCGGCCGATCTTGTGTCCCAGGCCGAGCACGACCCGATGGCGGCGGCCGTCCTCGTGACCGATTCCTGGGGCCTGGCTGAGGAGGTCGTTAGGCGGGTCGACGAGATCATTAAGTCATCGCCTAGGGCAGAAATTATTGAGGAGTCCCTCCGCAGGAACGGCGCGGTCTTTGTTGTTGACAGCATCGATGAGGCGTTCGAGTTCGCGAACGAGTACGCGCCCGAGCACCTCGAGGTCCTAGTTAGGGACATGTCCCTCCCGGAGGTCGTGTCAAGGGTGAGGTCAGCCGGGTCTGTGTTCATAGGGATAAACACGCCCGTACCCCTCGGCGACTACGCCATAGGCACGAACCACGTGCTACCCACTAATCAGGCGGCGAAGAGGAGGGGCGGGCTTTCCGTGTTCGACTACATAAAGATAATAGATATCCAGCTGGCCACGAAGGAAGGTCTCGAGAGGCTGGGCCCCTACGCAGCCAAGGTTGCTAGGGCTGAGGGGCTGATCGAGCACGCGAGATCGATTGAGGTAAGGCTGGCTAGAGGGACTCAACGCCCTCAACAATAGCCCTCACCCTATCGTCGTAGGGGTAGATGCTGAGGTAGCCCTCCCTGTCAACTAGGACAATGACCGGTAGGGCCAGCCTGTTTCCCTCAACACAGCGGGGCCTCGAGAACCTCAGTTGCTTAAATATTAGGGTGAAGTCGGCCCTTAGCCTCACACCGGCCCTATCGCACTCCTCCATAACGATCCTCGGGACATCCGCCAGGTGCGTGCCGTCCGGCACGACCACCTTAACAGCCGCCGTCGCCACCCGGTAAGCGAGTATCGTCTCCTCAGCGGCCCTAACGTTCTCCCTCGCCCTCCTCTCGGCCACGCTCACGTTCTGGTGGCTGGTGCCCAGGACCGCCGCAACCTCCCTAAGGCTCAGTCCCTTAGCCCTCAGCTTAACCACCCTCACCTGCAGCTCGGTGAGGAAGCCGAAGCGCCTCAACCCCGCACCCATGATGTATGGGGTGTGATGGAATTAATTATTACATCAGCGCAGGAGATGAGTCGCCATTATGCCAAATGCGGCGAGGGCCCCTGCCACCAAATGAATTAGCCCCACCCTCTCCCCGTACCCCCTCCTAAGGAGAACCGATGAGAGGATCACTGTGTGCACAGGGAACATCCCTATAGCGACTACTACAGTAGCGACCTTAGTGATCGAGAGGGCTGAGTACCTCAGCATCTGAGCAACAGCTGTTGATGCAGCAGCCGCAACCATGAGCCGTACGTGCCTCACGCCACGGGCCCTCAGCAACTCCCTACCGCCGAGTAAGGAGGCGAAAGGGATAGCGACAGCGTAGGATATGCTCATCCCCCACAGAGGGGACCCTCCCAGCGCTGACGCCGCCCTAACAGTTGGGGAGGAGAGGGCGAAGGACAGCGCAGCGCCAAGGCCCGCCAACACGCCTAGGCCCTGGGACCCGCCGCCGAGGGCCTCGCCGCTGACCCTCACACTGGCTAGGACCGCCGCTGCGGTCACCGATACCAGGCCGATCAACTCCCCTACCCCCGGCTCCTCGCTGAGGATGGCCCAAGCGAGAAGTGAGGCCATGGGTATTGCTAGGGACGTGATCACTGAGGAGGTCGCCGCCCCGGCGTAAGCTATTGAGTAATAGAACAGGAGCCTGCCCACGACGAAGTTCAGGATGCCTGCCACGGCGTAGAGGGTGACGGCCACCCTGCTCGGTGGGGGCTCAGCTAGCGCGGCAGCGGCCACCGCCGCCATCGGCGTGCCCACGAGCAGGGATATGAGGAGGTTAGCCCGGGGTGAGAGGCCTGTGCTCGCAGCCCTGACCAAGACGTCGCCGAGGGCGAAGCTGAGGCCTGAGAGGAGGCCGAGCACAGTGCCGGCCCAGGCCCCATCACTCATTACCAGCCACCAGCTATGTCGAGAGCGTCCCCGATCATCACCCTCGCTGTCCTCCAGGCGGGTCCGGCGGGCCCGGATATGATCACTTCCTCCCCCTCCAGCCTGAACACCGCCACGTTATG
>JALSOP010000020.1 GCA_026986435.1 Desulfurococcales archaeon | reverse complement strand
CGGTGAGCTCGTGAAGAGGTTCACCAACGCCGGGCTGAGAGTGTACGCCAGCAGGGACTGGCACCCGCCGAACCACATGAGCTTCAAAGAGAGGGGAGGGCCGTGGCCACCCCACTGCGTGAGGGGAACCAAGGGGGCGGAGTTCCACCCAGCGACGGGGCTGCCGGGTAATGCCGTAATCATAAGTAAGGCAACCGAGCCCGACAAGGAGGCGTACTCGGCCTTCGACGGCACAGAGCTCCACTACCTCCTCAGCAAGGCCGGGATAAGGAGGGTCTTCGTGGTTGGTGTAGCAACGGACTACTGCGTCAGGGCTACGGTGCTGGACGCACTCGCCCTGGGCTACGAGGCAGTCGTTTTGGTCGACCTAATCCGTGGGGTGACAGAGGAGGGGGCGGAGAAGGCCCTCAAGGAGATGCTCCGCGAGGGGGCCATTCTCGCCACGACCGATGAGGTGGAGCTTCCTTGAGGGCCCTCCGCCTCCCCGACCACCTCAGGCCGAGGCTGGCCAGACCCACGTTCGGGGAGTTATTTGAGGGGAGCGAGCCCTTCACAACAGCGAAGCGGGTTACTGCTTACCTGAGGGAGTGCGGCAGGGTAATCGGTGTCGGCGACGTGATATGCCAGACCCTAGAGGTTGTTGGAGAGGTTCCCCACGTCTGCATCATAGACGGGAGGACGAGAAGGAGGTTCAGCGGCTACTGGGTCAGTGAGGAGAACTTCGACAAGGTCGTTAAGGTAAGGAACCCGCGCTCACACATAACTGAGGAGGCCTACGAAGCCATCAAGGAGGCGGTAAAGGCTGCGGGGAAGGGGGAGAGGACCTTGATCCTGGTGGACGGAGAGGAGGACCTCCTGGCCCTCCCAGCATTCGCTGAGGCACCGAACGGTTACTGCGTCGTCTTCGGCGTCCCCGGCAAGGGCGTTATGGTCATAGAGGTCAGTGACGAGGTCAGGGAGTTAGCCAAGGAAATCCTTGCTGGGTTCGAGGAGGTGGTTATCTAGCAGCTTTAGCGATACAGAAAAGACTGCTCAGACCTTCCTAACCACGTACCCAGCGCCGAAGCCCGCTAGTGCCGCGGCAATTATGGCCACAACCGTCACAATCGGCGGTCTAGACACGGTGGGCGTCGGGGACGTCGTTGTGGTCATAATCGCCGCCGGCGTTTCCGTGCTAGTCGGTGTTGTCGTCTGGGATGAGGTGCTACCGACCGGGATCATTGATGTGTAGGCGACAGTGTTGATCACTGCCAGGTCATAGAACGCTATCGCATCGCCGTAACGCCCTGCCTCAAACATCCCGTCACCCCTCTGTATGTACGCAACCGTGACCGCTGGCTCTATACCCCTTTCCTCAGAGGCGCTCACCGCCCTGAGGGCCATGACCTTGAGGGCGTCAGCGACGCCCTTAGGGTCTATCGAGAACGCCTGATTAACAGCCGCTGACAACCTCGCCGAGGCTAGGAGTGCTGCACCGAGGGATGCGTAAGGGTCCTTGTCGGCGAGGGTCTTCGCCTCATCGACGTACGTCCAGACACTGGTCAGTGACTGCTCTGTCAAGGACTCGACGTAGGACGCTACTGACTCGGCGAAGTACGCCATGAGGAAGGCCGTGGTCTTCAGCGCCGCGACGGGGATGAACTTCCCGGAGGCGTTGATGGCGTCCAGCATGTCCATCCAGTCGATCGCCGACCTAGCCCTCCACTTGATGTAGACGAGGTCAGGCACGCTCGGGTTCTCCTCTGCCTGCGCCAGGCTGGCATTGGCCTCAACAACCCTCCTGCCGACCTCTGCCAGCACGGTGACGTAGGAAGCGTCGGCCCCGCTTGCGAACCTATCCTTGACCAGGGACTCGTACTTGCTCACAGCCTCATCAACTGCGGATTTGGCTTCCGAGAGGAGGTCGTTTATTGTTGCCTGACCAGCGACTATCTTACCGACCCAGACAGCCTCATCAGCATATATTGTAGCAGCGAAGTAATCCGATGCCGCGCTGTAGTAGTCCCCTTCATCGAGTGACTGATTCCCGTGGGCTGCGTAGTCGGCAGCCTGCCGGAGCAGATCAAGCATCTGGGCCTTGTAGGCGTCGCTCACCTGGTTCATGAGCGCCTCAGCCTCCTTAACGAGGTCGCTGTACTGCTTCATCGAGTCCTCCGCCCAGGAACGCATGACTGACTTAACGCTCTCCGGAAGCTCAACGGATATGTTTATCGGGGGCTCCCTAACCTTTACGCCGAAGTACCTGAGGACATCATAGATCGTTGACGCCTCAACAACCTTCACGCCGAGGGACTGGCCCTCCTGCACCACATCAACCACCTGACCAGTAGCCAGCGACTGAGCCCTTGTCTGGCCAAGCGGCACAATCATGAGCTTCGCCCCAACCTCAGCAGCGGCGTGCACCTTCTCAGGTATGCCGCCGACAGGCCCGATCAGGCCGTCAGGCATTATCATGCCAGTGACCACTACCGAGGTGTTGAGGGGCTCGTCGAGGAGGGCAGCGGTGAGGGCAACGCACATCGCCGCACCCGCTGATGGGCCGCCAACTATCGTGCTGTTCGACACTATCTCGACGTAGTAGTCGTAGTCGAAGTAGTTCACCCCCGCAACGAAGGCCGCGACCAGCGCCGCTATCCTCGCCGACGCCTGCATATCGAGCTCCGAGAGGGGTTCGGCAGACACAAATACCTTGCCTGTGCCGGGCCCCACCCTAACTACCAGCTCCGAAGGCACACCGAAGTACTTACCCCCCGCCTCACCAACTGCCAGTATGTAGAGCCTCCTCTCAACGAACCCCGTTCCTTGGGATGTGGCAACAAGCGCTGAGGCCATAGAGATGGTGATAAGTACTATAAGACCCGCCGGAACGGCCCTGGAGAGGCTCACCGCACGCACGTTACCACCCGAGGAGTACTTATTGGGCCGCGAAAATACGCTTTAACAAGGGAATGAAGAGAAATGAAGGAGATTCGGCCAACAGTGATCGTCGATCACCTCGAGCCCTGCCTAACGCCGTGGCTCCTTAAGGAGTACGAGTTCGTATCATCGGTTGTGGGACCCGATCGACTACTCTTCACGAACGTGCCCCCAGCACACGCTGAAACACTATCCAGGTACGGGAGTATCAGTGAGAAAAGGGTTTGGGAGGTCGCCCACCAAGGAACCGACGTGATAATCCTTGACCCGATGGCTGAGGAGGTGCTGAGGCCTGAGGAGGCTGCGGCGGCTGAGTACGTCGTGATCGGGGGTATCATGGGGGACCACCCGCCCAAGAATAGGACTTGGGCGGAGATCACGTCTAGGATGCCGTGGGCTAAGGCGAGGAACATAGGTAAGGGGCAGCTGACCATAGCCGGGGCCGCGTACGTCCTCATAAGAATTGTGAGGGGGGCGAGGCTGGAGGAGCTGGACATTCGTGAGGGCCTGATAATAGAGGTGGACATGCCCGGCGGCCTAACGCTCGAGGTCGAGTTGCCGTACGTCTTCCCATATGAGGGAGGCGAGCCGGTGCTCCCGGAAGGCTACGCTGATGTGGTGGCGAGGAAGACCATATACTACGAGAGGGACCCCTGCATTGGGTAGGACCCCGAGGATACAGGGAAGGGATTTCGTGAGGATAGGGGACGACGTTGAGGCCCCGTTGATGGGGTCGATAGCGTTCGGCGTAATCGACAGGGGCACGAACATAATCCAGGTTAGGCCCGTTAGCTACTGCATACTCAACTGCATATTCTGCTCAACAGACGCCGGTCCGCGCTCCAGGTGGAGGTGGGCGGAGTACCGGGTCGCGAAGGACGCTCTGGTGGAAGCACTGAGGGAGATCGCTAGGTTCAAGGGAGGGAAGGGACTGGAGGCACACATAGACACCGTGGGCGACCCCCTGCTCTACGACAAGCTACCTGAGCTTGTCCAGGAGATAAAGGACATACCCGGCTACGAGGTCGTCAGCCTCCAGACGCATGGACCAACACTTACCTACAGACTCGCCGACGAACTCGCAGCAGCGGGCCTCGACAGAATAAACCTCAGCATAGATACTCTAGACCCCGAGAAGGCGAGGCTGCTACAGGGAGCTCCCTACTACGACGTGCGGAGGGTGGCGGAGGTCGCCGAGTACACTCTCAGGTCAACGAGTCTCGACATCACCCTAGCCCCGCTCCTCCTACCCGGCTACAACGACGAGGACATACCGAAGATCGTCGAGTGGGGGAAGAAGATCGGGGTCGGGAAGAGGTCCCCGGGTTACGGGATCCAGCTCTACCTTAGGCACAGACACGGAAGACACCCTCCCGGGGTGAGGAGGATGAGGTGGTCAACATTCTACCGCCTCCTGAAGAAGTGGGAGAGGGGGTATGGGGTGAAGCTTGTTCTCAGGGAGGAGGACTTCGGGATAAGGAAGATGCGCATGACCCCAATACCGTACAAGGTCGGTGAGAAGGTTCGGGTGCAGATAGTAGCGAGGGGTTGGCTGAGGGGTGAGTGGCTCGCGGTCCCACTCCGGGGGCCGCCCAGGACGATCACGGTCATCGACGAGGCAGGTGAGCTGGGCCCTGGTCAGAGGTTAAGTGTTAGGGTGATAAAGAATAAACACAACATATACCTTGCTAGGCCAGCCTAGCACCCCCTCCTCTCCGCTGAAGCCCTCCTCAGCCTGTTCATCACAGCCAGCCCTATCCCCTCCTCCGGGAACCCCTCAGCAACGATGACGTCCCCAGGGAGGGCGTCGGCGATCCTCAACGCCTTGAAGAGGTTCTTAGCCACCTCGAACAGGCTCCCCCTGCTCCCGAGCACTATTACCCGCCCAGTGATCGCCGGAGCAACCTCCTCACTGGCTACGACCACGGGCTCCCTTCCGCTAGCCCTCAGCTCCTCCACAACCCTAGCCACACACATAGCGCACTCGTGGGGCGGGAGCCCCCCGCACTCAACGAGCACGACGGGCTTGGACGGGGCGTAGTGCCTGTGCTTTAGGCCTGGGGAGCGTGCCACATCCGGGGCCCCGAGACCCCTAGCGTAGGGAGGAACACGCACCTCCCTTCCCAACAACTTAACCAGGTCCTCGACGGCGACTGGGCCCGGCCGAAGGAGCGTGGGGGGATCCGTCGTTAGGTCAATGACCGTTGACTCCACCCCGAGGAAGGTCTCACCAGCATCGATTATCAGGTCGACCCTGTCACCCAGGTCCTCGAGCACATGCTGCGCCGTCGTGGGTGATGGCCTTCCGGAGAGGTTGGCTGACGGGGCAGCAACGGGCTCCCCCAACTCCCTAATCATACCTAGGGCAACAGGGTGCGCTGGGGCCCTCACAGCCACTGTATCAAGGCCAGCTGTTACTTCATCGGGCACCCTGCGCGACTTAGGCAGCACCACGGTCACGGGACCCGGCCAGACCCTCTCAAGGAACGCCCTCGCCCACTCAGGTATCTCGAGGAATACCTCCTCAGCCATCTCGACTGAGTCCACATGCACTATGAGAGGATTATCCGAGGGCCTGCCCTTGACCCCAAACACCCTCCTAACCGCCGCGGGGTCATATGCCCTCGCCCCCAGGCCATAGACCGTCTCCGTTGGGAACGCCACGAGCCCGCCCGACCTCAGCACCCTCGCCGCTTCCGCCAGTACCGAGGGGTCAGGCCTTATCGGGTCAGTCTTCAGAACCCTCACACCCACACCCAAGCATAGAATGAGTGAAGCAACCTAATTAGGGGTGGCACGACCCAGGAAACGGGATGATGTGACGCATCCTTGCTGAGGCTTGATGAGTTCGAATCCCCCTGACCATCAGCACACCTTCCTCGAGTCAACGACGAAGACCCACTTCCTCGGGGCGTAGTCTATGACGTCCCTCACACCAACAGGTTCGAGACCCCTCCGAGATACGGCGCTCACTGCCTCCTCCGGCGAGGTGGCGACGACGTAGACATGGGCCCAGCCGCCACACCTGAGCTTGGGGAGGACGCCCGGAACAAACTCGGTAGCGTGATGAGGCAGGTTCATTATCACCCTATCCAGCACGCCGTCGCCGACCACTGAAAGGAAGTCCCTCGCATCACCCGAGACAGCCGCCACTCGCCCAACGAGCCTGTTCATTGTGAGCGATCTCAAGAGGCAGGAGATAGCCCAGGGGTTTATGTCTACGGCAAAGACTAGTGCCCTCCTCAACCTAGCGATGTGGAGGGCGAAGGGGCCCACACCCGCAAACAGGTCAGCGACGACCTCCCCATCCCTCACGAGCCCTGCCACCCTACGGTGCTCTTCCCCGAGCCCCGGGTTGAAGTAAGCTCTCGCCACATCAACGAATATCCTCACCCCGTACTCCCTATGCACGGTCTCCGACCTCCTCTCGCCCCCAAGGTGAACGAGCCTCGGCACCCTCCACTCCCCCTCAACGCCCAGCGATGCATAGACAACCCGAACGTTCTTCACGACCCTCATGATCGCCTCTGCGACCGCCTTACCGAACGGCAGATGCTCCTCACCGAGTCTTATGATCGCTATGTCGCCGACAACGTCATAGGACCTGGGTAAGGAAGCGTGCACCTCATCTGGTAGGGCCCCCTTAAGTAAGTCCTTGTACGTCTTGCCCCTCTCACTAACCTCAAAATCATCCTCGCAGACCTCGCCCCCAACGAGCTCCGCGGCCCTAGCCGGGTCCTCCACAGGTATAAGGAGCCTCCCGCCGACCCTCCTGGGTATGAGGCCCTTCCTCAGGAGGCCCTCCTCTTTGAGCTTCCTCAGCGCTTCATTAGCACCTCTCAGCTCCACGCCGACGCAGGTTGACCTCATGAGGGGCCCTGCTTTAAATCCTTACCAGGAATTTAAGGTGGGTATGCCGCCCCGATGAAGCTCGGTGTTGTGCCGAAGTTCAGCAGCCCCGACGCCCTGCGGCTGGCGGAGAAGATACTGAGGTACTCGGAGTCAAAGGGTATGGAGGCGTACCTCGACTGGAGGGCCTCCAAGCTGATCAAGTGGGTGAGGAGGTTCTCGATCGGGAGGGACGAGGTCGACTTCATCGTCGTGGTCGGCGGGGACGGCACCATACTCGACACCCTCCACAAGCTCGGGGACAGAGAGACCCCGATAGCCACGATAAAGTACGGGAGGAGGGGTTTCCTGGCAGACGTCTCCCCCCTCGAGTACAGGACAGCGATAGACAGGCTCGCTGAGGGTAGGTACTTCGTTGAGAGATACATGAGGCTCGCCGCCGAGGTGAGGGGAGAGAAGCTGCCGTACGTCCTCAACGAGTTCGTCATAGCGCCGGAAGCCGCACACTATAAGGTCGTCAGGCTCAGGGTATACAGGCAGAATGAACTGATCTATTACCTTGTGGGCGACGGGGTCGTAGTATCGACACCGACGGGGTCGACGGCCTACAACCTCGCAGCCGGGGGCCCTGTGGTTGACCCGAGGATGGATGCCATCATCGTGACACCCCTCGCCCCCATAACCTTCTGCTCCCGCTCCGTGGTACTACCGCCGACGACCGAGGTACGCGTCGTCGTTAACCCGCCCGCCAACGCCGTCCTGATAGGGGACGGCGCCTTTTCCGTGAGGCTCCAGCCCGATGAGTCAGTGGTGTTCCGGAGAGCGCCGAGGCCAGCGATCTTCGTGAGGTTCTACATAAGCGAGTTCTTCGAGCGCCTGTTCCAGAGGTGCATGTAGTGCGCAGGGTATGCGTGGTGCTCGACGCCGCCGGCTTCTTCGCCGGCTACGCCTCCACAGCCCCCGACAGGGTGTACGCCCCTCCCTCTGTCCTGGCAGAAGTGAGGGATCAGAGGAGCAAGCAAATCACCGCATACGCGATAAGCGGGGGCAAGGTTGTCGTGATTGAGCCAGAACAGGGTGACGTAGAGGACGTACGCAGGATCGCAGCTACCACGGGGGACCTGGGCAGGCTCTCGCCAACGGACATCGACATACTAGCCGTAACCAGGAAACTCCTCCGCGAGGGTTGCAGGGTCATTGTCGTGACAGATGACAGGGCAGTGCAGAACGTGGCCCTCCACCTGGGGGCCGAGGTCGAGGGCGTGAAGAGGCCGCCGATGAGGAGGGCAAGAAAGTACGTGTATATCTGTCCAACATGCGGCTACAGGTCAGATAAGCCGGGCACGTGCCCCGTATGCGGGACAGAGCTAAGGAGGGTGAGGGGTTAAGCGCTGGTGGTGCGGGGGGTGGGATTCGAACCCACGCCGGCCTACGCCAACGGGTCTTGAGCCCGCCCCCTTAACCGCTCGGGCACCCCCGCCATAACCCTATAAGTGCTTGGGGAGATTAAACCTTCAACCCGGAAGTTGTGGCGGGCCCGCCGGGATTTGAACCCGGGACCACCGGCTTTCCACGCAGGAGCCCCAGGCTTAGGAGGCCGGCACTCTATCCTGGCTGAGCTACGGGCCCACCCGAAGGACTTAGGAGGATAGGGGTTTAAAGCTTTCCCCAGAAGCCGGGGGAAGCTCGAGAATGAATTATTACTAGTGGGCCCGCGGGGATTCGAACCCCGGACCTCCCGGTTATCAGCCGGGCGCTCCGCCAGGCTGAGCTACGGGCCCACCACTAAACCCCGTGGGCCCCCACTTTTAAGGATTACCCGAGGAAAGGTTTAATATCGAGGGTGAACCGAGCTTTTGGCGGCGGTCGTCTAGCCTGGTCTAGGACGCCGGCCTGCCACGCCGGAAATCCCGGGTTCAAATCCCGGCCGCCGCACCACTCACTTTTCCCGGAGCTCAGCAAGCACCTCATCCCATATCCTGCTGTACCTCGCCAGCCTCTCGTCAGCTACTATTGCCCTCAGCACTGACTCGTCCCGAACTAGCTCGATTAGGTAGGTCCTCTCACCCTCGGGTCTGTGGGTAGCCCTTATCCCTGGCTTCACCCTCACCAACCCCGCAGTCTCTAGCTCCCTCAGTGCCTCACCCACCTCAGACTACGTTGGCGGCTCCTCACCAAGCGTTCGGCGGAAGCCCTCGAGCTCCGCCCTAAGCTCCGGGAGCCATAGAGCCCCCATGCAGACGAGGAGAACCCTCAGTATATCACCCATAAGGAGGCCCTTGCCCTCACTCGGGGCCAGGAAACGGGTAACGTCCCTAATCAAGGTTATGCATCCACAGGATCCAGAGCTTCTACCCTAATACCTGTGAGGGTCAGAGCGGGACTACACTCATCACTCATCAGTGGGTCGAGGCTCGTCATCCACGAGCATGCTTGTGGTGCCCCGGCCGGGATTTGAACCCGGGTCACGGGCTCTCCCCACAGCCCCGCATAGCTGCTCGAAAGGCCCGCATACTTGGCCGGGCTATACTACCGGGGCACCCGAAAACGTGGGGTAACAAGGGGCTTTAAGGGTTTATGGCGCCGGGGGCGGGATTCGAACCCGCGTGCCCTTAACGGGCAGTGGGTGGCCCGCTGACTCTGGGGGGACTCGGGCCCACCCCCTTGACCGCTCGGGCACCCCGGCCCCAATAGGTGAGGATTTAGGGACTATAAAAACAGGTAACACGTGAGAAACGACATGTTTTATGTGGTCAAAAACGCCTTCGACGACGTCACACTGCTAGCGGGACGCCGCTCTCCTTACTCAGTTTTAGGAGGCTGTAGAGGCCGAACAGCAGCATCACCCAACCTATAGCGAAGAGTGCTATAGCGTACGCCTGTGGTATCTGGAAGTATGGTGCATTGGCGGTCACTATGTAGCCCAGGCCCATAGATGTCGAGACCCACAGTGCCTGGATAGCCGATGTCGCTATCCCTTTGACATCCTCACTGCTCTTGAGCTTAATCGAGATCGCGTAGATGACTGATGTGAACAGCACTATCCCGCCGAGGGTTAAGGTGAGGTAGTACCCCCTGTAGGTGATGTCCTTTATAAGTAGCCCTATCACCACAGTAATTGCTGCCAGAAGCAGCATGACGAGGACGTATGCGAGAGCTTTTCCTTTAATACTCCCATTAGCCATACCTATCACCTCAGAACCCGGTGCTTGACTCTACCCACTCCCCCACACCCCAGCTGATACCTAGCTTTTCCATGAGCACTATCAGCGCTAGGTAAACGACGAACGCCGATACTATACCGTTGATTACCGGCGCTCCCCACCCAATCTGCTGAGTGTACCACGCGATAGCTCCGCCGGCTGCGACGGCCACTACCCCCGGCACGTTGACGAGGGGGTACTTCGTTCCAGGCCCGAATTTGTACCTCTCCTTCGGGTCCTTTAGCCCAAGGACGAGTGGACGGAACACGTAGTAGTCAGCAATGATCACAGCCCCCACAGGCGGTATGAAGTATCCCAGATACACGGCAAAGTTTATGAATGGCTCCAGGCTCATCCCCCATAGCCCGGCCCACAGACCAGCTATGAGAGTACCTATGACACCGAGTATCACGACCCACACACGCTTGTTTAGCTTGCCCGTGGTATTGATCCAGGCAAGCGCGGCGCTCCATAAGTTGTTGTCGTTGGTTGTCCACTGACCAAGGATTGCTAGGAGGAGGGCCCCGACACCGAGGCCTATCTGCGCAATAGCTACGATAACGTTTGGCGAGTTTGTTAGGAGGGTCATGACGCCGCCAGCGAAGAGTAGCGCTGTCATGAATATCGTGACGTGCACTGCCCAAGCGATAGCTCCCGACCACGGCTTCTTGCCGTACCTGGCTACGTCGGAAGTGATGACCGAGCCGGAGGCGTATAGGCCGACGACGTAGGTGATCCCCACACCCAGCGGCGCTATTACCTCCGGCCTAGCTGCCCAGACCTTATCGAAGCCTCCGGCTAGATCCACTGAGGCGAAGAACCCTATGACTACTAGGGTGTACCAGAACGGGACTGTTATGTAGCTCAGTATGGCCATCGCCCTGAACCCGTAGTAGGCGGTCACCATCATCAGCAGGCCTCCCCATATGGAGGCGGCGGCTATGGACGTGAGAGGGTTGTCTGGGTATATGACGTTCACCGTAAGCCCGAACAGCCATGTCTCTACAGCGAACCACACGACGAGCGGTATTGCGGACACTATCAGATTACCGATTAGTGAACCCAGCCTTCCCAGTGGGTATCTGAGGATCATGTAGGTGTTGGCCCTGGTTGAGCCACCGACGTACGCTATTAGGCCGCCGTAGATTGCCAGGATCAGGTTACCGATGAAGGCCACCTTGAGCATCGTCGCTGCGTCATACATTTGGGCCAGCCCAGAACCAGCGAATATTGCTGCGACTACTGCCAGGACACCCATGTAGATCATGAAGATGTTCAGCGTCGACTTCGTATGTTCCTCTGGCACCACTAAGGTGGCGAAGTCTCCGAACACGTCCTTTCCTTTAGTTTCTTCATTAGCCGGCATCGCAAACACCTTTGAATTACCATATCAAGAAATGTTTTTTAAATTTGATCTAAGACTTCTAAGTAAACAACGAAAGATTGCGAGGGATATAAAATGGAAATAAAGCTGAACAAGGAGGACATAAAAAATCTGTCATTGGGTGCGGCAGTGTTGGGAACAGGTGGTGGAGGGGATCCGTACATTGGGATGCTCATGGCGATGCAGGCCATTGAGAAAGGAAAAGAAATAACGATAGTTGATGTAGAGTCCGTTGAGGACGACGCGTTCGTGGTTGCTGTCGCCGGGATGGGGGCACCCGTCGTAATGATAGAGAAGATACCGAGCGGTAAAGAGGCTGGCTTCTCTCTCACAAGCATTGAGAGGTATTTCGGTAAGAGGGCCGACTACGTATTCAGCATCGAGGCCGGAGGTCTCAACTCAACGATACCGCTCGCTACAGCCGCTGAGATGGGTCGGCTCGTGCCTGACGGCGACGGGATGGGGAGAGCGTTCCCAGAACTTCAGATGGTCACATTCCACCTATACGGTGTGAGGGCCACACCTATGTCTATGGCCGACGAGAAGGGCAACTCCGTCATACTCGATACCGTTGATAATTACTGGGCAGAGAAGATAGCTAGGGCAATCACCGTAAAGTTCGGTGGGGTGGCGTGGATCTCCATATACCCGATGAGCGGTAAGGACTTCAAGAGAGCGGCTGTGAGAGGGTCCCTGACTAAGGAGATACGGATAGGCGAAGCCATAAGGGATGCTAAAAAGCACGGAAAGAACCCTCTTGACGCCCTCCTCGACGCGACGGGCGGGTTCCTCCTATTCGAGGGAAAGATAGTTGACGTGATAAGGAGGGCGACAGGGGGTTTCGCTAGGGGAGAAGCGACCATTGAGGGACTCGGTGACTTCAGGGGGTCTCGCTTAGTAATTCATTTCCAGAACGAGAACCTTGTCGCTATAAGAGATGGTAAGGTGATAGCCTCCGTACCCGACTTGATCACTGTTATAGAGCGGGATACAGCCAGGCCCGTGACAACCGAGCGCCTAAAGTACGGGCTGAGGGTCGCCGTGATAGGTATTCCCTGCGATCCGAAGTGGCGCACACCAGAGGGTCTGAAAGTAGTGGGGCCCCGTTACTTCGGTTACGACATCGATTACGTCCCAATAGAGGTGGCGGTTAGGGGGTGACCTAGATGGGAGGTCTCAGGATAGGTGTGGACGTAGGGAGCACCCACACAGATTCCGTACTGATAGACGAGAGGGATAGTGTCATAGCGGCCGTGAAGGCCAGAACAACAAAGGATGTAACGACAGGCATAATGAACAGCCTCAGGCAACTCCTGGAGAAGAGCGGGGTCGACACGGCTGACATATCCGCCGTAATGTTCGGCACGACGCACATACTGAACGCTATAGTGCAGAGGGAAGGGCTGATGAGGGTGGGCGTTATAAGGATAGGTGCCCCCGCGACAACGGCTATAGAGCCGATGCTTGACTGGCCAAAGGACCTACGTGACGCAGTTGGTGGGCTCAAAACTATCGTTCAGGGTGGTCACGAGTACACAGGGGAGGAGATAGCGTCCCTGGATGAGAAGGGGCTGAGGAAGGCCGTTACAGCGTTCCTGGAGAAGGGGGCTGAGGCATTCGCGGTAACGTCGGTCTTCTCAATAGTTAACCCGGACCACGAACTCAGGGCGAAGGAAATAATAAGAGAGATCGCCCCGGACAAGCCAGTGGTGCTCTCCCACGAGATAGGGAGCATGGGCCTCCTAGAGAGGGAGAACGCCACAATACTGAATGCCGCCACAATCGGCGTTATGAAAAGAACTGTGGAAAGCCTGAGGAAAGGGCTTGAAAAACTCGGCCTAGGTGAGGCAAGGATGTTCTTCGCTCAGAACGACGGTACCACAGCGAGCACAGACTACATAGAGAAGTTTCCGATATTTACGGTAGTCGCACCGATATCCAACAGCATCAGGGGTGCCTATGTCCTCACAGGAATAAAGGACGCCATCGTCGCTGACACAGGAGGCACGACAACAAATGTTGGTGTCCTCAACAATGGGTACCCGAGGGAGGCCCTGGAGATAGAGATCAGCGGTGTTAGGACGAACATACGCTCCCCAGACATCGTGGCGATAGGGCTGGGAGGTGGGTCAGTGGTCAAGGTGGAGAACGGCACCGTTACGGTCGGCCCGGTAAGCGTAGGGTACAGGCTCATCGAGGAGGGTGTGGCGTGGGGCGGGAACACCGTGACCGCGACCGACATAGCTCTCGCTAAGGGAGTGATGAGGATAGATGACCCGCGCTGCGACCCAGAGAGGGCAAGGAAGCTGATACCGCCGGGGGTTGTTGAAAAGGCGTACGCCGTCATGGTCTCAATGCTGGAGGAAGCCATAGATAAGGTGAAGACCTCACCGGAGCCGGCTACCGTCATCCTCGTCGGCGGTGGGTCGCTCATGTGGCCGAAGAAGCTGAGCGTTGCTAAGGAGGTCATACGGCCTGAGCATGCTCAGTCGGCCAACGCTCTCGGGGCCGCCACAGCCCTCATAGGGGGTACTGTGGAGAAGGCGTTCTCCTACGACCACATCACGAGAGCTGAGGCCATTAAGGCGGCATCAGAGGAGGCGAAAACGAAGGCCATTGCTGCTGGCGCCGACCCCTCGACGATAGAGATAGTCGAGGTGGAGGAGATAGCGCTTCCGTACCTGCCAGGCAACGCTGTCAAGATAAGGGTTAAGGCTGTTGGTAAAATGAAACCAAAATAACATTAATAACATTTTTCAGAAATCCGGGACATCAACCAACTTGTGAGCTAGGTCCTTAGCTGCTTCCAGTTTCTTCTGGTGCTCCTCTAGGAACTTCATCAGCTTCTCCCTCGCGTACCTCTTGCACTGCCCGCAGAGGAGTCTCCCCGACTTGCAGTCTTCGTAGATGCGCTTGAGCTCCGCATCGTCATCAACTAAGTGGTACGCTAACATCTCGTACACGGGACAGATCTCGGGCCTCCCACCGAGTCTTCTCTGCTCTTCGGCCGTCGGCCTCCCACCGGTGAATGACCTCATCAGCTTCCTCCCTGCCTCCTCCGGGTCATCGGTCAGCGCTATGTAGGACTCGGGCTTAGATGAACTCATCTTCTCGCCAGTTAGCCCCGTCATGAAGCGGTGATATGTTGAGGCCGGCCTCCTCAAGCCGAGCTCTGAGCGGAACCTGTCTGCTATGTCTCTCGTCAGCCTCAGGTGCGGGTCCTGGTCGGGGCCTACCGGCACCAGCACGACATCGAATCCGCCGAAGTGGGGGAGCTGTGGATGGAGTATGTCGGCTGCCTGGGTCAGAGCGGACACTATCTTAGCTGGCTCGAGGTCCTCGCCGTATATTGCCTCCATCTCCGCGAGGGTGACCTTCCTTGAGAAGAGCTGGATCAAGCGGTAGTACTCCTTCCTGTAGTTCGTCTGGAAGTATATGTGGAGCCTCTCGGGCCTGAGCCCCAGGGCCAGGTAGTTGGCGACGTACTCCTCTATCGCTGTCCTTATCAGCTCTTCCCTAGGTATCTTCCTTACTGCGTAGGCCTCTGCATCAGCTATTGCCAGGAATATCTCTGCTCCGAGGCTCTGGTAGTATATGACCTGGTCTATGACCATCTTGTGGCCGAAGTGCATCTTGCCCGAGGGCATCAGCCCCGTCAGTATAGCGAATCTCTTCCCTTTCTTGAGGGCGTCGATCACGATCTCGAAGTCCCTGTGACCGAATACGACGCCCCTCCTCATGAGTCGGTGAGGCTCGGCGACCTCCTCGAGTAGGGGGAGCACCTCCTTGAAGGGTCTCATACCGAAGTACTTGAAGAGCTTCTCGTACTCCCTTATTACCTGACTACCCCATGGGTCGATACGGTACTCGCCTGCCACAATAATGGACACCGATGAAGTGGTTAGTGGCCCGAGATAATATCTTTGAAGCATACCATTATCGGGCGCCATGAGGTACGCTGTCGAGAGAGTGAGGACGGGCATACCTGAGCTCGACGACGCCCTAGAGGGGGGCATACCGAAGGGGTCCT
The DNA here is from genome assembly GCA_026986435.1 of Desulfurococcales archaeon. Classification (GTDB taxonomy): domain Archaea; phylum Thermoproteota; class Thermoprotei_A; order Sulfolobales; family NBVN01; genus WAOK01. Next base: position 4,308 of record JALSOP010000020.1, on the reverse strand, counting down.
GGGTAGCCGTTACCGGCGAGCCCGGGACAGGGAAGTCCATACTCTGCATCCACTACGCGTACAGGGGCCTGATCGAGGGGGAGCCGGTCATATACGTCACCACTGAGGCGGAGTTCAGGGATGTGGTCAGGCAGGCCAAGCAGTTCGGCCTCCACCTAGACGACTACGAGGTATTCTACCTCGGGTCAGCACCCCCCGCAGTCAAGCCCCAGCTCGTGGTCATAGACATTTTTAGCCTACTCAAGAAGGCGAAGCAAATCAGCGCCGCGGGCGGGGGGAGGTGGTACGCAGCTCTCGACATCGAGACGCTGACCGCCGCCATACAGGACGCGTACGAGGTTCTTGGCCTCACCACGGGCGGGAGGATGTCCCCTAGGAGGCACGTGAGACTGATCATCGACTCACTCTCAGCCTTCTGGGCCGACAAGCCGGCTATGGCTAGGAAGTACTCGTACCAGCTCAAGATAGCCACCCACAGAGAAAACGTTACGGCGGTGCTGGTGAGCCAGTACGCCCCGACGACCGGTGCAACGTTCGGTTACGGGCTGGAGCACATAGCCGACGGCGTCATCCATCTCTGGATGGATAACGTGGAAGAGGTCAAGGAGGTCAGGAGGTACCTCATCATAAAGAAGATGAGGATGACGAACCACTCACTAACAGCGTATCACGTGGGGATAGAGCCCGGCAAGGGCCTGTCCCTCGAACCGCTCCGCGGGGCTGAGTAATGGTAAGGGTTAGAGGGCTTAGGATAATCCGTGAGTTCGATCCGTGGGGTTCCCCGCTGTGCACATGCCCCCACAAGTTCACGCTGAACCCGTACACTGGGTGCGGTCACCACTGCCTCTACTGCTACGCCAGGTCCTACATACCGGGCTTCGACAGGCCCAGGCCGAAAAAGGATCTTCTGAGGAGGGTTAGGCACGACGCGGTCATGCTCCCGAAGGGCTCCCTCATCTCTGTTGCCGAGTCCAGCGACCCGTACACGCCGCCGGAGAGGGTTCTGGGCCTGACTAGAGAGGTACTCAAGATCCTTGTCGGGGCAGGGCACAGAGTGCTTGTAGTGACTAAATCGGACCTCGTCACTAGAGACGCCGATATCCTCGGAGGTGGGGCTACAGTAGCCATAACCATAACGACGCTGAATGACGAGGTGGCGGCGAAGATAGAACCCGGTGCGCCGCCTCCGAGCAGGAGGATCCGGGCCGTCGAGGAACTGTCGAGGAAAGGAGTGCCTGTGTCGGTCAGGATCGACCCGATAATACCGTACATCAATGACGACCCGGTTATGCTGGAAAGGCTCGTAAAGGAGGTGGCGGAGGCTGGGGCCCTCCAGGTGATTACCTCGACGTATAAGGCTAAGTGGGACTCCCTCGCGAAGTTTAGGAGGGCGCTTCCCGAGGTGGGCGAGGTACTGGTAAGGCTCTATAGGGATATTGGGGAAAGGGTCGGCGGTTATCTCTATCTCCCTAGGGAGGTTAGGGCGAGGATGCTTATGCCTGTGTGGCGAGCGGCCCTCAGACATGGCCTTGCCTTCAGCACGTGTAGGGAGGGCTTCCCAATACTTAACACGCCCGGGGTATACTGCGACGGCTCGACATGGGCCTATCTCGCGGATAGGGGTGAGGGGACTACTGGCTTACTCAGATTTATTCGGAGCGGGGCTCCTTCTAAGCCAGTCCACAACAACGAAGAAGACTAAACCCATAGCGGTTAGTATGTAGGCCAGGGGTAGTGACAGAAGAGAGAAACCATAGAATAGGAGGATAGCCCCCGATATGGCGAGGCCCACACCACTCTTTATTCTTATGAGGATGTAGAGGGGAAGCGCGAGCACCGCCGCCACAGCGACAGTCACAGGCCCTGTGACGACAGGGAAAAAGCGGGCGAATACCCCGGCCGCGAGCCCGTATCCCCCTAGGAACGATGCCGCCTGTTTGGGTAGCACAGCACCGAATATTGACGCAAAGAAGAACGAGAGGAATGCCATGCTCACGCTCGCCGCCACGCTTCCTAGGTCTATGGCGACCCAGGACGCCGACATGATGGAGGACCAGATGCCGAAAACTATGCCCACAACCACCCTAAGGTACTTCTCGCCGGCCACACCGATCACAACACCTGCAACAGCGTTCACAGTGACGAGCACCGGGATGTCCATCTACACACCGTCTGAGTAAGATGAAAAAAGGTATTAATCGATGAGTTAGGCAGGCTCAGAATAGGAGAGGAGAGTGGTGCGGGGGGTGGGATTTGAACCCACGCAGGCCTACGCCATCGGGGCCTCAGCCCGACCCCTTTGACCTGGCTCGGGCACCCCCGCACCGATGAACGAATACTGACCTCCTTAATAAAGACTTCACAGATTAGCATTGGGTCACCAAGCCTTGAGTGAGAGAAGGATTTTCCATGAGTTAGTCCATCCGAGGGAGGTGGAGTCGATCCTTGAGAGGTACTTAAGGCTCGCTCCCCTCGGCGCGGAGGTCGTTAGTATTGAGGATGCCCTCGGACGTGTACTGGCCGAGGACGTTTACTCCCCCTCCGACGTGCCCCCATTCGATAGGTCGGAGGTCGACGGATACGCAGTCGTGTCATCCTCACTAGAGAGTGCCAGGGAGGACAACCCGGTGACCTTGAGGGTAGTGGGCGCTGTGAGGATAGGGCACAGGCCCGATGTGGAAGTGCGTGAGGGTGAGGCGGTAGAGATTGACACGGGAGCCGTCATACCGAGGGGTGCTGACGCCGTCATGATGGTGGAGTACACCAGGAGGGTCGGCGAAGACGTGGTCGTCTATAGGTCGGTAGCGCCGGGAGAGAATATTGCTAGGGCGGGGTCAGATGTGGTTAAGGGGGAGGTGCTCGCCCGTGCTGGTAGGAGGCTCGGGCACCTTGAGATAGGGGCCCTTGCCGCCGCAGGGGTGGATAAGGTCAAGGTGTTCAAGCGCCCAAGGGTCTGCGTCGCCTCTATAGGCTCCGAGCTCCGTCCACCGGGTAAGGAGCTGGAGCTGGGGGAGATATACGACACAACGACCTACGCACTAAAGGCCGCCTTAAGCGAGATCGGTGCGGACGCGATGTCCCTGGGGATACTGCCCGATGACTACGGCACCATCAAGGAAGCCTTAAGCAGAGCGATGAGGGAGTGCGACGTCATCATAACGGTCGGCGGTACCTCGGCGGGTGTGGGCGACCTCACCTACAGGGTAATGGGCTCCCTTGGGGAGCCGGGTGTCATTATTCACGGACTGAAGATCAAGCCGGGAAAGCCAACAATCTTCGCCGTAGCGAATGGCAGGCTCCTCATAGGACTGCCGGGGTTTCCCCTCTCCGCCCTGATGGTGTACCACACGGTGGTAGCACCGATACTGGCCAAGCTAATTGGTGACGGGGAGAGGAAGAAGCGCAAGATGGTAGCGAGGCTATCGTCCAGGATAGTCGCCGCGAGGGGGAAGGTGACCCTGGTCCCGGTGACGCTGAGGTCCTCGGCAACGGGGCTGATCGCTTACCCGACGAGGCCCAGGAGTGGTTCGGTGACAGCCCTCCTGAGAACGGACGGCATTGTTGAGGTCCCGGAGAACGTGCTAGTCGTCCCGGAGAACACGGAGGTCGAGGTCACACTGATAGCTGAGGACGCCCCCGCAGACCTTGTCATCATAGGGAGTCATGACTACCTCCTGGAGCGCCTAGTGGCTGAGGCCACAAGATCTGTTAGGGTGGTCAGGGCGGGCTCGTACGGGGCTTTAAGGGCAGTGTCATCACTCGCTGCCGACATCGGCGGATCCCACATCCTTGACCCAGTCACGGGCGAGTATAACGTGCCTGCGATCAAGGAGCTGGGCCTCGATAAGTCGCTCTACCTGGTGAGGGGGTACCAGAGGGAAATAGGGATAATAGTGGCTAAGGGTAACCCGAAGAGGATAACTGGTGTTGAGGACTTCCTGCGCGATGACGTTGTAATAATTAATAGGAACAAGGGCTCCGGCACGAGGGTGTTCCTCGACCTACAGCTAGAGAAGATTGCTAGTAAGGAGGGCAAGAGCCTTGCAGAACTGACTCGGGGCATAAGGGGCTATGCCAACGAAGTAAGTACGCACACAGCAGTGGCGGCAGCCATCAAGCAATGCAGGGCGGACGCCGGCATAGGGATTAGGTACGCCGCACACCTCTACGATCTGGACTTCATACCACTCAGCTGGGAGACATACGACATACTCGTCGCCAAGGACGCGTGGGAGAAGGAAGCCGTACAGCACATCATTGGGCTCCTAAGGGATGCTGAGAAACTGGGGACTCTGCTCAATAAGTTAC
>JALSOP010000019.1 GCA_026986435.1 Desulfurococcales archaeon | reverse complement strand
GGGAGAGACGTCACATGCAGTAATATGCCGTACGAGCGCCCCCTGAGCAACGACCGCGCCCGTCCCCAATTCCCGGCAGGCAGTTTATCCTTGATCCCCTTTGGGTTAACACTGATTAAGCCCCCAGACCCCCTTGAATGGGATGATGAAGCCGCTCCAGACGACTTTGATCGGTGAGGAGCTCGCGACGATCTGACCTAGACGCGGGTTAAATGGTGAATAACGTGCTCACCAGCCTTTCTTGGGGATGAGCTAACCGCTAGTGGCTGAGCAGTGATGAGTGGGACCCTCAGCGACCCCCTTCCCTGAAGCCGTACTCCCCGATCAGTGGGACGAACACGCAGTAGGTGCCCCATCTCTTAACTACTGAGCCGTCGGGGCGCTTCTCCAGTATTAGGAGCCGCTGAGTGAGCGAGCCGCCCACCGGGATAACTAATCGCCCACTGACGGCAAGCTGCTCAACCAGCGGTTGGGGGACGTCAGGAGCTGCTGCAGTCACTATGATCCTGTCGTAGGGCATGGCGTCCGGGTATCCCCTACTTCCGTCGCCAATTATCACCGTTACTCTCCTAGCGTAGGATGTTCTGCGGAGGTTCTCCCTCGCGAACTCAGCTAGCGCCGGTATCCTCTCGATTGACCAGACGTGGCCCTCGTCGCCGACTATCTCCGCCAGTATCGCTGCCTGGTACCCGCTCCCAGTCCCGACCTCCAGGACCCTGTGACCCTTCCTCGGGGCGAGGGCCTCAGTCATTATAGCGACCATATGAGGCGCGCTTATGGTCTGCCCATAGCCTATCGGGAGCGGTGTGTCGGCGTAGGCCAGCCTCCTTAGGTGCTTGGGCACGAACTCCTCTCTGGGGACCTTGAGGAAGGCCTCTATCACCTCCTTACTCTTTAGTATGCCCTCACGCACGAGCTTGTCGACCAGCTCCTTCCTCTCATTCTCGAACCCCATCGTTGACCGCCCTCTGGGACCTGGCGGCGATGAATATGGCCACTGCCTTACTACCTCCCCTTAGAGAGTTAATGAGGGCCCTGCTCAGATCCCTCGCTGCCTTATCGGCCCTCACGGCCGCCGTGTTCCCGGAGACGTAGGAGGATCTCCTAACGATTATCCTGATGGGGTCCTCGTATGTGAGTCCCTCACTTCCCCACCCACTCACCACGTCCACCAGGCCATCCTCGCTGACTATCACGACATGTATCCTTGTCGAGCTGGACCTCGCTAACCTCTTGAAGCAGTCGCTGAAGTCCCTGAGCGCCTTATTCGCTTTAACACCTATTATGCAGTCCCCTTTCGGCGTCAGGTCGCGCTCCTTGGTTATCTCGAACGTTGTTTCGTGCTCCGCCCTAACGTTCTCGTGACCCACGAACCCCACCACCTCGACGCAGTACCAGCTCTCCTCTCCCAAGCAATCCCTGTAGCGGGGGAGGGGACAAGCTTTAAAGCCCTTCTGTGTAGGGGACAGGCTGGTGAGGCTGGAGGTGCCGGAGTTCAAGGTAGTGGTCAACGACCCGGAGGCTGGGGAGCCGCGGCCTGTGTGGGTGAGGGTTGTCGGCGTCGAGAGCGTCGGCGACGTGAAGCTGGAGTTCACGGTAGACCATAAAGAGAAAAAGAAGATACCGGTCGCTTACGCCAACCCCGAGCTACTCAAGAAGCTCAACACCCCCTACGGCTACGTCACCCTAAGGATTTGGAAGGATAGGGCGGCTGGTGAGAAACTCAACATAACCCTCAAGGTTATGCCCTCTGAGGAGGTCCCGCCTGAGGAGCTCCACGTTCCTAAGGCGATGCTTGAGGAGCTCCTGGGCGTTGAGCGCACTGTTGGCGAGGTATTTCGCTCGAAGTCCTTCCAGATCCTGGTGAGCGGGAGGAACGCCGAGGTCTTCATAGGGAGGAAGATCGGTGAGAAAGTGCTCGCCGACGTGGTGGGTATTCAGGGGAAGGAGCTCCTCATAACCGGTGGGAGCGACCTCACCGGCGCACCGATGCTGCCCTCAGTGCACGGCCCGGTGAAGAAGTACGTCCTACTCTCCGGCCCTCCGGGGTTCCACCCGAGGAAGAAGGGTGAACGCAGGAGGAAGTTGGTGAGGGGTAACACCATAACTGAGGAGATAGTGCAGATAAACACCAAGCTGGTTTGAGACCGCTAATCAACGACCAGAACATCGACCTCGCGGAGGCGGAGGCCCCTAGGGCACTTTATCTTCTTGCCCACACCAACTATCTTCACCTTCCCGGCCTCTGGCAGGAGCTTTTGCCTGCATATGCCGTAGTAGGGGCAGTCCTTCCTATCGCACTGAACCTTGCTGAACCTTATGACCATGCCCTCAACAGCGAGCCTGCTCGGAACCGCTACCCTAACCGGGGCCTCCTCCACCTCCACCGTCGTCACGGAGCCTGTGAGGCGGCACTTGTTCTTTATGCCGAGTACCCTCACCACTCTGTAGACGTGCCCCGGCTTCAGCTTATCAACGCACACCTTACGGAACGGGCACTCCATGCACTCGGGGGCAGGTCCAGTGAACTGGAAGACGTAGCCCTCCTTGGCCACGAGGGAACTCACTAAGGTGATGATGCCCACGGCCACCACCTCACTCGATGACCCCAGTTACCTTAGCCAGTTCCTCGGCCGCCTCCCCCGTGAGGCCTGACTCACCGAGTATTGTGTACCTCTCCGGCCTTATCGTGTGCGCTATGGTGAGGGCCTCTATGACGTCCTCGTCCCGGACTCCCAGCTCCTTAGCTGTTGATGGTAAGCCGAGGCGCCTCACGATCGACCTTATCCTCTTCCAGTTCTTTCCGTGGAGGTAAGCCATCATTATCGTTCCAACAGCTACCTGCTCGCCGTGGAGCGCGGGGTAGTTAGCGACCTTGTCGAGGGCGTGGCTGAAGAGGTGCTCCGACCCCGACGCAGGTCTCGTGGAACCGGCTATACACATGGCTACGGAGGCGGACGTGAGGCCCTCCATAACGATCCTAACGGCCTCCGGGCCTCCCCTCGCTATGACCTCGCTGAAATTTATGACGTGTTTGGCGCTCAGGAGGGCGAGCGAGGCAGCGTAGTCCCCGTAGTACTCGCCCTTGAGTCTGTGTGCTAGTCTCCAGTCGAGGACTGCTGTGAACTTCCCTATCAAGTCACCGGCACCGGCTAGGAGGAGCCTCCTTGGGGCGGACGCTATGACCTTAACGTCGGCAACTATCGCTATCGGTGGGGAGGCCTTAACCGATGTCACCCTCCCCGTCCCCCTGACCGATGCGAACGGCGAGGCCACGCCGTCATGGGAGGCCGCTGTGGGTACGCTGACGAAGGGGGACCCAACTATGCGGGATACGTACTTGGCGGCGTCTATGACCTTGCCGCCTCCAACAGCGATTATTGCCCTGGGCTTGAACACCCTTATCGGGTCGACGAGGCCCTTAATCTCGTCTATCATGGGTGTCCTGACTACGCCGACGTCGACCTCCGCCCCCTCGCCTTGCAGTATCTCCGCCACCCTCTCACCAACCAATTTCCTGACATTAGGCCCTGTCAGAACGTAGACCCTGCTCCAGAGATTGAGCTCCCTCAAGATCTCGGGGATGTCGCCGATGACGTCCTTCCCGATCACGATCTTTTTCGGCAGGTCGATCACATGCTTCGAATCCATGGCCTCGCGCCTGGTTATGCGTGTCGGAACATCTTTAATAAGGGTTCACGGATTCTTACACGGCATTAAGGGTGTTCTGGGCGTGAGATCCATGAAGGCACTAACTACAGGGACAACAACCGCGGGTGTGGTGCTGAAGGACGCGGTGGTGCTGGCCGCGGACAAGAGGGCCACAGCCGGAACTTACATAGCACACAAGAGAGTGAAGAAGATCCTCGTGGTCGACGATCACATAGCGGTCACTACGGCGGGCCTAGTAGCCGATAACCAGATGCTTGCATCCCTCCTGAGGAACGTCGCGAAGCAGTACAGGATAAGCCACGGTGCCCCGATAAGCGTGAAGGCCCTAGCCTCCTATCTGGGGCTCCTACTAAACACTTACAAGTACTTCCCCTTCATAGTGCAGATGCTCGTAGGCGGTGTTGATGAGACAGGACCGCAACTCTATCAAGTTGAGTGGTTCGGCGATCACATAGAGGAAAAGTATGCTGTGACGGGCTCGGGCTCATACATGGCCATAGCTGTGCTGGAGCAGGGGTACAGGCCGGACATGAGCATCGAGGAAGCTAAGGAACTCCTCCAGAGGGCGGTATCGGCGTCGATAGCCAGGGACGCCTTCAGTGGAGAAGCTGTCGATATAGCCGTTATTACTGCCGAAGGCATTACTATAGAGACGAGGCCCGCCCTGCACCCGGCCCTGTGAGCCAGGCTTGTTTCCCAGGCACATCTTCGGTAATCACTCAAAGGTAAGGTGAGTAGTGTTGGCGAGAGCAGCTGTCATGCATGATCCTGTGCGCTTAATGATACTGAAGGCCATCTACGAGAACCTGCCGTCCACGGTCATAACGAAGATCGAGTTCGAGGGCCCGGAGATAGCGGTGTACGTTAAGGACAGGGACTTCGCTGTCACATCGGACGACATCATAAGGAAGCTGGCCAAGACCATCAAAAAGAGAATCGTGCTGAGGATAGACGAGGACTACAGGCTTCCTGAGGCCGAGGCGAGGAAGAGGATAGCGGAGATCTTGCTTCAGAGCGCGCCGAAGGCAATAGGGAACCCGGAAGAGGATCTCGTCTTTGATGACGTCCTTGGGGAGGTCGTCATTAAGACGTCCCAGCCAACGATATTCCTGGCCGATGACAGGGCCCTCTACAAATATATATTCCGCGAGACAGGCTGGCGCCCCGTTGTGGTAAGGAAGCCGCCGCTCAGGTCGGAGATACTTGAGGGCGAGCTAAGGTACCTAATAAGCAAGTCGGACTACAGGAAGAAGTTCCTTCGGAGGGTCGGGGAGAGGATACACAGGGTCGTCCTCTTCAAGGACGACTTCGTGAGGATAACCGCTCTGGGCGGGTTTAGGGAGGTGGGTAGGTCGGCGATACTAGTGGAGACAGCTGAGTCGAAGGTACTCCTGGACTTCGGGTTCAACGCAGGCGCCCCCACCCCCTCCAAGGCCGCTCCCAGGCTCGACGTCATAGGCATAAGGCCTGACGAACTCGACGCCGTGGTGGTCACCCATGCCCACCTCGACCACTGCGGACTCATACCGTACCTCTTCAAGTACGGGTTCGACGGCCCCGTCTACGCCACGCAGGCTACGAGGGACCTGATGGTACTGCTCCAGATAGACCTGCTCCAGATAGCTGGTAGGGAGGGTAAGCCGTTCCCCTACGACTACTACCACATACGTAAGGCGCTCCTCCACACGATCCCGCTCAGGTACCACGTAACTACGGACATAACCTCGGACATCAGGCTCACGTTCTACGAGGCAGGCCACATACTCGGCTCGGCTATGGCCCACCTCCACATAGGTGATGGGATGCACAACATTGTCTACACCGGCGACTTCAAGTTCGGGACAACCAGGCTACTCAACAGGGCCGAGTTCAGGTTCCCGAGGGCCGACACTTTGATCATGGAGTCAACCTACGGAAACAAGGAAGTGAACAACAGAGAGGATGAGGAGCGGCGCTTCATCGAACTCATCAAGAAGACCATAGAGCGCGGAGGGAAGGTGCTGATCCCTACCCTGGCCGTCGGAAGGGCTCAGGAGGTTATGCTAATACTCGTCCACTACATGAGGTCGGGCGAGCTGCCGGAGGTACCCGTATACGTCGAGGGCATGATCAACGAGGTAACGGCCATCCACACCGCTTACCCCGAGTACCTCTCTAGGGAGGTGAGGGAGATGATATACAGAGGCGAGAACCCGTTCATGCACCCCTCCATAAGAATCGTCGACAGCAGGTCGACAAGGGAGGAGGCGATAGACACGACAGAGCCAGTCATAATAATGGCGACATCCGGCATGCTCACCGGCGGACCCGCGGTGGAGTACTTCTACTTGCTCTCAAACGATCCGAAGAACACGCTCATATTCGTGAACTACCAGGTCGAGGGCACGCTGGGTAGGAAAGTGCTGGACGCCGCAACCAGGGCAAGGTCTGCCGGGACGAAGCCCATCATAAACATACCAAGAGGTGACAGGGTCGAGCCCCTCAAGATCGAGATGGAGGTGCACTCCATAGAGGGGTTCTCAGGCCACTCCGACAGGAGGGAGCTCCTCAATTTCGTGCGCCTGATTTATCCGAAGCCCAGGAGGATAATACTGAATCACGGCGAGCCAGCGGCGATCGAGGCGCTGAGGAACGGTGTCATCAACGTGATAAAGAAGGACAAGCACTGGAGGGGTAAGCAGGCCGAGGTCATAACCCCGGGCGTGCTCGACGCAGTCACCTACTGGGCCACATGAAGAAACCTAACTTTTAATCTCGCCACTAAAGATTCATGGGTACTTAGATGGTGACGCCGGAGACCCTGGTGGCGGCGTCAGTGATTGTCTACATAGTCGCACTGACGCTTTACACCGTCAGGGTCGTTAAGGGGCCCACGATACCAGACCGAATACTGGCAGTGGATGCATTGACCTACGACCTCGCCGCCCTAATAGCGGTGATAGGGCTCCTCCTGAGGTCCCCGCTACTCGTTCCCTCAGCCATCGTCCTATCGCTCTGGGTGTATGCCCTAGACCTCTACGTAGCTAAGTACCTGGAGGGGAGGGAGCTTGGTGATTGACCCATACCTCATCGGGAGATTCGTCGGCGCCGCCATAGTACTGGTCGGGGCCTTCTACGACCTTACAGGCTCGATAGGCATGCTCAGGTTCCCCAACTTCTTCACCAGGCTCCACGCCGCCACTGTCGGCGCTATCGGGGGCTCTGTGCTCCCGATGCTCGGGGTATCAATCTATGCTGCTTCAGAGCCTGCCCTAGGCGAGTACCGCTGGTTCATGGCCGGGGCATCCGCTATCGCCGCACTAATAATACTAATAGTCGCCCCTGCAGGCACCCACGTCCTGGCCCGCGCCGCCTACAGATCCGGCACAGCACCTAAGGAACCTTGCACCTACGATGCCGGAGAGGAGGGCGACGAGCGTTGATCGAGCCCGTTAACGTGGCGCTAGGGCTAGCCGCGCTCTCAGCTGTTCTGTCCGTTATAGCTACTTACTTGGCTGTGAGTGACCGGGACCTCCTTAGGGCCCTCATCTTCTCGGCGCTCCAGAGCACCGCCTACGCCATAATATTCCTGGTACTCATGGCCCCGGACATAGTGCTTGTTTACGTGCCGGTCGCCGTCGGGATCTACCCGGCGGTCGTGCTGGCCCTCATAAAGAGGGTTGGCAGGTTCGAGGGTGGTGAGGGTGGCGAGTAGGTACCTCATAGCGGCATCCATAGCCCTAGTCGTGGTCTCGCTGTCATTCGCAGTGGCTTACGGGGCGCTGGGTACGGCAGTGCCATTAGAGAATATCCGCTCCCTGGCAAGAGCTTACGTCACGCTCGCTTACGCCCCATGGAACAGGACACTGACCGCGATGTCGCCGGAGGCGGTCACCTCCATCGTGTGGGACTTCAGGGGTGTCGACACATTCTTCGAGACAACGGTGCTGTTCGGCGCCATAATAGGCACGGTCACGCTCTTCCGCGGAATCAAGCCATCGGCGAGGATCGGTGAGGGCCTCAGCATAATAGCTAGGTCAGCAGCTGCCGTGACGGCGCCGATGATCCTGGCTGTCGCCGCGGCCATCGCCCTGCACGGCCACCTAACCCCCGGAGGCGGTTTCCAAGGCGGTGCGACCGCCGCCGTCGTAGCGCTGGTCATACTCGTGACATTCTCTCTGGGGTACCTCGTCAGCGGGCTCAGCAAGGAGAGGGCACTGATGCTCAGGTCAGCCGGCCTCCTCGGCATAGCCGCTGTCGCGCTCATCCCCCTGATCCTAGGCGGTGTCGTGTTCCAAAACCAGGCGAAGGAGCTCTCCCAGTTCAGCTACCCCGCGTACATAGGCGGTGCCTTAACCAGCGGCTCCCTACTCTTCTATAACCTCTTCGAGTCGCTGGCCGTGGCCGCCGGGCTCACCTTAACGATCATGCTCCTCCTCTCGCCGCATGAGGTGGTTGAGGAGGCAGTGAGGGGTGAGGAACATGAGCGAGTTTGAGGCCAGTCTCTCACTGATAGTGCTGTTCTCACTCTTCGCCAACACGGCGATAGCCCTCTACGGCGTGTTCTCGAAGCCGAACCTAGTGAAGAAGCTCATATCCATGACCATACTCTCAGACACCGCCAACGCCTTCGCGATAGTGATCGGTTACAGGGCGTGGCCCTCGCCCGAAGAATCCCCGGTGCCCCCGGTGCTCACTAACATAAGCGGCGGCTACGCGGCCGTGCAGGAACTGGTGCAGAAGTCTGTTGACCCATTCCCACAGGCACTCGTCCTGACGGCCGTGGTGATAGGTCTGGCCGTCACGATCTTCCTCGCGTCGATAATCCTTCACTACCACAGAACCCACGGAACCGTGGAGATGGTGGTGAGTGGGTGAGTACCATGATCGTCGCGTACCTAGCCATATGGGCCCTCTCGTTCCTGGTCTACATAGTGTTCAGTGGCTCGGTATCGGGGTATGACATAGTCACTGGCGCCCTGACGTCTGTGCTTGTCTCAGCCCTGACTACCCCCCTAGTCAAGAGGCACGGCGGCCTAAGGGGTGTGAGAGGCTTCCTGAAACTGACCCGGTTCGGGGTGAGGTACGTTTTCATTGATGAGGTGCGGGCGCATGCCGACCTGGTTAGGAGGATATATCACCCGCTCCTCCCCATGAGGCCCGCCTTCGTTAAGGTCCCTGTGAAGGAGGTTAAGTCAGCGCTCGGGGTTACTCTCATAGCTAACTCCATAACCAACACGCCCGGCACAGTCACCGTAGATGTTGGTGATGGGTGGCTCCTCGTGCACTGGGTAGACGCCCGCGTGGTCGAGCCCGAGGAGGTGAGAGAGAGGGTCTCGAAGGTTTTCGAATCATATGCCAAGGAGGTGTTCGGGTGATGGACTCGTGGTGGCTTGAAGCAGCGGCTGCGTCCCCCTTGATCCTGGCGGCGGCCGGTTTCGCCATACCCCCGCTCTCACTAGCCATTAAGAGCAGGTCCTTCTGGGGCGCTTACGCGTCGGTCGTCACTGGCGCGGTCCTTGCCCTTATCGTCGGGATGACGAAGCACGTGCTTCTCTCCGGGCCGGTGTCGTACTGGTTCGGCGGGTGGCCCCCTCCCTTAGGCATTGTCTACGTCATCGATGGACTCTCAGCGATCTTTGCCTCGGTCATAGCCATGGTGATCTTCTTGACCGTTGCCTACAGTGCGTGGTACATGAGGAGGTTCTCGGCTGGCCCATGGTATTACACGCTCTTCCTACTGCTCGAGGCCGGGTCTCTGGGCTGCGTGATGACCAGTGATCTCTTCAACCTCTTCGTCATGGTCGAGGTACTCGCTGTCTCGGCCTACGGCCTCGTCTCCTACTTCAGGTCGAGCAGGAGGTCCGTTGCCGCTTCGGCTAGGTATGCTTTCGTCGGCGCCGCCGCTACCACGCTCTACTTCATAGCCGTTGTCTTCGTTTACGGTTCCTTCGGAACCGTTAACATGGCCGACGTGGCCGTGAAGGCTAGGGGGCTCGTGGACCAGTCCCTGCAGGCCTTCAGCGGCGGGGACTACGGCGAGGTGGCCCTGGCTTCTACGGTGGCGATAGCGCTCTCGCTCTGGGTCTTCACATTCAAGTCAGGCCTGTTCCCGAACCACTTCTGGTTGCCCGACGCCAACGCCGAGGCACCAACACCTGTCTCGGCGGCGTTCGCCTCAGCTGTTGACGCCGTCGGCGTCTACGCCGTGATTAGGCTCCTGTTCACTATCTTCGGCTCAGGCTCCGTGCTCGAGAGGGTCGGAGCCAGGACCGTGATATTCGCTGTCCTCTTCGCCCTCGGCATCGGCTCCGCCCTCGTGGGGGCGCTCCTGATGAACATTCAGAGGGATGTCAAGCGTGTGCTGGCATACAGCACCATATCACACGTAGGCATAATCTATATGGCAATAGCCGCGGCCGGCCTTGGGGCAGGCGCCGCTGCATCCGCCCTCACCGCCAGCCTCTACCACATCCTCACGAACGTCGTCGGTGAGGCACTGCTCTTCCTCTCGTTCGGTGTCCTAATAGCTGCCGCCGGGTCAAGGGACTTGGATAAGCTGTCGAGTGTTGGCAGAGCGCCGTCGCTGGTCGCCACCGCGGGTGTGATCGTAGGTGTCCTAACGCTGTTCGGGATACCGCCCTTCATGGGGTTCTTCAGCAAGCTACTCGTATTCATCTCCCTCCTCGACTCCGGCCTTGTCTTCGGTGCGGTGATGTTGTTGGTGTCCACCGCTATCTCGCTCATGGGATATGTGAAGCTTGCTAGGGCCGCTCTATCAAGCAGCGGCGAGGGCAGTAGGCTGGGCCCTGCGCTACCGTGCACAATCATTGTCGTGCTGATAGTGCTCTCTTTCGCCCTTGGCGTGCTGTTCCCTGAGGTCAAGTCCGTCCTCGATCATGTGTCGGGGTCGGTTGTCGGAAGTGTAAATGAGTATGTTAATGCATTATCCGAGGTGATTGGGTGATGGTTGATTCTAACGCTTTAAACATGGACAAATTATGTTTAAAACCTCATCACCCGAGTACAATACGGATAAAGAAGGGGGTGTGATGGTTGGCGTCACCAAATAATTACGGCCCCTACGCCAGGATCATAGATTACGCTAGGTGCATGGGATGCGGCACGTGTGAGGAGGTATGCAAGTTCATACACGACGATAACCTGCCGAGGATAAGGGTAATCGAGGTTACGTCAGGCCTCCTCAAGCCGATCTCGTGTCTCCACTGCTACAGGGCTCCCTGTGTTGAGGCGTGCCCCACCGGCGCTATGAGGAGGGATGAGAAGGGTGCTGTGTACGTCGAGGAGTCGAAGTGCATTGGGTGCATGGCGTGCCTCTACGCGTGCCCGTTCGGCGTGCCTGAGGTGCACCCAATGAACGGTACCTCGCTCAAGTGCGACCTCTGCAGGGACCTGATAGCTGGAGGCGCATCAATGCCCGGCTGTGTAGCGATGTGCCCTGCTGAGGCAATACTGTACGGGTCGCCGCAGGAGCTGGCGCAGGAGATGAAGAAGAGGGCTCTAGCCAATCTCCTGGGGCTTCCCCAGGGCTGACCTGGGGGTAGAGTTAATGGACTCAGCCAGGTATGTCTGGGAAGCGGTTTTTTCTGGTGTCGTACTACTCGGGTCAGTGCTGAGCACGAGGTACTCGGGGGCTGGGACAGCGATTAAGGTTATCGGCTACGCCATAGTCCTCTTCGTTCCGGCTGCCTACCTCATCGGGTATAACCCGCTGGGGCTGGTGTTCCTGCCCCAGTCACCTTTCTTCTTGGTAGTGGCGTCACTCATTTGTATAGCTGCCTCGATCTACGTCACTGGTTACGGGCCTAGGAGGTTCCACTCCTCAGGCCTTTCCATCTTCATAGACGCGTTCGGTGTCTCGATGATCCTTGTCTTCGCGTCGAGGTACCTCCTGGAGTTCGTCGTGCTCTGGATACTTGCCGAGATGATAGGATTCATAGTCATCATCTACGAGTACATGGCCGAGGGGCTCAGGAGGTCCTGGGTCGCCGGGCTCAGGTACCTTGTCGTGTCTATGATACCCGCTGACCTGACCCTCATGACCTTGCTCGCCGTGGTTGGCCTCAACAACGCCTTCTCCACACCCATCAACGTGCTGAACGTGCCGATACTCTCAACGCCATTGGTCACTGTGCTGGCAACCATAGGGTTCCTGGCTAAGTCGGCTATAGTGCCCCTCCACTTCTGGTTGCCGGAGGCGCACTCCATAGCGCCTGCCCCGGGCTCGGCGCTCCTAAGCGGCCTCATGGTTAAGATGGGGGTGTTCGGCGTCATCATCGTCATGAGCATGGGGGCACTGGACACTGCAGCAATGATCCTCATGCTGGTTATCCTGCCAGCCGCGACCATCGTATACGCCGGCATGCAGGCGCTTGCCCAGTCCGACATCAAGAGGTTGCTGGCGTACAGCACGATGGTGTACACATCTCTAATCGTGATGAGCCTAGCCTCCTACCAGCTCCTGGGGATCAGGTGGTTCCTCTTCGCTGCCTACTACCTGATCGCTGCGCACGCCGCCTACAAGGCAACCCTCTTCCTCGACGCTGGTACGGTGGAGGTCGTCGCCGGTACCAGGCTCCTTGAGAGGCTTGGCTGGGTGAGTAAGGCACTCCCAGAGGCCTCAGTGCTAGCTCTTTTAGCTGTCATGTCGCTCATGGGCGTGCCGCCGACGATAGGTTTCCTCGCGAAGCTATGGTTATTCCTGGGAGGTCTGGAGTCGGTGCTCGTCAGCAACTACGGCGCCCTTATCCTCGCGGTGATAGCGATAGGCGCCGCGCTTTCCCTCGGCTACGGTGCAAGGTACCTCCTTGCCCACTGGGGCTCTACTAAGACGGAGAGGAGGGTGATCATAGGTATAGCGATGAAGTACATGCTGGCTGGCGAGGCCCTGGCTGCCTCCCTCTCCCTTGTGTTCCCCATGATCATGGACTTCATCTCCCCGACGGGCGTCGTGATAGGCGCGCAGTACTCGATCATACTATCCATAACGGCCCTCATCCTGGCTGTCTCCCTCACCGGCCTCTACTTCATGGAGTCCCGGGCCAGAAGAGAGGCTCCGTGGGTCGGTGGTGCGGCTTGAGCCACGTCAGATCGAACATAGTTGAGAGGATCGTGAGGTACGTGCGCAGGCTGATGAGCCTTGAGTCCAGCGAGAGTTCCTGGGGTAAGGTGATAGGGGAGCTGGTGTTCTTTAGGAGGCTTGGGTCGAGGGTGGAGGCGTCCTTCGTTAAGGCCGCTAGATCAGTGGCCCATGGGTTGGGTGAGAGTCAGGCATCGATAGAGGAATCGATGGGGATATCATCGCTGTACATGGGACTCCTCCTGACCGCCTTGACACTGGTTGTGGCGGTGACAGCGTATGTCCTTCATTAACCTCGCCCTCTCACTTGCCCTCCTCGGCGTGGCCGTGGCGATAGCCCCGATACTCGATACTGTGGATAGGAAGCTTAGGGCCAGGCTTCACTCGAGGATAGGGCCCCCGACGATACTGCAGACGTGGTACGACA
Organism: Desulfurococcales archaeon; assembly: GCA_026986435.1. Classification (GTDB taxonomy): domain Archaea; phylum Thermoproteota; class Thermoprotei_A; order Sulfolobales; family NBVN01; genus WAOK01. The sequence continues at coordinate 6,708 of JALSOP010000019.1, read as the reverse complement.
TCGCTAAGTTGCTGAGGAAGGAGATAGTTGTGTCTGAGGGTGGTGCCGCCGTAATAGTACCGCTATCCATGACAGCCGCCTCCGCACTGCTCGCCCTCTCTTCCCTGCCTCCCGGGATGCCGTCCCCCTTCGCACCGCTCGACCTTCTCTACCTCATAATGTTCTCGGCAGCCGCCCACGCATCCTTCATACTGATCGCTGTCTCGTCTGGGAACGTGTACGCAGTCATAGGAGGTTTCAGGGAGTTCGTCCTGGTATCCGTTAACGAGGTAGCCTACGTCCTCGGGCTGACAGCGGTGGCGCTCTCGACTGGCGTCCTCTCCTTCTCTGGCGCCGCGTACTACGGCGACTTCAGGCCTATCCCCTACATCGTATCCTTCGCGCTCCTCTCGCTATGTCTTTACGTGTCGAGTGCCAGAATACCTTTCGACCTTGGTGAGGCGGAGCCGGAGCTTGCCTCGGGGGTGCTCATTGAGCTCAGCGGGCCCCTGCTGGCCTTCGGGATTATTTCCGTGTTGCTCAAGAGGTTCCTTGCGGCGGCTGTTACTGCGACAGCCATAGCCCTTCCCATAATGAGGTACTCCGGCGTCTACGGCCTGCCAGGGTTCGGCCTCCTCTTGGGGCTGACCATTGCCGTGTGGGTAATCCACGCTTTAATCGCCGCCTCCCTGGGGAGGTCTAGGGTGGGGGTCGCGGTTAAGACCTTGATTAGTTTATATATACCATTAACTTTACTAGCTTATACACTACTATTGTTTGGGGTATGAGGTTTGAACCAACATAAAGATCCGTTGCCGGAGAGGCTGAGGCCCATAGAGAGCCTGATCCGGGAGTGGTTGTGGATAGATAGGGGGAGGACCATAATGCTGGACGTCAAGCGAGAGAACCTCGTCGAGGTCGCGAGGGGGCTCTATAAGGAGATAGGTGCTTTCTTCAAGACATGCGCAGGCGTCGATGAGAGACCCCTCTGGGGCGGGTACGCCGTACACCACATCTTCGGCATCGACGAGGAGGGCCTCGACGTAGTCGTCTATGTGAGGATACCTGAGAAAGACTACCCGTGGGTCCCGAGCATCGTTAGGGAGGTCCCGGCTGCTGACTGGTGCGAGCTCGAGTTCCGGGACCTGCTCGGCATAGATCCGAGGGGGAGGCTCACGCAGAGGCTTGTTCTACCCGATGATTGGCCGGAGGAGGTCAAGCCCTTGAGGAAGGACGTGCCCTACGGTTACCGCCCACCGAGGGCTGAGGAGACGAAGCCCGCGGAGGTGGGCATGTACCCCTCCGGCGTCCCTGTCGGGCCCTATCACCCCGCCCTGCACGAGCCCGAGTACTTCGAGCTCTACGTCGAGGGTGAGGAGGTCGTCGACGTCAGGTACAGGGGCTTCCACGTGCATAGGGGCATAGAGAAGCTGGCTGAGTCGCCCAGGTTCGACTACAACAAGGTCACATTCCTTGCGGAGAGGATATGCGGTATATGCGGATTCGTGCACTCATGCGCTTACGTGATGGCCGTTGAGAGGGCTGGGAAGGTCGAGGTACCGGAGAGGGCCGAGTACATTAGGGCGCTGCTCCTCGAGGTCGAGAGGCTGCACAGCCACCTCCTCTGGCTTGGTGTCGCTGCCCACCTCCTAGGGTACGACGCCGGCTTCATGCATGCGTGGAGGGTAAGGGAGAAGACGATGATACTGGCGGAGTACCTCACAGGCTCGAGAAAGACGTACGGCATGAACCTCGTTGGCGGGGTTAGGAAGGACATAACGCCGGAGAAGGTGCCGAAGATACTGAAGGTGCTTGAGGAGGTCGCTAAGGGGACTAAGAAGGTAGCGGACATGATAGTGTCCGTGCCGCAGGTGAGGAAGAGGCTCGAGGGGACTGGCGTGCTGAGGAAGAGCGATGCCGCCGCGCTCTCGGTCGTCGGCCCGGTCGCGAGGGCGTCAGGCCTTAACAGGGATGTGAGGAAAGACTACCCGTACCTGGCATACAAGGACGTGAGCTTCAAGGTCCCCGTATACAGCGAGGGCGACAACCTATCCAGGACCCTAGTGCGTGTGGAGGAGATCTTCGAGAGCATAGAGATAATTAAGCAACTGCTCGACAGGATGCCGCCCGGGGAGGTGCTGAATGAAGAGTGGGACATAGAGCCGGGGAGATACGCTGTCACCTCTGTCGAGGCCCCAAGGGGTGAGGATACTCACCTTCTAATCACGGGGGTAGGTAGACCTTACAGGTGGAGGGTGAGGGCCCCGACCTACGCCAACATCCCCGCCCTCCGGCCCATGCTGAGAGGACAGGAACTCGCTGACGCCCCCATAACAATAGCCTCCATAGACCCGTGTTTCTCCTGCACGGACAGGATGCTCGTAATAGATGTTCGCACGGGCAAGAGGTCCGTGCTCGTGACAAGACCTCAAGTCAAGGTGGTGAGCCTTGGTTAAGCCCATACTCAAGCTAATAACCGTGGCAAAGGAGGCCGGTGTCGTAACCAGGAAGTACCCCTATGATTCACCGCTCTTAACCGAGGAGTTCAGGGGGAAGATAGAGATAGATGCGAGCATCTGCTGGGGGTGCGGTGCATGCGTCAAGGCATGCCCATCTAATGCCCTAACGATTAGGGAGTCGATGGATGTCAGGGAGTTAGTGTACTTCGCCGGACGCTGCATATTCTGCGGGAGGTGCGCCGACGTCTGCCCGACGGGCGCAATAAAGGTTACGAAGGAATTCGAACTCGCTACGGAGGAGCTCGAGGACCTAGAGCAGGTCGTGATCCATAGGAAGGTCAAGTGCCCGATCTGCGGTAAACACTTTGTGCCCCAGCCCCTGGGGAGGTACGTGTGCGAGAAGTGTGCTAAGGGCGGGGTACCGACCTACATGATGGTGTGCCCGGAATGTAGGAGGAAGGTCGGAGTCAAGAAGATGATCAGGTGTAAGGGTGGGTGAGGGTGAGGACCCCCAGGGCGCTCAAAAGGTCAATATGGGTGTTCCACCTGAACACGGGCTCCTGCAACGCCTGCGACATAGAGATACTCGATGTCCTCGCCCCCTTCATGGACGCTGAGAGGTTCGGTGTGAAGCTCGTCGCTTCACCGAGGCATGCCGACGTCGCCCTATTGACGGGGCCCATAACGAGGGAAACCCTGCCAAAGGTGGTGAACGCTCTCAGGGCGATGCCGAGACCGAGGCTCGTACTAGCGATAGGTGCCTGCGCCGTCAGCGGGGGCATATGGCACGACTCCTACTCAGTCATCGGAGGGTTCCCCAGACTCAAGAAGATACTGGAGGAGAACGGCGTCGTTATCGATAGAGTCGTCTACGTGCCCGGATGCCCCGCCAGGCCCGAAGCAATAATCTACGGACTAGCGGTACTCGTGGGCCTCCTCAAGAAGAAGGTAAGGAAAGAGGTCAAGGAGGCTGGCGAGAGGTGAGGGTCAGGGTATACGCCTGCAGGGAGGAGATGATTCAGCAGCCCGTGAGCAGGCACCACATAGCCCCTATCTCGCTCTGCCGCCACGTGAGGGACGTGTCGCTTGAGGTCTTCGACAAAGACGTGAGGGAGGAGATATTAGCGAAGGGAGGTAAGGTGATAACGTCTCCCGAAGAGGTTCGGAGGGTGTGTAGGAGGGCGGACCTGCGCGTGGGTGATATGGAGTACCTCCGCCTGGAACTTGTGGAGGGTTGAGCTAGGCCTCCTCCGCGTACCTCATCGCCTTCCTCAGGGTGCCGGTGGTCCTGGTCGGCTGGATCACGACCTCCCCTCTCGTGATTACGTCCACAGCCGCGAGAGCCACTATCGCGTGGTTCTTGTGCGTCGCCCTAACCCTGACTACCCCAGCACCCCTCTCTGGGTCGTAATGCGCTAGCGAGACCCCAGCAATCGCTAGTGCCGTCGTTCCGAAGAGCTGCTTGAATGACTTCTTGATCAGTTCCTCCACCTCAGCCTTACTCAGCCCCCTACCAGCGAGCAGTTTGAACACGATGAACCTCTTCCTATCCCTCCCTCTCTGCCTGGCCTCAACCACTCTCAGGTACCTTCTCAATGCCTTGGAGTCGAGGGCCTTGAGTACCGTGGTGAGCTGCCTGCGCAGCCTAACAACGTAGATGAGCGCGGCTGTTGAGGTAGCTAGCGCCGCCACTGCCAGGAACACTGCGTACTCGGTCGTCAACTCCTCACCACCTTGCCCAGTACATTGGCCGGTACAGTAATTACGGCCTCGAACGTGTGTGATTGGGTTAGCCCAAACACCTCCAGAAAGGCCCTTTTCACCTCGACGGGCCTAATCAGTTGCGGCCTGAAGGCCCCGGAGGAGGTAGCGAGCTTCACTCGATCGGTTAGGGCGGCTGTTAATAGGGCCCTCAGCCCCCTCAGCCACAGCCCTGAGGCGAGGGCCTCTAGCACGGTATTGACCTGGACCTCCACTGGGAGGCCGAGGTTACTCAGCCGCTCAACCTCTCTCGGGCCAAGTCTCCTCAGGGCATTACCTGTCATTGTGATGATGTGCGCGTACCTCCTCAGCCTGGGGTAGCTCCTTAGGTCCTCAGCCTTCTCCACAGGGTACGCCCTCAATCCCTTGAACCTCCTCAGCATGCTGAGGTCTCTCGTGGTCAGTCTCGGGACAAGCTCGATGCCGCTGATCGTGAGGGGTTCTCGAAGCCCCTCCACTGCTACCGAGGCATGCCCTGTGGCCTCGGCCGCCTCGGCCACTTCCCTTAGCTCCGCCCCTTCCCGGAGAACGTAGGCTAACTCTGCTGCCTGCACGCCGCTATCACTTCCCTGAGGAACCGCTCCATATCTTCCTGGCTCATAACACCAACTACGGTTGCCTCAACCTTGATCACGTCGCTCCCCTCGTTGAGGCGTAGCCTACCCACGTAGGCCTCCTGCTTGTCTAGTCTTATGTGGAGATGTGAGGATCTAGCGTCGGCCCTCAGCCCTAGGGTGTTTATGAGGAACTCCCTATCACCCGGCGGTAGGGAGCAGATGACCCACTCGAGGGCCTCTCTCGCCTTCTTTTTCTTAAGCGTCAGGGAAAGTATAACTATCTCGTTGCCGTAGTAACCCTTCGTCTTCACGGCGTCTATCTCGACCCTCTCCCTGATCGAAGGCGGTATTGCGTTGAGTAAGGCCTCACCAACCTTCTCGAGGTCCTCTGTGGCGTGGGCTATGACCCTGTAAGAAATGCGCTCAACCTTGAAGCGGGGCTTGCCCCTCGCTTCACGCAAGGGGCTCACTTCTCTATGCCGAGCTCTTTCGCGGTCTCCTTATCGACTATGAGGTGGGCGCCGCGGGACGCTTCGTGCCTCTTCTTCAGCGCCCTCTCCTTGGCCTTCTTCTTCCATTTCCACTTGTGGGTGCCGCGCAGGCCCCTTGACTTGAGGAGGCCCCTCATCCTCCTCCCTGCCATGGTCTTCCCGCGGAATACCCTGCCTCTGTGCTGGGGCTCGGTTATCCAGTTAATGTCCTTGTCACTCTTTATGGCTGGGTGATGCGGGTCGACGAGTATGACCTCGTAGTATTTGTAGAGCCCGTCCTCACCAACGTAGTATGAGCCGAGGACCTCGAGGTTCGGGTACTTCCTCGCCGCCCTCTCCTCAGCTATGACCTGGATCGACTTAGCGGGTGCGAAGCCGTAGACGCCCATCCTCTTAGGTCTCCTGCCCTTGTTCGGCCTCTGCTTCCTCATACCGCCCTTCCTAACCCTGACCCTCACAACGACGAAGCCCAGCTTCGCTTTGTACCCTATCTCCCTCGCCCTGTCGAGCCTCGTCGGCTTCTCAACCCTGACGACAGCGGGGCCGTGCCTCCACTCTATTAGTCTCTGCTTCATTATCTCCTTCATCTCACCATCGTAGGGCCGCTTCCACGCCTCGGCTATGTAGTGGTACATGGACTTCGCCATGGTCTACCCCTCTCTGACCTACCCTACCTATCAGAGAGGGGTTATAAGCCTACCCACTCCCTTATGGAGGCAGTTAGTAGGTGGTAACGATGCCCACACCACTCGTAGGCGTGATTGGGAAGACCAACGTCGGCAAGTCAACATTCTTCGCCGCCGCGACCGAGCTCAGCGTCGAGATAGAGAACAGGCCCTTCGTCACCATAGAGCCGAACATAGGGATAGCCTACGTCCGGAAGAGGTGCCCGCACGTAGAGCTAGGGCTCCCTAAGTGCGACCCGGTTAACTCCCTCTGCATCAGGGGCTGGAGATTCATACCGGTGAAGCTCATGGATGTGGCCGGCCTGATTAAGGGAGCACACAGGGGGAGGGGCCTCGGGAACAAGTTCCTGGACGACCTGAGAAAGGCCGACGTACTCCTCCACGTCGTCGACATGTCGGGATCGACCGACGAAGACGGGAACCCCGTGAAGCCCGGAACCCACGATCCCCTCGAGGATATCCTCACCATTGAGGATGAGGTGAACGAGTGGTTCTTCCAGATCCTTTGGAACGGGTGGGACAGGTTCAGCAGGGGCCTCGACACCATGCCAAGCGATAAGGCCGTTGAGGCCATAGCGAAGAGGTTGTCCGGCCTCTCAATAAGGAAGGAGCACGTGATAGAGGCGATCAAGCTCGCCGGGCTCGAGGGGAGGAAGCCCGGGTCCTGGGGCAGGGAGGGTGTGAGGGAGTTCACCAGGAGGCTGAGGGAGGTCGCGAAGCCAATAGTCATCGTAGCCAACAAGATGGACGTGCCCGTCGCCGAGGACAACTACCG
>JALSOP010000018.1 GCA_026986435.1 Desulfurococcales archaeon | reverse complement strand
CACGCCGGAGGACGTCTACCTAATACTCAACCAGACAGCGGTTGACCTGGGCGACCCAGGCCAGGACACTAGGTACGGGTACGGAAGGATCGACGCCTACGAGGCAGTCATGAAGGCGAAGCAGTATGCTAAGAAGACAGGTGTTGAGGGCCACGTATATGATGCGGTCGACAACTCACCAGTCTCGTGGGCCACCGTCACCGTCCTGGAGACCAACCAGACCGTGAGCGTCAGCAGCGACGGCTACTTCAGGATACCCCTCGACCCAGGCAACTACACCCTCCTCATACAGGCATGGGGCTACCAAGACCAGACGGTGAGCGTCGAGGTGGTGAGCGGTAACGGCACGATAGCGGGTGTGGTGACGGACTACGTAAGCGGGGACCCGATAGCGGGGGCAGTCATTAACGTAAGCAACGGGACCCACAGCTGGGTCACCTACACCAACTCAACAGGCGGGTACTCGGTCGAAGTGCCCCCGGGCACCTACGACATAAGCGCCTCAGCCCCCGGGTACGTTAACGAGTCGGTGACGGGCGTTAACGTGGGCGAGGGCGAGGTAGTCCTCGTTAACTTCGCCCTCGTCAAGACATCCGACCTAGCCACGATCTATGGCTGGGTGACGGATGCATCAACAGGCGACCCGATAGCGAACGCCAACGTCACAGTGGTCGAGGCAGGCGTGAGCACCACAACGAACGCGTCCGGGTACTACGAGATCAGTAGTCTCGTGCCAGGGAACTACACCGTGACGGCGTCAGCGACAGGGTACGCTGAGTCATCCCAGTCAGTAAGCCTCTCGCCCGGCGAGGTTAAGGAGCTGAACTTCAGCCTGACCATGACGGCCGCACCCATCGCCGTGGTCGGGAACGTCCACTACAAGACAAGCCCGCACATAGCCACCATAGCCTCAGAGGCAACCGGCCTCCCAGTTATTGAGTACAACAACATAACGGCGGTGCTCAACGACCTGAGGAACGGGCAGGTGTTCAGCCTGATAATAACGGATCACGTGCTCTACGGCAGCAGCTACACGAACTCTACTGAGCTAATAGAGTTCCTTAACGCAAGCAAGGATTCCGGCATACCGGTCATATTCCTCGGCACCCCATACAGTAGCACGAACGCCATGCAGGCCCTCTACGAGCTCGGCAATGATGTAGAGGCAGCTGGGTATCCTGCCCCCGACATCAGGGTGTACCATTGGCCGGATTCGGATTACGTGAAGGTGTATGTGCCGACGAACATGACGGGCCTACCCATATTCTCCGGAGTCACCTGGGACGGCACTGACGGGAGCTTCTCATGGTTCTACCTAGCCGACCTAGGTAGCAGTAGCTACGCTGACTACGAGGTGTACAACTTCACAGACGACATAGGCGTTGTGCCGCTGGCAGTGGTCAACGACAGCTATAACGACGTGTTCGGGATAGGGATCGCTGTTTGGTCGCCCGCGCCCGGCCTGTACTGGTACTACATGGGGTCATGGGGCGAGTCGTACTGGATGCAGTACCTGGAGTCCGGTGCCGACGGCCAGTACTCCAACAACACCCTAACGGTCCTTAAGAACGCCATATCGTTAGCCGTCAGCGGCGCTTCACCACTGTCGCTAAGGCAGAAGCCGAGGGCCGAGGTCCTCGGAGGCGAGGGCAGGGTAGGGGCTAAGGGGTACACCTACGTCGACGTATACATGGAGAGGCAGCCGTACGGGTACCTTGAGGGCGTGGTAACGGATGACAACGGCGACCCTCTGCCGGGCGCTAAGATATACATAGAGGGGGCGCCCTTCACGCTGGAGACGGGGAGTGATGGCTCGTTCAGCCACTGGCTACCCGTCGGGACGTACCAGGTCACGATAAGCAAGGAGGGCTACACCACGTACGCAACCACCGTAACGATAACGGAGGGCGGCACGGTCCACATAGATGCACAGCTGAAGAAGCTGACATGGGTCGCCGTTATGTATGACTACGCCGGCACCCTGAAGAACCTCATAGAGTCAAGGATAGGCGGGGTCTACGTTAAGGACTTCAGTGACTGGCAGTCACTCCACGACGCCGTGCTAGCGGGAGGCTACGACGTAGTGATATTCGCCGGCTACTACGGCGCCGCGTTCCCGGACGACCCGGCCCAGTTCACGGAAATCATAGACTACCTGAACAGCACTGGTAAGGGGGCAATATTTATGGACAGCTGGGGAGACTACGCTTACGGCATAAAGCTGCTCAACGCCTACTACGGCGACCCAGCAAGCGTTGACGACTCATACAGCGACGGCTACGTCTACTACGTGATAACGCAGTCCCACCCAATATTCCGCGGCTACAGCGTTGGGGAGACGGTCTACCTAATAAACTACAGCTCAGCGGACTACTCCTGGTTCAGCGGCTTCAGCGGCTCAACAATAGCTAACCTCGGCGCTCAGGACGTCGGCGTGAAGGGCGGCGGCGCGGGCGTGAAGGAGTTCGCCAGCGGTTCGAAGTGGGTACTGCTATCGGGCCTGGCCCCGACATCGTGGAATGACCCGAGCTACTTCACCGAGGACGCATGGAACATAATAATTAACTCGGTGATGTGGCTCCTCACCACCCCGCTAGAGGTCAGCGTGTCACCCTCCACCGCCCACGTAGGTGACGAGGTCACCGTGAGCATAAGCGGTGGGGAGGCAGGGCTGGAGGTCGCTGTGTACTTCAGCGGCGCCCACGTAGGGAACGTAACCCTCAACAGCGACGGCGAGGGGTCGCTGACCTTCACCGTCCCGGAGGTGCCGGGAGGCACTTACTTAGTGGAGGTCAGGGGAGGCATCTACTACGGCTCTGCAGAGCTCACGGTCAAGACATCAGTGAGCGTCGTCCCCGCCACCGTCCCGCAGGCCAGTAGCGTGGCGATCGAGGTCCTCGGCGCCTCACCGCACACTAAGTACTACGTCTTCATAGACGGCAACATAATGTCGTTCTTCGTGACGGACGAGAACGGCACGGCGACCGTCATACTGAACATACCGTACTACATAGGGAAGGGAACCCACTCAGTAAGGGTCGTTACTGAGGGAGGGGAGGAGCTAGCGGCGAAGGACATAAGCGTTGTCTACGGCGAGCTCTACAACTACCTCGGGAATAAGTTCAGGAACATCGAGGACCTGATCAGGTCGCTCCAGGCTAACATGAGCACCGTCGCCGGGATGCTGGAGAACCTCAGCGCCCAGGTGGCGACCAGCAAGGAGGAGATACTGGACGCAATAAATGAGTCAAGGAACAGCATAAGCGCACTAATAGTCACCAAGACAGGGCAGGTAATCACCCTAATAGAGGGTGCGAACACCACTATCGTGGCGAGGCTGGACGACGTCCTCTCGGTAGCGCAGGAGAACAGGGATCTCCTCCACCAGATACGCGACATGCTAGAGTCGATCAACGGAACGATCAACGAGCGCCTGGCGAGCATGGAGGCCGAGCTGAAGAACGTGCTGAGCGGCTACGTTGGCTACCTCGCCGGGCTCATAAACGACTCCAAGACAGGGATAATAGCGGCAATAGCCAGCTCCGAGGGCTACATAGTCGCGAACATAACCGGGGCGAAGAACGACCTAGCTGGCCTGATAACCGACAAGTCCGGCGAGATATACGCCCTCATAGAGACCAAGTACGGCATAATAGCGGCCAACCTAACGGAGGCGAGGAACCTCCTCGTAGGCAGGCTAGACGAGCTGAGCGACCTAATTAACGCTGTGAACGAGTCCACGTCAGGAGTAATAAGGACGGAGTCAGGCAAGATCTACCAGCTAATCAACACCAAGTCAGGCGAGGTGGTGGCGAGGCTGGACAGCGTTAAGAGCGACCTAAGCAAGGGCATCGAGGACGTGAAGGCCGTCAGCGGCGAGGGATCCCGCAACTCACTCATAGCCGCCTCAGCAGCGGCAATATCAGCGATAGCCGGTATAGCACTGATCCTCATGGCCAGGAGAGGGGCGGTGTAGAGGTAATCGAAAAACCTTTTATGGATAATCCCCGCTCAATCCTTTACCAGGTGGTCGATGGAGCCCGTCACATATATTCTCGCCAGCTCCTCGAACTCCCTCCCAGACACGTAGTTCTTGAGATCCTCAACAACCGAGCCCACATCATAGCCCACCCTCCGCAGGCAGACCCCCCTCACCTCATCACCGTCTAGCTCAATGACAGCGTACGCGGCCCTAGGGTCCCAGTCCCTTGGCTGGCCAACGCTGCCAGGGTTAATGATTAGTGCCCCGCCGGGCAACCTCCTGACGAACTGATGGTGGGTGTGGCCAAGGAGGTACGTGCCCTCCACCCCCTCACACCTTCTCAGGGCGAGCCTCCTCGGCCCCCTCACCAGCTCCCTGCAGACCTCCTCGTTACTCATCCAGGGGTAAACGTAGGTGTAGAGACTGTTGGATGGGGCCGCGTGAACCGCTAAACCCCATCCAAGACGCAGTTCGTAGGGGAGTGTGTCCAGCCAGGCTATGTCCGCTTTGGAGAGGGTTCCGTAGCTTATCCTCTCCCTTGTCAGGACGCTGAGGTGGTGGGTTGCCGGCCCGCACCCGCAGTCGATCCCCTTCGCCACCGCCTCGTCATGGTTACCCCTGACGACCCTCGCCCCAAAAGACCTTACCTCATCTATTACCTCGGCAGGCCTCGGGCCGTAGTCGACGAGGTCTCCGAGGATAATGACTTCATCATGGGAGGGGGCGTCCTCCATCACAGCCTTAAGGGCGTGGGGGTTCGCGTGGATGTCGCTCAGTACGAGGACTCTCACGCTCCTGCACCGCCTTACCCTACTACGCGACCTATTGGCTCTTACGCCCTCTTCCTCACGGTCCTCGTGGCCACCTCAGCCGGCGGCATAGTGACGAAGGTGTAGGCGTCGTACTCCTCACACCTCCCGCTCCGTAGGTCGTCCTTGGCCCTTGAGGCGAACGACTTAAGCGCCTTCTTCCCCTTCAGCGCCTCGAACACCCGTGACTCGCTGTAGTACTCTACGTAAGCACCCACCCTGCCCTTAGCTATGAAGAAGTAGGCTATCGTGGTCTGGGACTTGTCCAGCCTCCCCCTAGAGGGGTAGATCCTCATCTCCACCAGGAGCGGGGGCTCCTCACCCTCAACAGCCATCAAAACCCTCTCAGCCAGGGCCGGGTACTTCGAGACGCTGATCAGTTCCTTAGGGAGCATCATGGCTACCTCCCTCAACTTCCTCCCCGCCAACTCATTGGAGAGGCCCTTATCCACCGCCCCTTTTAGCCTGCCGTAGATCTTGTTCAGGAAGACCTCCTCAGCACCGCAGAGCGACGAGTCTATGCCCCACCCACTCACCCTGGCAGCCTCCTTGAGTATGGCCTGCCTGACCACCTGCTCGATTATTGGG
>JALSOP010000017.1 GCA_026986435.1 Desulfurococcales archaeon | reverse complement strand
GCGTACCAGTCGGTACTCCTATACAAGTACAGGGGTGACCCCCACGAGGGCGCGGCGAGGCTGAGGGAAGCCCTCCGAGGCTCCGGAACACCCATAATTAAGGCCATACCAGTCGACGCGGTTACGGACCCACTCATAGACAAGGTCGTCGACGCGGTGAAGGAACTCGCCCCAAGAATACCTGAGGGTGCGAAGTTCAGGATAACACTAGAGGGCCACCTATACGACATAGGCGAGCGGGGCCTGAGAAGGCTCCACTGGTACGACGCCGTCAAAGAGATAGCAGAGTACGTCGACAGACCGGTAGACCTGGAGAATCCCGACTACGTCCTCTACATAAAGGTGGTCAGGTGGAGGAGAGTCACGAAGAAAGCATCAATAACTGTTGCAAAGCCTGAGGAAGTCACCAGAATAAGCTAGTGGGAGCACCTCGGTTGAGATCGGGATGATGTCACTCAAGCCCACCTTTTAATGGATGACTCCACAACGTTCCTAAGTGGCCTGGTGCACTGGACTAAGACTGGGCCCAGGGCACGAAGTCATGAGGTATCCCTCATCTACCGCAACCGCTCTAATAGAAGAAGCAGTATTTATCGTGAGGTGAACTATTGTTAAATCATGGTTCCGCCGTTTTAGAATTACAAAAAATATTAATGCAAAAATACTTAGGGACATGAGAGGTAAAAGAATGGTTCTCAGACTCTCAATGCTAGGCAAACTACTTACACTGGCAGCGCTCCTCATAATAACGTTCTCAATACTGCCCCAGACCGCTACGGCGGTGACAACCAATCAATACAAAGGCATTCTGGGCGAGGAAGGGGCCCAAATAATCTACACATCTTTTCCGATTCCGATAGTGCATCCGGGAGAGACTCCCTCTTTCTGGGCTTGGAGGACTTCAATAGACAACATGCTTAATGGGCTCCAGTTAGAGGGTAAGTATGTGAGTAAGTTTGATGCTCTGTATGAGATAAGTAATCACCCCACATACGACCCGGGCTGGCTCAGGTCGGAGGTCATCAGCGCTATTAACTCCACGCCAGCTAACAGCAACCTGATCATGTTCGGTCATATGGGGGCGGATCAATATATACCCTATAGGTTCTTATGGGCGTTCCCCGGAACCGATTCCACCCAAATACCGCCCTGGTAGGCTGTGCCTGGTGACGTAATAGTTTATACGTCGGACGTGAACTTAGTAACGCTGTCCAAGCCTGTTGGTGAGCTGCCGGGCCTGATAGTCCTCATAGGTTGTAGGTCGTTCCCAGATGACGCGGTCGAATACAATTTCACGTGGGCCCACACATTCAAGCTCTCAAAACGGTTCTACCTATACACAATCTACTGGAACCAAAGAGGAATACTAGGATTCAACAACACCTTTAGATACGGCGACACACAAATACTCGAATTCGTATCAAAAGCCCTAGAATACGCTCAGACAGAGGAAATTGGTCAGGCACTGATTGATGCTGGACAGGAGAAGGGGATTAATGTTGCCCTCGTATACTACACAGGTAGGTACACATACTCTAGGGAATACTATGCGGTTGGCGGCGAAGACACCGCTGTATACGTTGGTGACTACAGCTTAACAATAGACCCATCATTAGATAATGAGGTTGCAGAGAAGGTAGTAGGTTATATAGGGTTGAAGTACCCGGTACTCTACGACCTCTTAAGTGCGATAAGTGACGGATTGGTAAGGCTCAAGGTAGAGGACACCCTCCTCCACTTCCCGGGTTTCGGAAGCGTCACTGAGCTTGACATGAAGTTTGATAAAAACATTACTGATATCGGCGCTAGGGTGATCGTATGGGTATCGGCCTATCTCTGGAAAGGTGAGATAATAAAATTCAGCATCACAACGCATATACTGCCATGGAATCACTCGGGAGCCGACTGGGTGCGTTCTATGGCCAGGGACGTGGTCAGCATCATTAATAAGGAAGTTGCGCCCATGATCAGCAAGGCAGGGCTGAGGCCCGAACTGATCAACAGGTCGAAGTCCTCAAAGGAGATCAACCTAATGATTGTGCCATATATAGATAATATGCCCGTCTATTTAGGCGCGAGTGGCTGGGCATACGTCAGTACCCTAGTCCACGACCACATATATGAGAATGGGACGGGATATCTTGCATTCACGTTCGTTGACAATACACCATATCTTCTAAAGCACCCAGTCCCGAGAGGCGATAAGTTCAGGCTGTCCAAAGACGACATCCTCGAAGCACTAGACATTAAGAACAGAAACGTAACAATCGAGCACGTGAGAAAAGGGTGGGCACTACTGCCTGAAGGGCTGGTTCCTGCTTACATTGTTAGTTACTCTGATGGGTTGGGCGGGCATACTAGGGTGGTCGATGCCTCAACGGGAGAAGTCCTCTACAGCAGTGATGGTGGCCTGGGCACGGCTCCCGGCGTTGACGCACTGGCACGGGTGCCGAACGTGTCGCTGTGGGTAGGTTCTGGGGCAGTGGCCATAGCCGCCGCTGTGGGGTGGTGGTTGCTTAGAAAGCGCACCTGATTAGCCGCATCTTAGCGGCTTGGCCGTTTGTTAAGTACTTTTTAAGGGACTGACTATGTTCGCGTCTTTCGTTTAGTTGGGCTTATCCATCAAGCTAGATACGGGGCTATGATGAACCTTATCTCCTCGTTATTACTTGTCACCGGAAGCGGGGGATGCTGGGCAAGCCCTCGGAGTAGGCGTGTTAGGTGAGTAACTTCTGGGCGCGTCGCCCAGGGCTGGCTACTCCGGCCTCCATTATGTAGGGCGTGGTGCAGGGAGGGTGCTTGAGAGATCCGTTCATGGTCGGCGATCCCGGTTCACGATCTGCTCTTACACCCACGAACTCTGTATTAAGTTAATTCTCAGTGAGACACAGTCATTAGGGTGTAATTAGCTGTTCATTTCTCTTTTGTTGCTTTAGCCTTCTTTGTGGCTGTCTTTATTAGTTCTGGGTCAGAACTGGTTCTGGGTGAGAACCTTTGGTTGTGTTCAGCGACAGGCCTGTTACGAAACTCGAGAACCTTTTCGGCAGGGGCCATAGGAAAGCTGTTGAGAGGCTCCGCGCCGCTGTTGAGGAGGGTTACTTCGCCGCGGTCCTAGGTGCCAGGAGGGTTGGGAAGACGAGTGTTGTTAAGACGCTCCTTAACCATTACCGCTACAGATTCCTCTACTTCGACCTCTCCCCCTTCATGGGGCTTAGGGCCGTCTCACTTCGCTCTCTAGTACCCGCCGAGATAGGATTTAATGAGTCCTCCCTCTCGAGCGAGGCCCAGCTGAGCCTGGCAGTCGTGAGCTTCAGGCTGAAGAGGATGAGGATCACCTCCGAGGTCTTTCAGAGCAACCTAGTGACACTCCTACAAGAATTGAGCAGGAAGTTCCGGAGGTTCGTCCTCGTATTTGATGAGGCACAAGTACTGCCCTTCATTAAGGGAATTAACTATCGTGGCCTACTGCAGCTAATACATAACAACTACCACAATATATCAGTTATCCTCACGGGCTCGATGCCCGGGCTCCTAGAGAAGATAATCTCCCCCGCGAACGCGTCGATGCCGGGGTTCGCCAGGTACATAGAGGAGATAAAGGTACCTAAGTGGGGCAGGGAGGAGGCAGTAGAGTTTCTCAGACAGGGCATGAGGGAGAAAGGCATCGCCCACACGGAGGAGGAGCTGGAGGCAGCGTACGAGGAACTCTCCGGCGTCCCCGGCTTCATAACCTATTACGGCCTTCTAAGAACCAGGGGCCTTAACCATGAGAAAGCCCTCTCAAAGGCGAGCGAGTACGCCATAAGTCAGTGGGAGAGAGACCTTAAGGCCTTCACCCAGGTCTACAGCTCGCACCTCTATATCCACGTCCTCGCAACACTAGCAGACACCATCACCGGGGCAACGTGGTCGGAGATCATGAAAGAACTCGAGAAAAGGATAGGCAGGGATGTGAGTAAGTCAACCCTTCATAGAATAATAAATAACCTACTGAGAGCAGGGATGATACAGAAGAAGGATCATAATTACTTGATAACTGACAGACCCTTAAAGAGAGCAGTAAAGAAACTCGCGAAAACGATCTAGGTGATTATTCCAATCTCATTAAAAAGGTTCTCGCACAGAACTAGTTCTGACCCAGAACCCAATAAAGGCTACGGCACGCACGCAGGTAACCCCATCTCCAGTCAAGGAAGCAGTGCTATAGCGTGGCCAGCTCATTGCCTCAAGCATAGGCATCTTTGCCTGAGGAAATAACTTGATAGTGTAGCGGCAGGTTGAAATGCAGGAATTACTCGAGGAACCAGGTGGGTGAGCCTGAAGCCGGGGCTTTCACGCAGATCTGCAGGTTGGTCATCGGTTGAGGAGATCCGTAGGTTGAGGGTGACTAGGTTAGAATATTGGGCAGGTACTAGTGTATTATCAGTGCCGTTTTTTGTGTGCTCCCCCGCTTGTTTAGGGGCGGGTATTGGGTAGCATAACGTTTGAGGGCGTGAGGAAGTTCTTCGGCGGTACTGAGGTCGTTAAGGGTGTCTCTTTCAGCGTCGGGGGAGGGGAGGTTGTCGCTCTCCTCGGCCCAAACGGGTCGGGTAAGTCGACGCTTTTCAGGATGACGGTCGGGGTCGTCAGGCCCGATGATGGCAGGGTCCTTGTTGACGGCGTCGACCCGTCAGCCGACCCTGTTAGGGCTAGGGAGGTAGTTGGTTACGTGCCTGAGGACCCCATTATCTGGGAGTCGATATCTCTTGGGGAGTACCTCAGCCTCACCGCCTCCATCTACGGCGTTGACCTCACGCCCGAGAGGTACCGTGCAGTGCTCAAGGTCCTGGGTCTTGAGGAGCACGCTGGGAAGCTCGTTGGGGAGCTGAGCCACGGGGCTAGGAGGAAGGCAATGATAGCTGCTGTGATGATCCGTGACCCCCGCGTGCTGGTGCTCGACGAGGTCTTCTCCGGTCTCGACGTCGCTAGTGCCAGGGCCGTTAAGAGCTGGTTGAGGGAGATGGCCAGTAAGGGCGTCCCGGTCCTCTTCTCGACCCACATCCTCCCGATAGCTGAGGTAGTGGCCGACAGGGTCGTCGTGCTCGCTGAGGGCAGTGTGGTGGCTGAGGGCCGGCCTGAGGAGCTGAAGGAGGTGTTCAGCTCTGAGGAGCTCGAAGATGTCTACCTAAAGCTCACGGGGTACTCGCCCGAGGTGGAGGCAATTGTTAAGGCCCTAGCCAGGGGTGCTTGAGGGTTGGTCAGTCTTAGGGGCCTCGCTAAGCTCTTGGTGAGAGAGGCGGCGTACAGGGGCTTCAGGGGCGGTCACGCTGCTCCGTTCCTCCCGTCCGCGAGGCAGACTGGTTCGGGTGTGAGGGTCAGCGTCGTCTCAGCTAATATCATAGGTGCTTTTCTCTACTCCCTCCTA
>JALSOP010000016.1 GCA_026986435.1 Desulfurococcales archaeon | reverse complement strand
AGCCACGTATCTACTGTATTGTATTCGAGAACAACCGTGCCGTTGACGTATGTGGCGGACCTCATCGTCACGTTCGGCCTACGGAACTCACCAACCTCAAACACCGATGGGGCAGGGAAGAAGAACAGGGTTGCGAGCGAGAGGCCTATGAAAGCGATCAGGCCGTAAACCATCAGCGACATAGGGTCCGAAGGCCTAAAAATCACCGCTCCTTTCTTAATCAGAATAGCAATCGCGACGAGCGAAACAATGAGCACAACCGCCTCCCTAGGAAACACCGCCACGACCTTCCCCACCACAGCGGACGCAGGTACCGGCAGATCCGGCACTGGATTTGAGTCGCCCTTAGTCACAACATATCCGCGGCCCACCTCAACCACGCGGTGAACGACGCAAAAGAATGGCGATGAGCACCACATAATCACGTCGCCGACACCGTATGGCGCACCTCGTTGGACAGCCACGATATCGCCTACCTTAATCGCTGGCTCCATTGAGGGAGAAACGATAGCGGCAAGGAATACCGGTAGCCCGAGGAACCTGCCAAAGAAGAGGAGGAACAGTGTAATGACTATGGAGTACGTGATGGCGTCAACCACCGCCTTTCTTGACGAGCGGCTTAACCTCATCTGTATCAATCCTCAGCCACTTCAAGGCTGTGACAGCAACCCCATCATCACTAGTGCGCGCTTGATTATATTGTGCTTGTTCTGTTGCCTGAGGTGGGTCAAGGGTGAGGTTTATTGGGTAGCTAACGCATGCACCGCCACCGCCTGGGAGCGTGCAGTACGTCAGTATCAGGTTGATTGTTGAGTTGAGGGCTGAGTTCTTCACCATCGACACTTCTATGGTGCCGGACACATACAGCGCGCTGGGCGGTGCCGGGATCTCCACCTCAGACGTCCTGTTCGTGATGAGCGAGCCATTCTCAATGATTATTGGTTCTGATCTGTAGGATGTCCAGTTCATGAGCGTTATGTTGCAGTTGAGGTCTGGCTGTGTGCTGAGCCCCGTAACCGTCAGCCAAGCATAGTACGGGCCGCCTGACGTGACGTTGAGATCAATTACTGAGTTTGAGAATGTGTACTCGACCGTCTGTATAGTTAATTGTAGGTAGTCTATGTAGTAGTCAACGTTGCTGTTAGTCAACCATGTACTAACAACAATACCCGCAACTACCAAGTAGTCCTTATCCCCGGTTATGTTACTTACCGTGAACGTCTGTGCTGTGTAGGTTGTTGATGTTGATAGTGAGCCCGTGGTGTACCATGCCCACCCCCCATTACCAGCCGGATCCCATACACCGAAGACATAGGTAGCTGATGCGATACCGGTCAGCGTGGCCAACCTATACCTCACGGTCATCGTTGCTGACGTTATCGTAGCTGGCGGCGTGCGTATTGGCTGCCATACGAAGGCCGAGTCAGTTGTGACAGTCCAAAAAGACCCCGGGACTTGGCCAGCTATCTCCGCGGTGCCGCCGCTCGACCCCCCCACTGAATCGACTGCCCAGTAAACGCTCAAGTAATTACCCGGCGATGCATACCACTGATCTGCCGAAGAGAAGAAGTCCGGGTTCTTGACGAGATCCGCTAAATTACTCCCAATAACAACGGCCTCCGCAGATGATAGGTTCGCCCCCAGCGATACTGCGACACCCGTCACATTAGGGTCCAGGAGTATTAGGGGAGGCGAAACAGGAACTGTGTAGGTGGAGAGAGGCGCGTACACGAATACATTAGCTGAAGCAATCAGCCCTCCAACGACCAGTGCAAGGAATGATGTTATTGAAAAAAACTCTTCCTCATCACCTGCCTCACCCCCGCTACCGCCCTTACGGCGGGGTCTCTGCGCTGGTGCTGTAGATTAGCTGTATACTCGCCGTTGCTGGTGCAGGCAGCGGATTACCTTCAGGTATACTAAAGCTTAGGTCAACAGTCCACTCCCCACCAGCTGGTATCTGCCCGATGAGCGTGTCACCAGTGGCTGTAAGGTCAACCGTGATAGAGCCTGTTGATGTCTGTATGATGAGCTGCGAACCAGCGTAATCAGCTGGTAAAGCGGTATTTACTCTTATTGTGATATAGTAGGCGTTGGCTGTGTCGGTGTTATTTATGACGAGTATGTTCTTATAGTAAGTAGTCTGGTACGTCGGGTGAACTGTTATTGATGCCGATGTCTGGTTAGCGCCTAGGGATACGGTTATGGTATTACCACCTAAGTCCGGCTGGTTGGCGTTGCTGCCTTCAGCGAACACTATTGGTGGGGCTACTGGGGAGACGCTGACCGATACCGGGTAGTACACGAATACGCTGGCGAACGCTATCGATGCAGCTGCGGACAGCACCAACAGCGCCAGCAGTGCCTTTGCGTTACGCATTGTTGTTCACCCACTTTACTCACTCTTTTTAGATATAATAAAAGATATACTGCTTGTTTATATCAATATCATAATCGGGTAAGTCATTTAGGAATTAACTAATTTATAGCAAATCGTTCTATATCAAAAATAACGGGACCACGATTATTTTAAGTCTCCAAGACAGGGAGTGCGGGTATACACAAATTGAGGAGATGGAGAGCATTAATTGCGTTAGTAAGCCTTACATTAGTGCTTACCGCTTCCTCGTTGGCGCAGTGGAGCGCTGCTTACCCGGGGGTCTACGTGCCCCCACCTAAGGGCCTGCCTTGGTACCCGATAGCTGTATTCGGCGATAACAGGCCGGAGGACGTATCATCAACAAAGTTCCCCACAGTATACTACCAGCTCTTGAGAGAGGTGCGGGCGGCTGACCCGTTTGCTCTTATTGGTACAGGCGATCACACAGGCTCTGGCAGACTGGATCAGATAATCGCCTTCCTTGACTCTGTTACCGGAATTGAGAACGTTCTCGTTATTGAGGGAAATCACGATGTAGGCAAAGATCATGGGTACTGGCTCGAGTGGGTTTCACCAATCATGTACTTCTGGGACGGCGTTCCTGGGTGGCGATTTGTCTTTTTCTCTACTGAGATTACTAGCACGGAGTACAGCCACCTCAGCTCCTTCCTTGACAAAGCCCTAAACACAACCAGGAATGTTGTCCTGGTTTACCATAGACCTGCCTACCCTGACGTAAACTACAACATGGAAGCGGGAATGAAGTCGATGCTAATTAAGAAGCTGGAAAAATACGGGAACGTAAAAATAGCTCTACAAGGACACTGGCACGGTTTCGCCGAAGAACTAGTTAATGGTGTGCTCTTCGTGATAACAGGCGGTGCTGGCGCACCCCTCTATCAGTCGGGCGGAAGGAATCACTACCTCTACCTACTTCTTAAACCGAGTGGAGAGTACGAGATAATCCCCGTGGCCCTCGGTCCAGGAAGCGGAGAGATCAGTGTAGCCGAAGGCGATGATGGCACCCTCATAAGGAACAGTAAAATATCGATTAATGGTTCACCTATAGAGATACCGGTTAGGATAAAGCTCCCCATCAAAGGAGTCGATGCCTATGCCGTGGTACTTGCACCTTCTGGAACCACTCTATTGAGAACCGTTATCGCAGGCGACAAACTCATCATCAGAACTAACGCGTCAACAAAATGGTATATCTACTACGAAACACCGAACGGGGTCATCCTTAACTCTAGTGACGGCGGCAACGAGCTATCCCTTCCGATACCGGCAAGCACTGGCTACAACACAGTGACAGTGACCACATATGAGCTACTGCAGGAGACCGTTACCATAACCCTCCCGCGAACGACCACAAAAACGGAGTCAACAACAATAACGGAGACCATAGTAACCACAGCCACAAAAACAGTACCGTTGACCATTACCCGTACATCCACGGTGACAACGACGCAAACCAGCATAGAGACCACCACATCCGAGGGGCCGCCAACAACGAACGTAGCAATAGCAGTTGTTGCGGGTATCATTGGGGGACTCATAACGTATTCGTTCACTAGGCGTAAGCAAACCTAATGACCCCCAACCCTATCAGTTACTGCCGCTAGGCCAGCGACAGCGGCTACCCCAGCCAAGGCTGCCTCAACAACTATGTCAGCGCGCCCCAGACCATAGAAGTAGATAACCACAAGTGACAGGCCTATTAAGAAGAAGCCCGAATTTGCCGCCCTATTACTAGAGCGGAAAAGGTGGAGGGCGATACCGACATCACTAAGAGGGGTCAAAGGCCTTACTCTTTGGTGGTTTAGAGCATCAGCGGCTATGTGTGTTATTATGGCCACCATCACGGTTAAGGCAGCAAGAATCGGAGTTATGGGGAGCTCGATACCTTCCCTGCTCAGATAACTGAGGCTCAAATAGGTTAGGGCACCTAGTAAGAGCGCGAACCAGATGGTGTGAGTGAATCCCCTATGCCTGAACCCGATACGGCGGAGGCGAATGTCTATGTCCGGTAGTGACGCGAGAAATGCCGAGCCAAGGATGAGGACGGCCCCGTCTCTCCAGCTAATGCTTATGCCGAAATAGTTGGCTAACCATACCATGACGTAAGTAACGGTTGCGGAGAAGCCGAAGTGCCCGCTACTCTCCATCGCCGCACGCCTTTTGCAGTGCCGCCTCTATAAGGGTTAGGAGCGTTTCAGAGTCAACGCCGCCGAAGCTAATTCCTTTTAGGACATCCCTTGACACTGAGAGAGCATCCTTCATGAACGCTCCCCTAACCCTGTGGCCCAGCTCGTCCACAGCGTCTGGTGGGTAAGCGAAGAAGTCGCCTTCAATGACTATGTTAGTTACCTTACACTCATTTGTTAGGTAAGCCTTAACCCTCACGAACTTTCCTCCAGGGACTTTCTTCTCAGCCACCCCCTCCTTCACATTACCACCTCACGGCCTAAGACTTAGCCACTCACTGGAGGAGTACTTCCACTTCAGTGATTTCGCCAGATCGAGTTCGAGGGGGGTGAGCCTCCCCCGCATGGGCTCGGCATCGAGTACCTCCTCGAATGCTTCTATGAAGGCATTAATCACCTCCTCCTTACTAACCACCCTTCCAAGGTACTGGGAAGCCGTTATCACCCTATCTTTAATGGAGGCGATGCCCTTTTCCGCGAGTTTCGCTGCTGGCGGGGTCAGGAGTGATGCGAGGAGATCGATGTTGGTCGCGTACATGAAGGTACCGTGCTGCAGCACAACCCCTCTCTTCCTGGCCTGAGCCTGTCCACTTATTTTCCGCCCCTCAACCACAACATCATTCAAGGGGACATAATCCGCTGGCAGGCCGAGTTTCCTAGCCGCCCTGACGACTGCCTCCGTAAGGTACCTGAAGGACTCCTCGAAGTCCCTTGGAACAGAGTCCTCCGGCAGAACCACCGAGTATGTGACCTCGCCAAACTCATCATGATAGACAGCTCCTCCGCCACTGACCCTCCTAACCACGGGTACGCCGAGCTCCTTGGCCAGCCCTATGTTGACGGTCGATCTGAGTGACTGGAAATAACCGATCGTTACTGCGGAGGGGCTGAAGACATATAGCCTGACAGTATCAGGCACTGCACCCATACCCCTAGCGTACATAACTGCCTCATCTATCGCCATGTTCATCCAGGGATCCCACTCACCCACTATAAGCCTGAAGTGCTTCGGCAAGGGTATTACCTAAAGAAATTAGGTCTCGGAACCCGAAATAAGGTCTCGGGAAGAAGCGATGGATCACTCAGCCGACCTCATGAGGGCGCTCCTCCGAAGCATTCGCCGCTACATCAGCAATAATGGAACACTGAACTCTGACGGCCGCCGACTGCTCAAGGATATAGTCCGTGAGATAGCTAAGAACAGAAAGGAGCTCATGAAAATAGCAAAGAAAGCAAGGAAGGATCCCAGCCTAGAAAACATCATGAGGTTGGCTGAGGAGCTCCTAGGTGATGAGGCTAATGTCCTCTTTGCGGAGGCCCTTTGGGGGCCCGAGGAGGGACTGGTTGATGAGCTTTTCGCAGAACCGTGAATAATATGGATCATCATTAGTTAGATCAGTTATATGGCAAACCTTTTACCAGATTAATGGGCCTTACAATAAAACTTATTTACCGAACCTAACCCTCTCAAGGAGGGTGCGCCAATGAGTAAAGAACCAATAAAGGCATACATACTGGTCAACACCGAGCTAGGCAAGGAAGAGGGGATCGTGAAGGAAGCTTCCAACCTAGGGAATGACACCGGCGTAACAATACTCTCATCAGACCTGGTCTTCGGTGAGTTCGACCTAGTGATAGTGGTAAGCGGCGACAGCGTTAAGAAAATTGACAAATTCGTAACGAAGCTGAGGAAATTGGACGGTGTCCTGAAGACAATGACGTTAATAGCCACCTCGCCTTTCGAATAGTTTTTATAGGAGCTCACCTTATCCTTAAAGTACTACCAAGCATTAGCCCTATATCCTCAGGCTCCAGCTCCGCCACAAACAGCGTCGTGCTTAATTCCGAGCACCTATCCATCACAGCCTGCGAAGTAGTCAGCAATAGCTCAACAGCGTCTAAGCCCACCCACCTCCTGATAGCGTTGCTCCCCTTGACAACGGCGGTAATAGAGAAACCAACACCGCCATAGCTGAGGATCATGTCTATCGTCACCCTATTATAATGTTTAAGTGAGCCCGCGACTGCCTCCGTAATAACCATCCTAACAAAAACTGGCTTACCGAGCCCGCCGAGAGCATCCCCAAGCCGGACCATTAATTCGCCCACGATCTCCTTCTCTGCGAAAGCCTTACCGATCCTAAGCAGGGATGCCGCAACGAACTCCGGCTTCGATACAAGAAGCGATAGCTCTTCGCTATACATGAAACAGAGGAAAGGGGCGACATTATTCTGAAAGAACAGCACCAGCTCGCAGGTATCCAGCCTCCTGACCTTCACAGATCCCATGGCCTTGAGGATCTTGGAGAGCTCGCTACGAACCTCACTAACTATGTCGGCCTCCTCAAGTGAGTCTATATCAGCCCCCAGCTGCTCCAACTCATCAAACATCTCGGAGCAGGTGAACTCACTCATCTCAGCATAGATTCCCTTATTTCCTATGGTCCTAAAGAACATTTTCAGCTCTTTAGCAGTAACCTTGACCAGCCTGCCGGCATCGAACTTGAACGCGTTAACACACTTATCCGTAGGGCACGCTCCAGGACATGAATGCGTGTATATGAGCAGTTCACTGTCCCATAAGCCGCTGACCGCGGGGTACATGAGCAGACGGAATGCTGTTCCCCGAAGCAACCTCCTAGCTAGGCGCTTACCAATTACAGCACATGCCTCTACAGCATTGTCGAAGCTGGCAACGTCGTTCATTGTTTGACTAACCTACCGAATCTATGTATTCATCAAAAACTTATAACGCTGGTGCGCCGCCACCATTATTAGAATATACACTGTCAATTAATCTGGGTGAATCAGTTTGGGTTTCGAATGGTACAGAGAGTTCATCTCACCGGGCTATGAGCCAGGCGACGAAGAATTGATAGTAGTCTTCAAGGCAAAGCCGGCCGAGGGCATGAGCATTGAAGACATCGCTGGCAGGATAGCGAGCGAGTCCTCCGTAGGTACGTGGACGACTCTCTCAACCCTAAAGCCCCACGTGAGGAAGCTGATGGCTAAGGCGTACCTAGTCCGTGAAGATGGCCTCATAAAGGTCGCTTACCCCCTCGACCTCTTCGAGCTAGGGTCGATACCGCAGCTCTTCAGCTCCGTCCTAGGCAACATCTTCGGGATGAGGGCGATCAAGCGGCTTAAGGTCCTCGACATAAGGTTCCCTAAGGAGTACGTGAAGTCATTCCCCGGCCCACAGCACGGGATAAGAGGTGTTAGGGACATACTGAAGGTCTATGACCGCCCAATACTAGCCACAGTCCCCAAGCCCAAAGTTGGCCTAACTAGCGAGGAATACGGCGAAGTAGCTTATGAGATACTCGTGGGCGGCATGGACCTAGTAAAGGACGACGAGAACCTGACAAGTTTATCGTTCAACAAGTTCGAGGACAGGGTAAAGGCCGTCATGAAAGCGATCGACAAGGCGGAGAGGGAGACCGGCGAGAGGAAAGGCTGGCTCGCGAACATAACGGCGCCGGTTGACGAGATGATAAAGAGGCTCAAGCTCGTCGCCGACGCCGGCAACAAGTTCGTGATGGTTGACATACTCTGCGCTGGCTGGGCAGCTGTTCAGAAGGTTAGGGAAGTCGCTGAGGAGTACGGCATAGCGATACACGCCCATAGAGCCTTCCACGCGGCCTTCACAAGGCTCCCCGACCACGGGGTGAGCATGTACCTGATAGCGAAGATAGCGAGGCTCGCCGGGGTAGACCACATACACATAGGCACGAACGTCGGCAAGATGGAGGCCGATCTAAGGGAGCTGAAGGCCACGCAGAACGTGATAACTAAGGAGGAGTACGTCCCGCCTCCCGATGACCCGACTAAGGAGCCTCAGAAGTGGTTCGGGCTGAAGCCTGTGCTGCCGACTGCCTCAGGAGGACTCCACCCAGGCGTGCTGCCGCAGCTACTGGACTTCATGGGAACCGACATACTCATCCAGGTCGGAGGCGGAGTTACTGGGCACCCCGACGGCGTCATAGCTGGGGGCAAGGCCGTGAGGCAGGCTATCGAGGCATGGAAACAGGGCATCCCGCTGGACGAGTACGCCAAGACGCATAAGGAGCTGGCTAGGGCGCTCGAGAAGTGGGGCTATATAAGGCCTGAGTGATTAACCCTTAAAATACACGTTTTTCAGAAATCCATCGCGTTCCTTATTTCCTCAGGCAGTCCGGGACAGTTTATGTCCAACCAGTACTTACTCTCCTCCACCTGTGCCTTCAGCAGCCTCCTAAACTCGTCTAGGCCTACGTGCGTCACTGGGTCAAGCTCTGCCAGCCTCTCCTCGCTAATACCGGGGACCCCGGCGGGAACCAGCACCTTCTCGCCCCAGACTGGGTGCGGCCTCCACTTAACCGCGCCCCTGCTCGCCTGTAGGAGGAATAGCTCTGTCTCCTCTATGGATGGCCTGGTCCCGCCGACGGCCTTCGGCACGCCGTTTTTGGGCACGAGTATTGGCTCCGGGGCCTCTATCTCCTTATCTCCCAGCTTCTTCTTCACCCACTTGTACTTCGCCACTATCCTGCCCGTGGTGTTGAGCTGGTAGACCTCTATTGGGTTGCCCTCCTTTATCCTCTTCTTGAGGTAGTTGTAGAACCTGACGACGTGATCCGTGTTAGTTGCGCCCATGGTGAACGGCTGAGCATACCTAGCAACATATCTAACCTTACCGACCACTTCCTTAGCCTGCGCGGGGTGCCCTATGGTCCTGCCGTCCGCCAGCACCTTGGCCGCCAGGGCTGGGTCAGCTATCTTTACCCAGGCGTAGTCAGTGAAGTAGCCTGGCGTTAGGAACACCGCCGTCGTCAGGGGGCCGCTTGACTGGACGTCTCCGTCGAAGTACCCGGTGTCCTCGAGGTAGAGTACTGAGCGGGAGTTCCTGTTGGGTGCGCCGAAGTACGTGAATAGCTCACCCTTGAAGCTCGGATACCCTCTCTCGTCGAATTCCGTGTTCTCATGGAGCGCCCTGGGCGACATGGCGGCCCTCCACATCGCTACCTGCGCGGGTGTCAGGTCCTCTGTCTTTGTCCACGCGCCTCTCTCAGAGCCTATGACGGTGTCTTCGAAGATCGCTATTATGTCGTCGTTCTTTATGACCTGGTCCTTCACGAACTCGAGCGGGTTGATCCCGAATTCCTTCATGTATATCTTGGCGTTATCCTCAGTCCAGACATAGAGCCCGTGGGTTGACTTTCCGGTGCCTGTGAGGCCCCATATAGCCATTATGATCCTCCGCCACTCCCCGTTGACGGTCTTCACGCTGAACTCCCTTAGGGCCGCGTGCTCGCCAGTGCCTCCCCTCTTGTAGACGTGGAATATCCAGTGGGTGAGGACAGCCTTCTTTACCTCTCCCTGGTAGGAGCTCGCAGTTATTATCGTGTAGTTCGCGAAGGGGAACCTCATTATCATGAGCATCCTGTCCGTCCCAGGTATCTTGGGGTTCCCTAGGTAGTGCGGGACGACGAAGACCTCTATGTCCGGGTCCTTGTCAGGTGGGGCGTCGAAGACCAGCTGCTTCCACCTGTAGGCGAGGTCAGGGAACTGAGGGTCGACGTAGACCCTGGCGTGCATCTGCGCCTTCGTGCCCGGCTTGCCTACGTAGCCGTCGACCTTAATTAGCGGGCCTTGAGCCAGTATGTGCTCTAGAACCCTAACCATCAGTAGCTTGTGCTCGTACTTTAGTTCATCGTCAGAATTAATGACCACTGTGTTCTTCGCTGACCTGCTCCAGATATTGGATGCCCAGCCCCAGGAACCGTTGGCGTACCTTGTCCCGTAGAGCTTAGCCCTTTCGAGGAGGTCCGGCGGGTTATCCAGTATTGGTGTTATGCCGGCTGCTTTCTTTATTTCGATTATCTTCCTAAACACTTCCTTGAATTTCTCGATCGTCATCTCCTCTATAGGAGGGATAGGCGATCTTGATCCCACTTTGGAGTCCCGGGGAATAGTGATCGCTGGGATTGATAACTTTTACACACTATATTTACTTAAATGGTAAAAGTAAGATCTGTATGTATGACTACTTAAGTGAAAGGAAAACATCTTCCTTAAATAATTCTAAAATGATCCCTGTCATAAAACCAGTTTCTAATAGAATGAAAAACTGTGGCCACTTGATTGCGGTAATTAATTCCTTACCTTCTCTTTATAATTACGGCAACCGCGGCAACGATTATTACTGCGGCCAAAACCCCGCCGATTAGAAGCGGGTTAAGGCCTGTACCGCCTCCGCCTCCCGGGAGGGTTTCGTTAGTCGATGAGGTGGTCTCTGCCCCTCCGGTGCTTTCCTGCGTAGTTGTGGTTGTTTCTGTGGTGGTCGTTGTCTGGGTCGGGGGAGTGGCCACCTCCCCTGTCCCAGAGGTCGGGGTGAACTCTGCGTATGCCTGATTCCATGTTTCCTCGTCTCTGTCGAGGTAAGCCCTTGCCAGTATGTAGAACCTGTCCACATGGGATAGCCCGTAATTAATTCCTAGATAGTCTGCAGGAACGGTGCCCATGAAGGAGTAGCTGAAGGTTGCCCACGGGTTATCTGCGGGGCCTGTGGGAGTTACTTTGAGGTTAATTGAGTAACTCATGTACTGCATGGTGAATGCGTAACCGTTAGAGGGGTCGTTGTCCGGGTCCCAGTTCATATCCCCGTTTATCCACGTGTACGATACGTTGCCGTCCTTGAGCACAGCTATTATGGCTATGCCCACATGGTCCGGGGCCGAGCCGGATGTCGAGCCTTCACCCTCCAGGTCTATGCTGGCCAGGTTCCTAAGTGTGTCGAAGGTTATGTGGGCAACTGCCGGAGCCCCAATGCTGACAGCTACATCTGCGGTTGTGGGGCTCTCATCCATGGGGTTAGTGGTCTCTTCCCCGGGAGGGGTCGTTGTGGTTGTCTCTGTTGTTGTCGTTGTCTGTGTCGGGGAAGTGGTAACCTCTCCACCGGTGATCGATCCTGACTCATAGAGGTTTATTTCGTCGTTGGCCCCACCACTCATTGAGCCGCTTATGAAAGCGCCCGAGTAAACCGTTGATGGCTCTCCGGAGCTGCCGAGGCTCGGGGTAAATGATGATGTCCCTATGGGCGCCGTGATCGTTACTGTCGAGCCACTTACCTGGACACTTACTGAGTCACCGAAGTAGAATGCCAGCCCGTTGCCCTCCTCGTCCTCAACTATTGCGAAGGCATAACCGACCGAGGCTAGGCCCGGGGGGTTGCCGGCACCTATTAGGAGATGTGCTTTTTGGCCGCCGTAAGTACCCATTATGTCTGCGTATACGAATATCGAGTAGTTTCCGATGGAGTAGTTAGAGGGTATCTGCCCCGCCATCTGAAATGTAGCTGTGGTGGATGAGTCAGCGAACGTTATCTCCACCGATACCAGGTCAACGGCGCTCACGACCTCGGAGGGTATTGGGCTACCAAGGGATACTGTTGCTACGTCACCTGACGAATCCGTAGCTGATATAACCGTTGCCGAACTAGCTACTGCCACGCTAGCGAGGGACAGCATTAGGGCAACTGCCACGATCGCCGCTATATTACGGTTTACCAATATTTACACCATCGGTTTGTTCATAATTATGAGGTTATTAAATCTATATTTAATCAAAGAAATTCGATGATTTATGAATAAATTAAATAAACAAACAGATAAAACAGGTTGCTAATAACCGATCGCCGACCCCGATATTTAATTAGTGCAAAGATCCTGTTCCTCGGTGAGTTCTTGAGGACGTGCCCCAAAGTAGTGATGTTCGACATGGACGGCGTGCTGGTGAAGTGCAGGTCATCCTGGAGAATGCTTCACCTAGCCTTCGGGTCTGAGCCACTTATTAAGGAGCTCATGGGGGCTAGGAAGTTCGTGAGCGGCGAGATAAGTTATGAGGACTGGATGAGGCTCGACATAGAGGCCATGGCCGCCGCCCTCGGTAGGCCGCCGAGGAAGGAGGAGGTGGAGGAGATATTCAGGGGGGCTGAACTAGATGAGGACGCTCAGGCCGTAATAGAGGGGCTTAAGGAGATGGGGATCATAGTCGGGATCGTCTCGGGAGGGATCGACATACTGGCCGAAATGATCGCCGAGAGGCTGGGTGTGAGCAGGGACATGGTATTCGCTAATAAGCTTATCTTCAAAGACGGTGTACTCACCAGCGGAGAGGAGGTAGTTAATCCCCTAAGAAAAGACGAGCTCCTGCGGCGGATCTCAGTCAGGCTAGGCATACCTTTGAAGGGATTCGCTTACGTCGGCGACAGCGTATGGGACATAAACGCCCTGAGAGTGGTAGGGCTCCCGATACTAGTGTCGAGGGACCCGGCCGAGGCGTCCGCCATCGCCAAAGAGGTGCCGAATCTAGTCGTGGTTGAGAGACTCGGAAAAGTGCTGAGCGTTGTTAGGAAAGCATGTAGCACACCAAATAATTAAACCTTCGACACGATACGCTAACGGCGCGCGGGTAGGGCCGGAGGGGTCGCCGCCCTCCCACGCCGAAGGCGCAAAGCGGGGCCAGTAACTCTCCCGGGCCGGGGAGCGGGCCCTGCTACGGCCCGAAGGTCCGCGATGAACCCCGCCCCGCGGGGTCGGCGGTGGCGGAGGGCCTCCCGGAGGGGAGGTACCTACCGCCTTTGCAGGGGGAACCTGGCCAGACCCGGAAGGGGGCAACCTAACCCCTGACGCCGACGTTCGCGGGTCACCGGGGGGAGGACGGCCGCGGGTGGCGGGCAGGGCGCCCGCACCGGTTCGGGGGAGGGCCGCGCGCCTCCATGATTGATTATATTGGCTCTCCGTTCTTCGAATGACGGTGTTTAATCGGGTGATTTAATTTTTAGTTATTTAAGCTTATTTATTTTGTAACCAATCGTTACTGGTGCACCTGTTGCCTGAGCAGGTGCTGAACGTAACTGTTCAGGGTATGGATCGGGGTTTCAGGTATACGGGTTCGTATGATGAGGTCAATGTGGGTGGCATGCCTCTTGATGATGTGCTGAGACTTATTGATTATATCGCCGGGTTCACGTACCCGCCTAATTACAAAGAGGATGACCTCTGCCCTATAGGGGTCTTCATTGAGGGCTGGGGCGCGAACCTTCTCATATACTACTACGGCTCCGGGAGCTTCGGGGTGCGCATAATCGATTATGTCTCGTCATCCGATATCTTTCTAGAGGAGAGTGCCGGGGCTGAGAAAGTTAAGGATTATGTGAGGAGGTTCTTTGTGTCTAGATCGAGCGTCGAGGAGTTGCTCGGGCCGGAACCACTGAGGGAGTACTTCATAACTGTGTTGCGTGAATTCTGTGAAGACGATCTGTTCGGTGAGAGGACATGCGTCGAAAGACAAACAACAGCCACCGTGAGCATGGAGTCCATAGCGGGTGTAAGCACCCCCTCCATCGTTCGGGTTGAGGTCCGGAGGGGTGGCTTCCTTAGGAAACCAAAGCTCACCATTTACTACAGCTCGACTAAAGGGTCCGGCGTTGTTGAGTATAAGTTGCCGAACAACGATGCCGCCGAGAGGGCTTACCGGGCTATAAACGCCGTCATACCTGGGAAAGTGTCTATGAGGTAGATCTAGGGAACCACCTCTCTATCCTGCTGAACCACCTTGGCAGAACGGGTTTATACTTAGTTAGCCCTCCGCACACCGAACCCGGCGGAATGGCGTAGTCCTTTCTGAGGGGAATTAACTTCACCTTATTTGTCAAGAGGTATGTGCCGAGCCCGAAACACCCGTCGCCACACCTAACAGCTGCCTTAAGAAGCAGTATTGAGACACCGGCAACCTCCCCAATCACGTCTCCCACAGAGGAACTGCCGAGGTAAGCCTCTCCGTGGGATAGGCAAGCGCCTAAGCAGAGGGAGCCGCCGACACCGTAGTGGGGCATTCCGGCGTCGAGCACTCCCGTCCTTTCACCTGATGTTATGCATATCTGTCCCTCGGAGTAGGCCTCTAGGTGTGTCCCCCTGTCCTTCTCTACGGTTAGGTTTAGTGTGTACCTGCATCTTCTGGTTACTTCCTTAATCAGCTCCTCTGAGGGTCTCTCCCTCACCGAGCCGAGGGCCCTGAGCTCGTCCCCAGCACGTCTCACCTCTACGTGCATGTGTTTGTCCGACCACGGCATCATATAGCCTGACACGATTAGGTCGCCGATATAATCGCCCAGACTGAGCTCTTCACCGACTTTGATCGCTGGTTTTACGTGAAGGATCTTTATTGCGTATCCCTTACCGACATCCACTATTATGGCGTAGTCGGAGCCGGAAGCGTCAGGTCTATTGATCGGTGTCCGGAACTCAACGATCTTTTTCACCACTCCGGACCCAGCAGGCATGTAGCCTACACTTGAGTAGATATCGACCGCCCTGCCAACGATGTGCGGCGGGTAAGGCGAGTTAGTTAATGATAGGTGGTCGCCGATCCTCACATATATCTTTATCGGTCCCTCCAGTACCTCGATCCACTTCATCTGCTACACACCTGCTCTGCCTGATCTGGAAATAAGTGTTTTATAGGTGCACTTTATCCAATAGATGGTGCACCAACATGCACATACCCGACGGCTACCTGGACCCTGCATGGGTGGCGGCCACTTACGCCGCAGTCATTGGGTACTTCGGGGTGATGGCGAAGAAATTCAGGCCCGTGGTCACGCCGGAGGCCGCTGTCCTCGCCGCTGGCATATTCGTTGCGCAGATGCTTAACTGGCCGCTGCCGGGCGGCACGAGCCTCCACCTGGTAGGGGGTGCGCTGGCCGCTGCTATCCTCGGTCCATGGTCGGGGAGTGTTGTGATGGGGCTCGTGGTAACGATCCAGTGCCTTCTCTTTCATGACGGAGGCATAACAGCGCTTGGTGCAAACCTGCTCAACATGGCCGTGATCGATGTGCTCGTCGGTTATGCCGTATTCAAGACGATTAGGTCAAGGGTAGGCGGGGTGAGAGGGCTGTTCCTAGGCGGCCTCCTCGGAGGATGGACAGGGATCGTGGCTGCGGGTGTCGCGTGCGGCATAGAGATCGGTCTATCGCCGCAGTGGCCATTCGGAGTAGCGGTTACTGTTCCAATAATGGGTGGGTGGCACGCGATCCTCGGGATCGTTGAGGGCATCATAACGGGCTCGGTACTGGCCTACCTAGGGGCAAAAGCCCCGGAGGTGATCAAGGGATGAGGTACGGGAAGGCCCTCATAACAGTAATAATACTGGCCGTAATCAGTCCTGTCTTCGGGGTAATCCTCGCTGACGCCGTCGGCTACCACGAACCCCTCGATGTGGCTGCTGAGACATTAGGGCTCAAGGAGAAGGACATTGAGTGGGGCTCGCCGCTACCGGACTATACTGTCCCAGGCCTCGACCCAGTGACCGGCTACATAGTATCTGGTATAATCGGTGCTGCCGTGGTGTTCGGGATAGCCTACCTACTCAGTAAGGTGAGCAAGAAGGAATGAGGGATTTACTGGAGAAGGCTGCCGCCGCTGTTGAGAGGCTCGGGAAAGGATGGGGTAGCTGGGGGTGTCTAGACGCATTATCTGTTTTTACACCGGCTGTTATGGCCGCAGCCGCCGCTTCCTATGCGACCTCGCCACTGACCGCGGTCGTCATAGCTGCGGCATACGCTCTTGCGGCAGCACTCCACGGCGTCGGCACGACATTTGCGAAGCTGTGGGGAGCCGCAGCGTTGCTTGCCAGCCCAGCACTATTCCTTGCGTTCACTCCCGAAGGTGAGGCACCCTCACTAACCTCATTCTCGCTAGAGGTGACGTCGGTAGGTGCCTACGCAGCCTTTTTCGTGTTTATGAGGGTTTGGGCTGCTGCCGCACCAATGATAGCTGCCGCTGCGTATCTAGGTGCGGGCGGTGTTGCCGCTGCCCTCGAGTGCGTGCCGGGGGCCTCGTGGTTATCGAGTGCCCTGAGGGTATTCTCGGCAACCCTACCCCAGATCCTTAGGCACTTGTCGAGGCTCCTTCTGGCTAGGGAGGCGAGGTCATTTATTCGCGGCGCATCTATGAGGGCCAGGGCCTCGGCCGTGGGCGACATGCTTGTTGCCTCGATGAGGTACTCCAGGAACGTTGCCCTGGCCTTCCGTGCCAGGGGCTTCGGCAGTAGGGATGTAAGTCGCGGGAGGCCCTCACTGCCTTGGTTGCTAGCTGGTGCTGCCTCGATCCTAGCTTACGTGGCGGGTGTGTTGGGATGGTTCCCCGCTTAGTGCTGAGGGACGTCTGGTTCAGGTACCCGGGGAGTGAGTGGGTGTTGAGGGGTGTTAGCGCCGAGTTCGTGGGTGGGAGGGCATACGTTATTGAGGGGATCAACGGCGCAGGGAAGACCACGCTACTGCTGGTGATGGCTGGTCTCCTTGAGCCGCAGAGGGGCGAGGTACTGCTCGACGACGAGCCCGTTGCCGGGGATAGGCCCTCGGTTCGGAGGAGGTTCGGGATCCTTTTTCAGTCACCGGACTACATGCTCTTCAACCCAACCGTTTACGAAGAGATAGCCTACGGGCCGAGGCAGCTAGTGCGCGGCAACGACAAGATACGCCAAGCCGTTCGCTCAGCACTGAGGGCCGTGGGTCTCCCGGAGAAGTACTTGGTGAGGGCAACGCATGCGCTAAGCTACGGAGAGAAGAAGCTCGTTGCACTGGCCTCAATAATATCGTACGGCCCCGACGTCCTCCTACT
Organism: Desulfurococcales archaeon; assembly: GCA_026986435.1. Taxonomy (GTDB): domain Archaea; phylum Thermoproteota; class Thermoprotei_A; order Sulfolobales; family NBVN01; genus WAOK01. Next base: position 2,832 of record JALSOP010000016.1, on the reverse strand, counting down.
CGACGAGCCCTGCAGTAACCTCTCCCCAGCTTTCGTCGAGCGGGTGTGCTCCATAGTCGAGGACGTAGTGGGTAGGGGAGGCCTAGCAGTAATAACTACACAGCCCAGTGCAGGGTGCTGCGGGAAGCCCTCACTCGCCCTTACCGGAGGCGCCCTGAGGCCACTCCCCCCTCGAGATCTTTAGGAGGTTCTCGAGCAGGTGCTCGAGGCTCTCCCTGTATTTCTCCAGCTCCTCCCTACCCTTCTCGGTGAGTTCGTATACCTTCCTCCTATCCTCCTTAATCTCGCGTATCAGGCCCCTCGTCTTAAGATAGAAAAGGGTTGGGTAGATCGTGCCGGGGCCGACGCGGATGAGGCCGTCGCTTATCTCGTTGAGGATCTTCATCAGGCCGTAGCCGTGGGGCCTGAACCTGTCTATGAGTAGGAGAAGCACTAACCTAAAAATCCTAGGCGTTACCATGCCCTCTCCTCCACCTCCTACTATATGGCCACCAGGCTTTTTCACTCATTACTGCCAGTATCGCCGGCGTCAGGAGGAGGGCCGCCGCCAGGGTAGTGGTCACCACGCCTACCGTGAGAGCCAGCCCCAGTTCCCTAACGCCCCAGGAGCTCCCTATTAGCAGTGAGGCGTAGGTGGCCGCCACTATAGTGCCCAGACCTATCACCAGGTGAGACACAGCCCTCACCGCCCTGGTTACGGCGACATAACCAGCTGATGGCCTCCCAGCGACCTTCTCGATCTCCTCCCTCTCCCTGTTTAGGAAGAAGCTGTTGTAGTCCATCCCAACCCCGAGCACTGCGGGGAAAGTCATCAGTGGAAGGAACCACAGAGCCGGCTGGCTGTAAGCACCGGGTATGGCGCTGGCGGCCCACACACCCAGCATGTACCCCACCCCTATAGTCGCCAGGGACACAGTCCCCGACCACACGCTCCTGAAGCTCGCTGCCATAGCGAGCCACATCAGCACCAGCGACACAGGGAATATCAGTCCCCAGAAGTCCCTCTCAAGCAGCTCCTCCATCTCCAGGCTGGCCGCTGGCACGCCGCCGACGTGTAGCTCGGTTATGTGAGGGTTGCTGAACGACCTCACAACGTCCTTAACTCTCGCGACAACTCCTATTCCCTCCCTGCTTAGGGGGGAGGGCCCCATGATGACCTCCATGTAGAACGTCCTGTTATCGGGCCCCACGTACTGCTCTCCCCCGTCCCCGAGCCACTTCACCTCCTCAACACCAGGCACCTTCCCCAGCTCGTCCGCTAGGTCGGCAAGAGCCTCCTTAACCACCGGGTCGTGCACGTCCCTGTCGCTGACGCCGACAACGTAGACAGGCAGGAGCTGCCCGGCCGGGAACTCCGCTTTCAGGGCCTCGTATGTGACGTATCCCTCAGTACCCTCAGGCATGAAGACACTGTAGTCGTGGCTGCCCTGGAAGGTCGCTAGGCCGTAAGCACCTACGCCTGCGGCGACCAGGCTGACGATGATGAAGGCCGTAGCCACGCCCTTAGTGAATCTTATGCCCGACCACCTCCTCCTGCCGGCCTCCGGCCTGTGCGGCCACCAGAACCAGCGGCTCCCCCCGAACTTCGCCAACACCGCCGGGGTGAAGGTGAGGGAGGCTGCCAGCACGGCCAGTATCGCTATCGGCACGGTCTTGCCGATGCTCGTAAGGAGCGGGAAGTCCTTGGCCAGGGTCATCACCGCGAACCCTATTATGTCGGTGCTGCTCGCCGCCGCTATGGCTGGGAGGGAATGCATTAGGGCGTCGTGAGCTGCCGCGGCGGCGTTCCCCAGCTCAGCGATCTTCTCCTTGAACCTGAGGACTATGTAGGCGCTGTAGTCCATGCCGAGGCCGAAGCTCGTCGTTATCATGAGCATCCTGGACCAGCTGGTGACGTCCACGAGGCCTGCGAGGGATAGGGCGTAGAGGGCTGCCGAGGACGTCAGCACAGATAGCCCTATGCCGAGGAATGGCAGGCCAGCCGCCACCAGCCCCCCTATGAGGGCGAGCGCTATTAGTACCGGGGCTATTATCGAGATCTTGTTCACCCTATCGATGTCGGCCTTACTGGCGTTCATCGCCTCCTCCATTAGGACGTCGTCACCGGTCACGCCCACGAAGTACGGCCTCCTACCAGTGCCCTCTAGGGTCGACTCCACCAACGACTTGAAGGAGAGGGCGTTCCCGTACTTACTCGGGTACTCCCTGGGCCTGAAGAGGACAATGAAGGAGCCCCCGTCCGGGGACACCATCCTCCCCTCTAGCTCTGCGGTCACGTTATCGATTATCTTGTCCTCCATAGCACCCCAGACAGCCGACCACAGAATGGTCTCGTTCCCGAGGACAATGGATGCGCTGACAGCGGGCTCGATCACCTCCTCATCAAAACCTGCCTCGTCAGCGAAGCCCTCCGCCGCCCTGGATGCCAGCACCACGAGCGGGTGCTCACCCCTAACGAGTATGTCAACAATAAGGTCGCTTCCACCCTCACCCGCCGACGCCAGGGCCTCAACCAACTCCTCCTCGTCAGCATCCGGTGGTAGCTCAGCGAGAGCCTCAACCAGGTCAGCCACACTAACGTTCCCCGGCAGCGACCCACCGACCATGAGCTCGACAGTGTCCGCTACGGAAGCTATGCTGAAGTTGCCCTGAATAACGGCATCGATTATTGGTAGATCGGTTAAGTTAGCCTCTGCTACCCCCGCCCCCTCAAACCCTCCGTAGGATGCGAAGCATTCCTCCGCCAGGTCCTTGAGGAGTACTAGCCTGAGCGCTTCCTCAGTGCTCAGCCCGCCCTCCCACACCTCTCGAGCTAGGTACTCCGCGAGGGGC
>JALSOP010000015.1 GCA_026986435.1 Desulfurococcales archaeon | reverse complement strand
GCTAAGGTCGTGGAGGATATAGAGAAAACTGTTGAGCAGGCCCTCTCAGAGGAGGAGAGCAGGAAGCCGAGCCTCTACATGTGATCCTCCACACAAACCTCGACGAACCTCACCCCATCTACCCGTAGGACGCGCTCCAGGAACTCCCTGCTCGACCACCTGTACTCGGAGCACGTCACCACCACAGCGCCTCCCCAGCGCCGAATGATCGCATTGAGTCTCTCAACGAGTCTAACAACCACCTCCTTAGGCGGGTTCACCGGCATCTCGAACTGCATGTAGGGATAGGTGTAGTCCGTTCCCAACGGCACCAACTCATAGAAGGGGAGGTAGAACATTACCGTGTCATCCTCGCCTATGCCTAGCAAGCGCTTCACATTGGCGAAGATCCTCGACTCAGTGAACGGCTTCTCCTGAGGACTACCCGGCACCAGTACGAGCCTTCCACGGGTTGCCCTCACGGTCACTCTCTTAAGGTAGCGGCGGTGCCTCATGAGCTCGGGCCTGTAGTACGATGTTGTGTCGTAAAGGAATATGCCGTGTGCGTCACCCCTAAACCTCGGGTCGAGCTTCTCGATGAACCGCCTATACTTGATCATGACGTTCAGGCTCTCCCTCATAGCGGGGTGGGTTCTCGCCCTCTCCTCCACTAGTTCCCAGAGCCTGCCTTCACGGATCGCTGTCTTCACGCGTTTTATCTCCCTCATGATCACGTGGAGGTTGTGGACTGCGAGGAGGTACTCCCTCTCATCCCTCGGCATCTCAATCAGCTCCCTAGGTGTGTACCTGCTACATACCTCGCACTCGCAGGGGAGGTAGTCAAGGTCCTCTATCCTGTAAGTGCCGTGCTCGGTCATGTACCTCCCTTCCCTGGCGTAGAGTATGTATGAGGCCGAGTCAAAGGAGTCTATCCCTAGGGCCACCATGATCGGTATGATCATCGGGTGCCCTCCGCCGAATAGGTGGACGGGTTTATCGAGCGGCAGGATCGTCTTGGCCGTGGCAACCATCTCGGTCACCTTCCACATCTCATACTTCTCCATCACAGTCACAGGCGATCCTATCGCGTACATGGAGTAGTTGCGGAACCTCCACGCAGCCTCTGCACTTCGCCTGACGAGGTCGTAGTAGACGCCGCCCTGTATCGGGAGTACCCATACCCTTTCATCTCCCTCGATGAGTTTGTCGGTGAGCTCAGCCCTCTTTATGGTCTCCTCAACGCTTCTCAACGCCTCCTCGTATGGGGCGGTGTCCTTTGTCGGTATGTCCGCTATGACGGCTATGTCGGAGCCGAGCCTTTTCTGGTACTCCACGATTTCCTTCGGGTCTATCCTTATACGGCCTCCTCCATAGATGAGGAGCTGGTACGCGCCGGAGTCGGTCATCACGACGTTGTCGAACCCGACGATCTCGTGTACCCCGCCGGGCGGGATGCGGTCACCGAGCCTCTGCTTTATGATGAAGGAATTCGTTATTACCTGCCCGAACCCTATCTCCTTTATTTTCTGGATTATCTTTCTGTGGCCCTTCTTGAAAGGGTTGACTACTGGGAAAAACGCGGGTGTTTCGATGATTTTTCCGTTTACGCTCAGCCTCCCTATCCTGGCGGCGAGGTCCTTGTCCTTTATCTCGAATGTGGGCATATTACTTTGTCCCAAGTAGTTCCTTCTTCTTGTTCATATACTCTACCCACAGGCTATGCACCTGGTTCGCCAGCATGCCGGAGCCCTCGACACCGTCCTCGCTGACGATGATCCTCCCGCCAGCTATGGCTACCTTACCTATGTCAGCCAGCACACGGACCTGCGTGGGCGGGAGCCTCATCCTCTGGATCACTAGCTCGGCGAACTCGTCTGGGTCGAAGAGCGGTATCTCCTCGAGAACGACCTCGGTTACGTAGCGTCCATTAACGAACACCAGCGGGAACACCTTATCGCCAGACCTGGCCCCCTCGACTATCAGGTGTGGGAAGCCCTCCTCGAGGGAGAGCCCCACGAGCTTCCCAACGTACTCGTTCCCATTAACGAGCCTCACCCGGACCTTCTGCTCGACCATTGAGGCAAACTTCACGTGAAGCCTCCTTTTCGCCTCGGCCATACCCACGCTGCGCCTGCCAGAAATACTGTGGGACATCCTTGCATGCACCCGCTTAATCTCTACCAGAGTATCAAAAATTAATGTATGGGTCTGCACACCTCAGGCCCTGGTAACCTTGAAGTAGACCTTCTCCATCACGGGAAATGCCGTTAGAATATCCTCGTCCGTGGTGACGGCCTCGAACATGAAGCCCCAGAACGAGGCGATCAGCTTAAAGAGCCTCGAGCCCTTCTCGGCCTCCTCCAGGTCGCCCTCAACGAACTTCTCCTCGCCGACCGGCTCATTCTGCTTGATGGTGGATTTCTTGAACACGACGTACCCCCACATCACGAGGTCCTCTCCCTCCTTGAAGCTCGGGCGATCCTTCGTCAGCGTAACCTTGACCTCGTCTCCCTCCTTGAAGGGGAAGAGCTCGTCCTTCACGTCGAAGTACACGGCAATCGGGTGCCCACTAGGTGTTTTGTCCTTGACCCTAGCGATAATTATTGTCGGGATCCTTGACGCCTTGATCTCGAGCTTCCCCGTTACCTCGAGCTTTCCCGCACTGATTTCTGCGGTCATTCCAGCCCCCGTTACGGTGTCAAGACCCTTTTTATATACGTAAGCATTCAGTGGGGAATTCTGCTAGGGTTAGGGGGCAAGAAGAGAGCATGTATATCCATGGTCTCGGACGAGCAACAATCCATCATAGACATCAGTGACGTCTTGAGGGCATGGCTCAAGGCATGCGATGGCGGTGAAGTGACCGTCATATACACTGTCTCCAGGCGGAAGAAGGCGAACACGATAATGATGACATACGGGGGGAGCGTGGACTGTGCGGCGATCATGGAGGGTCTCCTGAAATCATTCATTGACGGCGTGTACGTGAAGAGGGTGAGGTGCCCTTTAGGGTAAGACACAGCCTGCGCTGGAACTCATCAGATATGAGGGTCGTGATTCCGGCACAGAACATATACAGGGCTGGCAGATGCATACCTCTAGGGACGCCTGTCGACCCCCTCCACCACGCACCGTGCTCTGCCCCAGATGATTTCATGCGGCACGCCGTCATTCTAGGCTCTACTGGGTCGGGGAAATCAAACACGGCATCATATCTGGCGAGAGAGCTGAGCAGGCACGCCTCAGTGGTGATCATAGACTGGTACGGGGAGCACATCGATGAGGGCGACGTAGTGATAGACCCCGCTGCTGGCGACCCTGTGCCAATGCCCGCGGATAGGGTGTCGATGCTCGAGCTCCTGGAGGAGGTGCTTGACCTCTCTCCTTCTCAGTCCTACGTGCTGATGAAGGTGCTGAGGGACGGTATAGGGCTAGAGGAGCTTGTGAAGGAGGTCGAGTACCTCACCCCTGAGGGTAGGTGGGAGAATGAGTCGAGGCTGGCACTAATTCGAAGGCTCTCACCGCTCGCATACTCCAACATAAGGAGCGTTGCGGGTGGTTGGGGTGACACAGCCTTAGGTGATAAGCTGGTGTCGGTGCTCGACCTATCCCGGGTCCACCCTGTATCCTCTAGGAGGCTTGTCGCCCTCTCTATGCTGAGGTACCTGGAGACTGTGGCGTCTCCGGGAAGGAGGGTGTTCGTTATAGTTGAGGAGGCACAGAACCTCGTTAAGGCCAACGGTGTCGTCGCTAGGCAGGTTGCTGAGGTGAGGAAGAAGGGTCTGGGGATAGTGCTGGTTACTCAGTCACCCTCGAGGCTGGGCGAAGACATACTCCTAAACATTAACGTGAGGATAATCCACTCACTCAGGTCCTGGGCGGATATAGAGGTGATGGCTAGGTCCTCGGCACTGGGTAGCGAGGCTTACAGAGTACTCCCTAAGCTGAGGGTGGGGGAGGCCCTCGTCGAGTACCATGCGCTCTCGCGCCCCCTACTCGTTAGGTTCCCCAAGGTCATCGAGCCTGGCGAGGGAGGAGAGCACAGACTCGACGATGCCGGGATCAGAGAGCCAGTCGATGCCGAGGAAGCACCCCCTCTCCCCGGCGAGCGTCATTAGTATTTCCTCAGTAACCTCATCAGAAGTTTTCCCGGTTGTGTTGACCTCGCAAATCTTCTCCCTAGGGTGTTCCTCTAGGGCGTTGGCAGTGCAGACACCGAGCAGTTCGGCCTCGACATTCTCCGCCACCTTATGGGGGTGCCACCCCCTCTTAAGGAGCCTCTCAAGGAGGATGTCGGGGCGAAGGCGGAGAACAAACAGTTTCATGAGTATGTCGTCATCAACGATCTCGCCATAATGGCTGTCCACTATCAGGGGCCCCTCAGAGGCCTTCCTACGCACCCAGGTGCGCACAGCGTCCTCGTCTATGACGTAGGTGCTCCTTTCTTTATCCTCTTCGAGAACGAGGCCATGCTTTAGTGAAGCCTCACTAAGGTCTACCTTCTCCCACCCAAGTATCTCGGAGAGTCTAGCGGCGATAGTGCTCTTCCCGGTACCGGGTACCCCACTAACAACGACTACGCAGTCTCTTCTGCAGATTTCTTTCAAGCGCTGCACTACTTCATCAGCGCGCAACCTCGCGACCTAGGTTAGGTTGGGATGATGCAGGAAATAAGGGCTGGTGTCTTGTGTTAGCCTAAAAACTCACTCCTCCTCTTCGGAGGGGCCCTTCTTGCCCTTCTCCTCTTCCTCCTTGGTCCTGCTGGCGGCGATGACGTCATCGATCCTCAGTATCAGCGTGGCTGCCTCGGTGCCGGCCTTGAGCGCGTTCTTCTTAACGGCGAGCGGCTCGATGACGCCCAGCTCCTCCATGTTAGCGATCTCGCCGGTGAATACATTCACGCCGTACTTGTGGCCGTCGGGCTGGTTGTGGGCCTTCCTCAGCTCAGAGAGCTTCTCGACCGGGTCGAGGCCGGCGTTCTCAACCAGTGCAGAGATCACGCCCTCCAGCGCCTTAGCAAAGGCTTCCACGGCTAGCTGCTCCTTGCCGCCGACGCTCGGGGCGAACTCCCTCAACCTCTTAGCGATCTCGGCCTCGAAAGCACCGCCGCCGTACACGATCTTCGGCAGCTTGATCACGTCGGCGACCACACTGAGGGCGTCCCTTAGGGACCTCTCGGCCTCATCGACAACCCTCTCCAGGCCGCCCCTCACCAGTATTGAGACGGCCTTCGGGTTCTTGGTGCCCTCGATGAACACCATCTTGTCGCCGCCGACTTTCCTCTCTTCGACTAGCTCTGCATAGCCTAGGTCGTTCTCTGTTAGGTCTTCGATATTCGTCACGATCTTCCCGCCGGTTGCTCTCTCTAGTTTCTCCATGTCTGATCTCTTTACTCTCCTTACTGCTAGTATGCCCTTCTTTGCCAGGAAGTGCTGAGCAACATCATCAATACCCTT
>JALSOP010000014.1 GCA_026986435.1 Desulfurococcales archaeon | reverse complement strand
CGCTAACTAGTATGAACACAGAACGAGACCCCGGGGGATTATTTTCGTGCCCCCAATGAGGTAATGGGGAATGAGCAGGTTGATTAGGGTTGGAGTTGTCGGAGTCGGTAATATGGGAAGGCACCATGCTAGGGTCTACAAAGAGCTTGAGAGGGAAATCAGCGATCTTAAACTTGTTGGTGTTGTTGACAAAGATATCAAGAGAGCTAAAACTGTTGGTGAATCGCTTAGGGTACCATACTATACAGACTACAGAGAACTCATTGACACTGGAATTGATGCTGTCAGCATTGCTGTCCCAACAACTCTGCACAGAGACCTCGCAGTCGCCTTCCTAAATGCTGGCGTGGATGTTTTGGTAGAGAAGCCAATAGCAGCGAGCGCTGCTGAGGCTGAGGAAATGGTTAAGGTAGCGGAAGAAAGACGCAGGATCCTCATGGTTGGGCATATTGAGAGATTTAACCCAGCGATATCCAAGCTCAAGGAGCTGATCGGGAGGGGAATAATAGGAAAGCCCCTAGTTTTTAGCGCCAAGAGAGTAGGCCCTTACCCACCGCAGATAATGGACACTGATGTTGTGATAGACTTAGCTATACACGATATAGACGTGATATACTACCTTCTTAACGAACCAGAAATAAAAGAAATCATTGTACGCGGAGGATCAATAATTCACCCTAGGGGACTCATGGACTACGCCGTCATACTCATGAAATTGGGGGAATCAGTAGGGGTCGTTGAAGCGAACTGGCTCACACCCTACAAAGTGAGAAAACTAACTGTTGTCGGAGAAAAAGGCATAGCTGAAGCCGACTATAGGGAGCAAAGCCTTAGAATATATGACAAAGAGTTCACCATAGATGTCCATATAAAGAAGGAGGAACCACTGAAAGCAGAACTCAGACATTTCATAACTTGTGTGAAAAGAAGGGAAAACCCGTTGATACCGGGCAGAGAGGCCCTCAACCTGATAAAAGCCTTAGAGACAGCTATGACTGCACGTTTTCTTTAAGCATTAAACAAAACACGGGACCATGGAGTTCGTCATTCACTATTGCTTAATAGCGATGTCTCTAGACCCAATTATCTGCAAATTGAATTCTTTCGCATCGGCTGTCAGAAGAAGATAATGTATAAAACAAAAACTAGGCAACATTAACCCCTAGGGCCTAGTTATATTATGGCGTAGGTTATGGTGATGAAAGTAACTATTCTAGTTGACAACTACATATTGGGTCATAAAGGGATGGTAGCAGAACACGGTTTTTCAGCCTTAGTCGAGATCCCGGAGAATGAGCTCACACTACTCTTCGATACTGGAACAACTGGGTCAGTGCTGATGAATAATATAAGATTAGCGGGAGTGAACCCAGCAAATATAGATGCTGTCGTAATCAGTCATAGGCACTACGACCATACCGGAGGGCTCAGGGCGTTCCTTGAGGCTAGGAAAGGCAGGGACACAATAATTATTTCGCATCCCGACCTCTTCGAGCCAGCCTATGCCAAGAGCAGGAAGGACGGGATCAGGTACATAGGTAACCCCTTCCGGAGAGAGGAGCTGGAGTCGCTGGGGGCGAGGTTCATATACACTAGGAGACCCATGAAAATAGCCGACGGCGTCATCGTCACCGGGGAAATACCGAGAGAGTGGGGACCGTCACACACAGGCCACATGCTGAGACAAGGTGATGAAGGGCTGATCGAGGACACCCTGCCAGATGATTCCGCACTGATCTTAGAGGCTACGGAGGGACTCGTAATCATTACTGGGTGCGGGCACGCGGGCATCGAGAACATCATCGAGTACGCTATAAACATCACCGGAGAGAGAAGAATAGCTGGCGTAATCGGGGGACTTCACCTAATGGGTGCGGAGGACAGCAGGATTGAGGAAGTCGTAAGGTACCTCTCAAGCAAGGAACTGACCACGCTCGCCCCCACTCACTGCACAGGGCTGAGGGCCCAGGCAGCCCTAGCGACCGCATTTGGAAAGAAATACGCCGTGGCTGGCGTAGGCACAGTATTTACGTTCGAGTGAATCTGCCATGAGTGCCCGGGTACCGGAGACGATTATCTGGATAGTAACTCATAGGTGCAACCTAAGGTGCAGGCACTGCTACGCGGTGAGGTACTCTAACGAGCGAGAACTCAGCGGGAAGAGCGCCCTTAAGGCTGTGATGATGTTCGCGGACGCGGGTGTGGAGCACCTCCACATCACGGGCGGCGAGCCGCTCCTGTGGCCGCCCTTATGGCGTGTGCTCGAGGCCGCCATCACCAACGGGTTGGAGGCATCCATCTTCACTAACGCAACCCTACAACCCATGAAGCCCGAGCTAGCTGCTAGGGTAGCTGCCCACGTTACCAAGGTGTACACATCCCTCGATGGGCCCTCACCGAAAGTCCATGACGCTATTAGGGGGACAGGGAGCTTTAGGAGGACAGTGGAGGGCATTCGCCTTCTCGTCAAGGAGGGCGTGGGGGTGCACATCAACATGTCTGTTACTGAACTCAACTGGGCGCACGTGAAGGCCACGCTGAAGAGGGCCCTGGAGTTGGGGGCCTCGAGCGTCTCAATAATACCGGCTATGCCAGCGGGCAGGGCTGCCGAGACAGGTGTCTGGGTTAGGCCCTCGAACTTTATGAAGGCGCTGATGCAGGCGGCTGAGTTCAGCGAGGAGGAGGGCGTGGAGGTCGGTGTCTGGTGTGCGCCCTTCCTGGCAGCGATGAGGCTCCCGGGGAAGCTGAGGTACGGCAACTGCAGGGACTGGAGCGTGATGGACGTAACTCCGTCAGGCAATGTCGTGACGTGCGATGTTCTTGGTGAGGCGGTTGCGAACATTTTCGAGGATGGTGTTGAGGGTGCATGGAGAAAGCTCCTCAGCTCGAGCATTCTGCGCAGTGTGTCCAGGCCTCCCCTTGAGTGTGCCGGGTGCCCCGCCGCGGGCGTGTGCAGGGGAGGTTGCTATGCTAGAGCAAAGCTCCTTAAGGGGGTGCACAACGCCAAGGACCCGCTCTGCCCTCTCAGTTTTGCGGCTCGGTCTACGGTCTCCGGAAGACCCTAGGCCATATACCAGCTTTCTTGAGGCGCTCCATCACGTGGGGGTAGAGCGTCACTATCTCAGGCTCTAGGGAGGCCGGCAGTGATGGGTCTATTGAGGCGAGCCTCCTCACGAGGTCCCTCAACTCATCTTCCGTGCAAAAGGACACCATAACTGAGGGATGCACTGAGACACCGTTGTCTATTAGGTTCTTGAGCGCCGCCAGCTGATACCTAAACGCTTCTGGCACAGCACCTGTTAGTCTGTGGAAGCCCTTCTCATTGCATGCCTTTAGCGACACTCTGATGTGAAGCTTTTGGTAACGCGATAATTCCTCAGCATATGATGGGTCATGCCCAATAAGTATCCCGTTAGTCTCCAGGACGAAGATTACGTCATCTCCCGAGCGCTCCACTAAATCCAACAGCCTCAGTAAGTGATCCCTACCTATGGTCGGTTCATTACCGGATACCCTGATCACTCTGTAACCCCTGGACCTGGAGCACTTGATGAGTGAATCAAACACCTCCTCAGGCGAGTAAAACCTGCCGACGATATCGGGCCTTATCCTAGGCATGTTCGACCAGCAGAACACACAACTCAGGTTGCAGCCAACGCAGTCAGCAGCACATGAACCACCGTAGAACCTGCCGGGTCTGCCCAGTCTATAGTATTTCCTCCTATCACCTCGTACCACGATCTCCTCTATCCTCCTGCTCAGCTCTATGGGGTCGTATCCCTCGCTCTGCAACACCCATCAGGGGAAAGATTGCTTGGCGGTACATATTTACTGGTGACCCCGTGTGGGGAGAACCAGCTTTGGGAGAGTGGTCTTCAACGGTATCGAGTACGGCCATGATATAGTCGTCTGTAATGGCCGTGTGAGACGCAGGAGGAAGGAGCTGTCAGCCCACATGAGGCCGAGGTATGGGCACACACCTCTCGCCGGCGAAGAACTCAAGACGTATCTCGAAGAATGCGGTAGACCGGAGGTCATATTCGTAGGGACCGGGGTGTACGGAGCTCTCCCCCTCACAGAGGATACTGAAGAACTATTCAAAGAACTGTCTCAGGCCGGTGTTGAGATCGTGAAGTCCGTAACTAATGACGGGCTTCTGACGATGGTTGAGAGGGAGCAAAGGAGGTACTTGGCCGTTATTCACGTCACGTGCTGAAGTCACATCTTCCCGGCACCGTACCGCATCGCCTCGCCGATGTACTTCTGTGCGAAGACGTACACGACAGCGACGGGGAGCGCGAAGAGCAGCGTCCTCGCCGCGAAGTCACTCCAGTAGATCGTCTGCCCGGTGGCTGTCTGGTAGATGTAGGCGGCCAGGGTCTTCACTCCCAGGAAACTGGCGAGTATGAACTCTCCCCACGCACCCATGAAGGCGAAGAGCGCTATGATTATCATCGCTGGCTTAGATGCGGGGAGTATGACGTTGAATACTATCCTGGCCCAGCTGGCGCCGTCTATGAAGGCTGCCTCATCGAGGCTCCTGGGGAGGGAGTCGAAGTAGTTCTTGATGAGCCATGTCTGGAAGGGTACGGCAGAGGCCGTGTATATCACCGCGAGGACGAACGGGTTCCCTACGACGGGCACGCCCATGGCGTTCAGCCTTAGGAGGAAGACGTAGAGGGCTATGACGGCCGCTATCCCGAAGCCTCCCCCGACCTGGCTGAGGACTAGGTAAAGCATGAGGAGGGAGGACTTCCCCTTGAAGCCGAACCTCGAGAAGGCGTAGGCGGCTGGCGTGATGACGAGGACCGCCAACAATATGTTAGCTACAGCTACCGTGACGCTGGTGAGTGTCGAGCTAAAGAATTCCGGGTCGTTGACGGCGTTTATGTAGTGCTCTAGGGACACACCGAACGACCACACATCCTCGATACTCGTTATCAGTACTTGTCCCCTAACAAGTGATGAGAGCACTATGTAGAGGACCGGGTATAGGAGAATGAACACTATCAAGGCGCCGAGGACCGTTAACACTATCCTACCCAAGTACCTCCCAATCATCGCCCACCCCTCCTGTAGACGAACTTGTACCACACGAGCGCATAGAGCAGGAAAATCAGCGTTATCACTAAGTACGAGGCGGCCGAGAGTCCGAATTCTTGATCGATCCATGCCCTCTTGTAGCCATAGAGCACCATCATCTCATTCGTGTAGCCCGAGACAGGCTTGAAGCCCGGTACCCAGAGGAAGCCCTGGGGCCCGCCGTTGTTAATGAGTAGCGGGACCATGAACGCCTGCAGCGATGCCCCCGTTGTGAGAATCGCCGCGAACAGTATCGGCCTCATGGCCAGGGGCAGCGTCACGTGCCTGAACCTCTGGAAAACCCCTGCCCCGTCGATGTACGCTGCCTCTATCAGCTCCTTAGGTATGCCAGCTATGGCGCCCATAGTCACGGTCATGACAAATGGGTAGCCGAGCCACATCTCCACGATGTTGTACACAGCGAAGGCGTCCCACTCATGGTAGTATATGTTGAATTCGTAGCCGAGCACTCTCGAGAGGGCTGATGAGAAGACGCCGGTGTCGGGGACAAAGAGCATTCTCCAGGTCGTTACCGTGAGGAGTACAGGGAGGGCCCAGGGGATTAGGAGGAGGGCCCTCATGACTTTCCTACCACTCATTAGGTTGCTGGAGAAGAGGAACGCGAGCGCCACACCGAGCGCCAGCTTCATGGGGACGCTCGTGACTACGAAAAGGAGTGTCTTCAGTATTGAGTAGGGGAAGCGGGAATCGGAGAACAGCTTCTGGAAGTTGCCTAACCCAATGAAGTGGAGGCTTAGGCGATCGATTTGTTTGTCTATATCCTTAACCGCGGACTTAACAAATGAATCGTAGTTCTCCTCAATAGCCGTCAGTTCCTCGTAGGCCAGGCTTAGGTTACCGATTATGGCGGGCGACCTCTCGGCGATCACCTCCCTTATCTGCTCGGCCTTGTCGGGAGGAATTATTATTGAGAAACCAATTATTCTCTCGACATCGCTCCACATAGAGTATATGAGATTCTGAGCGGTGCTCAGCGCATCCCTTAACCCAGGGTAGTAGTAGAGCATTGTCTCATTACTCACAACTATTGCCACGGCCCTAGTCATCGAGGCAGTTATGTTTGTCTTAAGGGTGTCTATATCGTCATACGTGATTGCGGCCGAGGAGTTGATGTACGCCAGTAGCTCCTCCATACCGTCTATTGTCTGGTTTATGTATTCCTTGGCTCTACTGACCTCAACGAGTATGCTGTCTTTGTTGCTGTATAGGTAGCTCGTTATATTAGTCCTCACCTTCTCTAGCTCCGCTATCATGGGCTGGGACGCTATGTTGGTTGCGTTTGCATCTGTGAATGCTATGTATACCGAGAATATTAGAGGCCATATGTTGAAGAAGAGGTACAGGACGAGGCTTGGCAGGACAAGCGCGAGGGCCACCTTAGCCGGGAAAAGAACAAGTTTCCTCACCTTCCCCAAGCGGGATCCCCCAGAGCCAAGTTAATTGTGTCGGTGAAGGTAAAAACGAGTTATGATGAAGGTGCCTAACCAGATAGGCTCTGAAGTATCGACTCCTGCGCGTTGTCAAGCGCCTGATCGACTGCCTCAAGGGCAGCGTCGGGGCCGCTCTCGCTGTAAGTCGCTAGTATGGCGCTGAGCGCCTCAGCAACCGGGCCCCAGACCTTAGCCATCTGCGGTGACTTAGGCATGGGTATGCTGTTAGATATCGACTCTATGAAGCCCGCCACTATCGGGTACTGATCTATGTGCTCCGAGATGTAGGTCACGACGGATTTCTTTACGGGTATGAAGCCGGCGTTGTCGACGAGAGATTTGAGGGTGTCGTCGTTGAGGCTGAACCACATCACGAACAGTATTGATGCGTAGAGCTTGTTCTGGTCCTGCTCAGTGACTTTGCTGATCCAGAGGAGCTTGATCCCTGAGAACGGCCTAGGAACCTTGTCATCTATCGGCGGGATCGCCGATACCGTTATGTTCGGTATGTTCTCCTTTATGGCCGGTATGTCCCACGGGCCGGTGATCATGCAGGGTGCCTTACCCTGCTGGAATATGTTGAGCTGTGTCTCGTGGCCCAGGTCACCCGTAAATTCGTAGGCAAGGACATGCTGAATGAGGAACTTTATGCCCTCCTTAGTGCCCGTGGAGTTAACTCCCACAGACCCTGTCTCGTCGTCGTAGTAGTAGCCGCCGAACGCCGTCACGAACGGGTACACGAAGTACGGATCGATCTGGTAGGCTAGACCGTAGGTGTCATTGTCGGGGTTGTAGTACTGCTGCATTATCTGCTCTAGCTCTGCGAAGGTCTTCGGCGGGGTCTGAACCATCTCAGCGTTGCAGACGAGGGCTATTGCTTCGGCGGCCCATGGAAGACCGTAGAGGTGGAGATTGTAGACGCCGGCCGAGTAGGCGTTGGTCAAGTACTGTGACTGGAGGTCCTCTATGGTCTCCGGCGGCAGGTACTTGTCGAGAGGTACGATGAAGCCTCCATCAGCGAGCTCGCCCGTCCAGTCGTGGGCCCAGGTGAAGACGTTGGCCGTGTTCTCTAGGTCGTTCGCCAGCACTCCGGCCTTAATGGCCTCCTTCATGTTCTGCTGGGTGCCCGTATAGGAGACCTTGATACCGGGGTACTCCGACTCGAACTCATTCACTACCTGGGTTATGGCGTCTACCTCGAAGGGCAACATCGAGGTCCAGAAGTTTATTGTGACGCTGATCTCGCCGTTCTTCGCCTTCTGCACGAACTCGTAGAAGTCATCCGGCACACGTATGGTCGACGAGCCAATAGTTATTGTCCTGAGCTGGGGCTGCGTCGTGGTGGTAGTCGTTGTCGTGGTAGTTGTGGTTGTCGTTGACATGGTCGTGGTGGTAGTTGTTCCTATGGTTGCGGTAGTGGTTGGGGTCTTGGTTGTGGGTGTGCCCGTGGGCGTTGATGTGGGTGTGGGGGTTGGTTGCCCGCCTCCCTGCATCATGAGTACAGCTGCTGCCGCTATGACAACGACAACTATGATTATCCCGGCGATTGCCTGCTTAGTTATTCCTGCTCTCCTACGCAATAACGTCACCGAATATGATTAATTTACGTGGATAAAAGCCTACGAGATGAGCCACAAATGTACGAGGTCGTAGGCGCTGAGCACTACCACAGATCCCGCCTCGGGGTCTACAAGGTACTCTTCAGGGCTAGGATCCCGGGTGATGTGAGGCACGTTTACCTCGTGTCCGAGCTTTCCTCCTACTATATAGGGCGCCACGAGCTCGCCGTCAATGACGGGGTCGGGGAGATAGTCCTCGACCTCCTCCCGGGCACCTACCCCTATTTCTTCGGTGACGAGAGGATGAGGTACTGGCCCGATGAGGACGTAGCGACAAAGACTAAGGTTAGGCACTGGGGGATCACGTACGAGGCCTCGGTGGCGAGGGTCCCTCCGGATGACTTCCTCGTCGGGGACCCTCTGGATTATTTCCTCCATAACGAAGGAGACCCGAGGTTCCTCTCGCACTTCGCTGGATACGTCGCCGTAAGGGCTGTGGCCCACAGCTCTATTGCAGATGCCCGCCTCGAGGTCCTAGGCTGCGGGGAAAGAACCTACCCAATGAGGAAGTACCCACTGGACTCAAGGCTCACCATATTCGAGGGTATCGTACCCTGTGATTCAGTGAGTGGCTATGTATTCAGGGTGAGGAGCGCTGACGGGGAGGAGGCATTCTTCGGCGAGGGGGGAGCAGGTGATGACACACCGATAAGGCCGATGCACCGTCCCTCGAATGTAAAGTGGTTTCATGGCGCTCTCTACTACCAGATATTCGTCGATAGCTTTGCCTCGAGCACGCAGGAACTGCCTCCGAGGCATGGTAGGGAGGTGAGGTTGGGTGGTGATTTACTCGGCATTGTTGAGGAGCTCGGGCACATTGAGTCCTTAGGGGCTGAGGTGCTCTACCTCACCCCGATATATGTTGCTCCATCATACCACCGATATGACGTCATAGATCACAAGAGGGTCGACCCATACCTCGGCGGGGACGAGGCGTTTAGGGCCCTCATCACTAAAGCCCATGAACGCGGGATAAGGGTCGTTATCGATCTTGTTGCGCACCACGTATCCCCCTGCTCCACATTCTTCGTCGATGCATTGAGGAGGTGGCGGAAGTCCGAGTACTGGGGCTGGTTCCGTTTCTTGGTAGATGACCTGAGCGAGGTCGACCCGAGGGATCTGGGTGCTCTGTGGAGTTTCATAAATGGTGGGTGCAGGGAACTCCCCCGCGAGATCCGGGGCAGGGACTCGTTCTACGAGGGTTTCTTCAACCTTTGGATCATGCCCAAGCTCGACTACGGGAATGAGGGCGTGAGGGAGTATGTCTGCGATGTGGTGAGGCACTGGCTAGGCCTAGGCGTTGATGGCGTGCGTGTTGATGTTGCTCTAGGGATACCTGATGAGGGGCTCGAGAGGATCTGGGAGTGTGTGAAGGAGGCTAGGGAGGACGCAGCCGTCATTATTGAGGTGTCGAGGGGTGTGCCCCATCATCGCTACGGGTACACAGCGGATGGTGCCATGAATTACGACCTAATGTTCGCTGTGAGGAGATTCATAGGCGGGTCTATCACGGCGAGGGAGTTCGTTGATAGGGTCGCTTCCTTAAATGCGAGAATCCCGCTACCCTCTGTTCACGCTATGTACAACCTCCTGGACAGCCACGACACGGACAGGGCGATCACGGCCTTGGGCGGTGTGGAGGAATACATGAGGGCGCTGACGATACTGTTCGCCTTACCCGGGTCCCCGGCTCTGTACTACGGCGACGAGGTCGGCATGGGTGGCGGCGGCATACCGTACTGCAGGGAGACAATGGTGTGGGATGAGGGGAGGTGGAACAAAGACATCTTCAGGCATGTAAAGTTCTTGGCGTACCTCCGCAGAAGGTTCAGGTCCCTCAGACTAGGCTACGCCGTCCTAGAGCCCGTTAATGAGGGCACCGTCGCCATCCATCGTTACCTACCGGAGGAGGAGTTCCTGGCCATCGTCCCGAGGCCGGGGTGGGAGTTTAGCTATGAACTCGAGGGTAGGTACAGCAGGGTAGCGGGTGGTGAGGTGAGCGGCGCGGTCTACAGGTCTGAGCCGCTGTTGCTTTTCAGAACGCTCAGCTCTTAGTGGGCTATATGAGTGCTTCGCCGGTCTTCCCGTCAAAGAACAGTACCTTGCTCCAGTCCCACCCCAGGAACACCTCCTTGCCTGGCTCCAGCCTCGCCTCCTCCCTCACCTTCGCTTTAATGGCCTGCCCCCCGAGGTCCGCGGTCACGATCTGCTCCGAGCCCATGAACTCAGAGATCAGTACGCGTGCCTTGTAAGGCGTTGATTGACTGACCTCCCTGGACACCCTAATGTGCTCCGGCCTTATGGCAAGCGTCAAGGCGTCTCCTTTAAGGGCCTTAATCAGATGATCCGCTACCTCCCCTCCAAGCTCGTGGGTGAATCCCGGGCAACCTATCCTGACCTTTCCCTCAGCGGATCTCTCAACATAGCACTCGACGACGTTGGCGGGGGGCGACCCAATGAAAGTGGCGACAAAGATGTTCCTCGGCTTAAGGTAGAGTTCCTCAGGCCTCCCTATCTGAAGTACTTTGCCCTCGTTCATCACCGCTATCCTGTCGGCCATGCTCGTCGCCTCTGCCTGGTCGTGGGTCACGTAGATGGTCGTTATCCCTAGCTCTCTCTGAAGCCTCTTTAGCTCAGCCCTCATCATGAGCCTGAGCTTGGCGTCGAGGTTGCTGAGGGGCTCGTCAAGCAGCCAGACCTTCGGCTTCCTCACAAGGGCCCTTGCCAGGGCTACCCTCTGCTGCTGCCCGCCGCTCAGCTGCGATGGGTACCTATCGAGTAGTTTCTCGATCTTCAGCATTTTAGCCACTCGAAGGACTGCCTGCCTTATGTCCTCGTTGGTAAGGCTTAGCTCCTTCTTCCTCACCCTCAGTGGGAACGCTATGTTGTCGTACACCTTCATGTGCGGGTACAGGGCGTAGTTCTGGAAAACCATAGCGACGTCCCTGTCCTTTGGGTGGAGGTTGTTGACGACCCTCCCATCGATGTATATCTCCCCTTCATCCGGCTCCTCAAGACCCGCTATCAGCCTTAAGGTCGTTGTTTTGCCGCACCCCGAGGGGCCTAGGAGGGCGAAGAACTCGCCGTGCCTTACCTCGAAGCTCACCTTGTTGACGGCGACGACGTCTCCGAACCTCTTGACTACGTTGACTAGTTTCACGGTTGCCAAACCATGGTCCCATGAAACCTGTGGTTGTAGGGAAAAAGATGTTTCCTTGCGAGTATCACGAACCCTTTCTCCTGTACCCGGCTATGAGGGAGCCAGCGACTAGGCCAGCTATCAGACCAAGGATCACGCCGACTCCGACGAACCTGTTATCGGTTACTGGCTGCGTAACAGTCTCTGTCGCTGTAGTCGTCGATACCTCCGTCGTCGTAAGCGTCGTTGTCTCTGTTAAGCGCTCGGTGATACTCTTTGTGTAGGTTATTGTCTCCGTCACTGTCGTGGTGGTGACCGCCGGTGCCTGAGCCTCCTCAGGGCTAACGCCCTTAATCACTGCGAGCTTCACCTCACCGCTTGTCCTGTTAATTTCGAAGCTCCTCAGCATCTGGTACTGCTCCTCGGGCGTTGGGGCGAGGAGGTCCATTATGCGCGGGACAGCGTTGAAGAGTATGGCCGTAGCCATGTCCTCACCAGCGCCCACGACCCACTCGTCAGGGCTGACGCCGAAAGGCCTTATGCGGTCGGGGCCGTAGCCGTCGTAACTGGTCAAGACGACGACGTAGCTCCAGTTACCTGCGTTTTCCACGTCGGGCAACAGTGATTTCTTGACCTCGGCCTTTATCGCGTTCGCGGCTGGGTCGGCTGAGACACTGAACGCACCGTCCTGCACGACGACCGTGCCGTTGGCAAAGTATATCGCGGCCCTCTGACCTGCGGGTACCGGATCACTCCCCCACCCTGGCGCGAGGAGCAGTGCGAAGTTCCATGCGTACTCAGGGTCAATCTGCACGTTTAGACCGAATGTCGTAGTGTTCTCTGGGCCGCTGGCGGTGGTGTGCACGTATATCTGCACGTACTGCAGGCAGAACCCGTTCGGCCCACCCCATGGGTTACCTCCCAGGTCCCTAACGGTTACCTCGAAGACCAGCTTGTCACCAGTATCAATGACGCGGAACCCTGTCATATCGAACACGCCGGGCTTGAACACACTATTCGTCGGGTATTGGTACCCGCCAGCACCGTCGTCATCACCTATTGGGTCCTTCATCTCGAAGATCACGTTGCCGCTCGCAGCAGCCGCGGCGGGGACCTGAATAACGTAGACCTTGCCTAATCTCGTGGCGTACTCCACTACCGAGCTGTTGACGTAGGTGGCCGCGGTTAGGTATATCCTGTCACCCGACGCCGCGCTCACTACGTTCCACGGTATAAAGAACTCGTAGGCCTCAGCGCTGTAGACCTCGCCGTAGTAGATAGGTATCCAGCCTCCGTGGCCGTCCGCCGCGCTGACGACTACGGTTTTAGTTGCGGGGTTTAGGAGGACCTCGTAGGCCAGGCCGATGCCGAGGTCCGTTACACCGTCCCTCGCCAGCGGGTTGTATCCTAGGTGGTACGGGCTGACGCTCCTCCACATGCACGTGAGGTACACGGCGACTTCGGCACGACTTAGGTCACCAGCAGGGACTACCGCGACGTACATACCGGATGGGCTGACAGCTACGGACACGTTGGCAACGTACTCCGTGCCGACCGGCATCACTAATGCATCACTCCATGCCTCATCGGCTAAGCTACCGTCGAGGGTTGGTGGCGTGGTGACGGGCTTAGGCACTTCACTGTTGATCACGCCAATCGGGGTAGCGTCAGGGTTGTACTGCGTCTTGAGGTACTCCGGCACTGGGAGCCCTAGCGAGGTGTAGACCCTCCGCAGGTATGCCTTGAATAGCGGGTTGGAGGGGAACGCTCCCCCGCCGTCTCCGCCGTACCACCAGAACCAGTCGCTTGCCTCAGCCCTGAGGAGGTTCTCGACGGCGTCGGGGTTTAGTAGGTAGGCCTGCTCTATGCTGTCTGTGTTAAGGGCCTTCATTAAGTCCTCCCTTGCCTTCGCTAGGTACATCCATGCGGCGTTCTCCTGCCTCTGCCCTATCCATATGGCGAGCTCCCCGCCTGCCCAGGAGCCCTCAGCTATCACGGCCTCTACGTCCTTCCTCGGGAGTTCTGAGTAGGCGTCTTTGGTGTAGCTGAGGGGGAGGTCTGAGATGTCCTTCCCCTCGAGGTCCAGGTACTTGTAAGTCCTCAGCGGAAGCTCCTGGGCGTCCGGGTGGGTCTCTAGGTACTCCCAGACGGTTGTCGTCTTGAGCATGCCCTGCTCTTGGTACTGCTCTAGGGCAGAGTAGAGGGCGTTGAGGAATTCGTCGCCGAATTCTGGGTAGTTTTCCCATGGGTTCTCACCGTCAAGAGCTATAACGACGAGGTGCCCGCCGCCAACGGTGTCCTTTATGCTGAGGAGCCTGTTGATGAGGTCATTAACTGCCTGCTGGGTATCCCACTTCGAGTAGTCGAAGCTTATCAGATTACTAAGGTCTGTATCCCTGAACACCACATAGATGCTCTCGTTCCCTATCTTGGCTAGCCAGGGTGAGTAGATCCCTGTTGATGGCGCACCCGACTTAAGGAGTATGTCTCTGTCGGTTACCGTCCACTTGAACCCCTCTTCAGCGAATACCTTGAGCACGTCCTGGTTGACTGCCTCCTCCGCGGGCCATACGCCAGCTGGTGTATAATTGAAGACTCCGCGGAACAGCCCTATGCTTCTCTTCACGTGCATCCTCAGGTCATCGGACCAACCGAAGTCTGTGATTATTGGTGCTAGTGGGTGACTGTAGGGTACGGGTATGAGCTCAGCCTGCCCCCTGGACGCTAGCTCTGAGTATATATCGAATATCCTTCCCATGATGTCCAGCTGGGTGTTCAGCACCGCTACCAGGTTGTCCCGCGTGAAGTGTATGTTCGGGTTGGTTAGGGCTTCTTGCCTCAGCTGGTAGATGCTTGGGTACTCCTCTTTAAGGACCTCGGGGTCTATCCAGAACAGGTTGAAGAGCGTTGCCAGGTCTAGGAAGTCCTGGTCGCTGAACTCTGCTACAACAGCCTGCTTGTACTCCTCCTCGGGCAGTGAGACGTATTTGTTGAGGGCTGCCCTCGCCTTATCCCTCAGTTCCTTAAACCTCGGTACAACCTCCACGATCCTTGCCCAGTTGATGTCGAAGAACCCTCCGGGTATCTGGAGCATCGAGAACTTCTCGTCTACGCTGAGTTCCTCGCCGTTCGCCAGCTTCATGGAGATCTCCTGCCTCACGTCCTTCATGCCGTTGAGGTAGTCTCCTATTTGGACGAGTAGGGAGCCCGAGAACGTGAATGTGACCTTGATATCGGGGTACTTGGAGAGTATGTACGCCATCTTGTAGTAGTTGCCGACGCTGTGCATCCTCACCCAAGGGAGCACGAAGTATGTGCCGTCGGCGCTATAGTACCAGGGCTGGTGGTAGTGCCATATGAAGGCAACGTAGAGGGGCTCGCTGGATTGCTGGGCCATGCTAACCATCGGCGGCGCTATTGAGGCAAGAACTAGGGTGATCAGTGTGGCTATTAGTGCTTTCTTGAGTGCGTCCAAGTATTCACACCATTAAAGGTGCCTGTTTGAGGGAAAAAGACCTATCTGATCCCGCCGTGGTCACTTCTTGAACACTGCATAGCCGATGCCCAGACCTATCAGGAGGAGGACTATGCCCACGACGCCGGTCATGGTCCAGTCTGTCTGAGGCACTGTGGTCGTGGCAGTGCTCACCGAGACAGATGTCGAGGTCGTCGTCACTGTTGTGGTGGCTGTGGTCGTCTGGTAGACGGTAGCGGTGGCCGTAGCTGTGGTGGTTACCGTCTCTGTCTCGGTTACCGTCTCCGTCACACGCTCAATGCCCGGCACTATCGGTAGGGCGCCGGTCTCCGGGTCGAAGTTCCATAGCCACTCGTACTGCTGGTCAGCGGTGATGCCGTTGTACTCGTTCGAGTACACGAGGAGGTCGAGGGCCCTGGGCTCCATGCCCTTAGCTATTGCCTGCGCTAGCTTAGTTACCTGGTCCTGGGACGTCGCGTATTCGGTGGCGTTTATTGCCCACTCACCGCCAGTGACGCCCGCCGCCCTAACCCTCATTGGCCCATAGCCGTCGTAGCTCGCCACCGCCACAACGTACTTCCAGTTCACGAAGTTGTCAGCGTCGGGCAGGACCGACTTGGCCACCGTCGCCACTATCTCGTTATTGGTCTCGTCGACGCTCACGTTGAACGCGCCGTCCTGCACGACGACCGTGCCGTTAGCGAAGTATATCGCGGCCCTCTGACCAGTGGGTACCGGGCTCTCCTCCCAGCCAGGGGCCAGCAGGATCGCGAAGTTCCATGCGTAGTCAGGCCGAAGGAGGAAGTTGAGGCCGAAGGTGTCCACTCGTGCTGGTCCGCTTGCGGTGGTGTGCACGTATATCTGCACGTACTGCAGGCAGAACCCGTTCGGCCCACCCCATGGGTTGTCGCCGAGGTTCTTCAGCTTGACCCGGAACTCGAGGGCGTTGCCTGTGTCTGTAACCGTGAATCCTAGTAAGTCGAACACTCCTGGCTGAAAGACCTCGTTAGTTGGGTAGCCGTAGGTCCCCGGCCCTCTGTCATCTCCTTCTGGGTCGCTGACGCTGATGCTGGTCTGTGCGTGCGCCGGCATTATGGCGAGTGCCGACAGTGCCACAGTAGCGAGTATTAATCCGGCGATTAATGCATTCCTCATTACCATCACCCCCAGAACATTATCTTCATAAATAGATCTAGGGCAGGGTTAAAAACTAGTGAATTAGATTAGCCCGTACTCGCCGTAATATTTCTTGAGTACGAGGGATATGTCAGCCTTCTTCAGCGCCGTCCTGGAGGCGTTCATGGATATCCTTACGTACTCCTCTGAACCGTATAGCCTTATCGCTGCCTCGAGCCTCCTACTAAATTCATCATAGTCCCTCTCATTGATCTCAGATGCCTCAACGCTATCATAGGGTATCAGGTACCGGAGATCCTGGCCAAAGAGCCACCCGTTAACCCCGTCCTCAATCAGCTCGAGCACGCCCCCATCCCTGGATGCG
Source organism: Desulfurococcales archaeon (assembly GCA_026986435.1). Classification (GTDB taxonomy): domain Archaea; phylum Thermoproteota; class Thermoprotei_A; order Sulfolobales; family NBVN01; genus WAOK01. The sequence goes on along the minus strand of JALSOP010000014.1, from coordinate 4,439 downwards.
AGAACCGGTACCCCGGCGGCCATGGACTTCATATAGCTCGTCCCACAGGCCTCCCAACCAGAGAAAGGAGTGAAAAGGAGAATATCCCCGCCAGTGAGTAGCGCCTTAGCTGTCTCTAGATCATACCTGTGGATATATGCCACGTTCTCAAACTCGTTAGCGAGCCTTATGAACTCCCTCATGAACTCGATCCCCCTCCTATCGTGCGGGTGAGGTTTCCCAGCAAGGACATATATTGCGTTGTCAGGGTACTCTCTAATGAAGCGAGCTGGGAAGTCCGGCCTCTTGTATGGGGCTAGTCTCCGCGCCCACACTATTACGGGCCTCTCATCGTTCTCTAGGTCGATCCTCAGCTGTTCCCTAACTACCGCAAGCAGTCTCTTCCTGAGCCTCCCCCGTGCCTCCCGGAACGTTGCGGGATCCCCTCTTCGGACTGCGTTCAGTAAGTCCTCCGGGACGTAACGCTCAATAAAGACGCCGTTCGTCACATACGTGAGGTTCCCGGAGAGCTGGGGAAAGAGTTTCGTTGTTATCTCGTAATGCTTCCTCGAAACAGTGAACACCTTCTTTGAGTGCCTGGCAGCGAGGATCGTTAGGTTAACGGGGTCCTCGTCTGACTCATACCCGAACTCCTCACGGAGGAGAGACGCGGGCACTGTTGGGTGGCCCCAGGGCCCTGGTGTGTGGGTTATGAAGCGGAATTCCTTGAACTCCCTCAGTGCCAGGGGGACCATCGCTGTGTACGCTTCCTGCAGGTCTATGACCCTGACGTTCTCAAGGCCCACTACCTCACGGAGATAATGCGCCGCTGCCTTCGCGAGGAAAACGTACTTGAGGTTCCTCTCGCCGGCACCGCCCTCTATATATAGCCTCTCGCTAAACTTAGTCGCCCACGTCGGCGCCACGGCCTCAAAGAACACTGCCTTAGCACTCCCCTTAGCCAGTGACCAAGCCCTTACCCTTACCTCCTCACCCCTAACCATCACGACAAACTCTCCCTCATTGCTTAGGATATCCTGGTATCTCCACTCCTGCGGCCTTGGCTCAGGCTCTCCCTTATTAATGGCGTAGTCGACATAGCCTCCCCTGTACAGGAGGGTTAGGACGAGGTACCTCATGCCCTTCTTCGCCGCGCCAAGGAATTTGTCGCCCTCGAGTACTCCCAGACCACCCGAGTAAGTTCTCACATCTTCTAGAGCCACTTCTGGCGTCACGGATACTGCGTACACGAAACGCATCCCAGATAATGCGGAGGCGCTGAACTAAATATGGTACTGGCAAGGAGACCTGTAGGCAATCCTATGTGGTGTTTAGAGATCCTTTGGCTCTGCGTGGGCCTCTGCCTCCGTGGCAGGGCCCGAAGGGAGTTCCCGAGCATTTTCCTCTCTTATTAACGATATATTGTTCTGGAGCCCTGCCCCCATAATAACGTCCCTGGCCAGAAGTATCTTCTGAGAACACTCGCTGATCACTTTCTTGACGTAGATGAGCTTTACCTCATCGTTAACGTCGACGACAGCCTCTGCCAGCTCCTTCAGGGCCTCCCTGAGTTCCTCGAGGCCCAACTCGCGAAGTACGCTGAATCCCTTGAACCTCCTCATGACCTTTATCGCCAGCTCCTTGTTTTCTTCTAGGTACTTCATGCCTGCCCCAGTGATGAAGTACGTTTTCTGCACCCTCGCCCCGACCCTGCTCACGCTCGCCTCCACATAACCCTTCCTGAGGAGTTCGTTGAGAACAGGGTAGACGCTCCCGGGGCTAGGGGGCTTGCCTGTGAGCTTCTCGATCTCCTTCATTATGAGGTAGCCATGCTTCGGGCTATCGCTAAGTATGAGCAAGATAAGGAGCCTCAGCTTCCCTCGCAGGTCTAGGTCGTCCTTGCCCAATAAGTTACCCAAGATCTCGGGATCGCACCGAACTTTATTAATTCATTAATTGCTGAATGCAAAATAGGCAAACACATGGATCAGTTACTTACTGACTTTTCGGAATAGTATCGGCGCCGACACGACGTTATAGGTTTCCCACTCTCCGTACCCTTTCTCCAGGGGGTTCACTATCCCGAATCCCAGGGCCTTAGCGACCTCCTCAGCCTTGCCGGGTATTATCGGATAGAGCATCGCCGTCCCTAATCGCACGGCCTCAATCACGCTATAGAGTTCGTTGCTTGGGTCGTCCCTCTCCCACGGCTTCGTGGCGTTCATGTAGGCGTTTGCCTCCCTAAGCAGGTCCATGGCGGCTGTGATTGCTGTGGATACATCAAAGGACTCCATGGCGCTGGCATAGTTCCTCACCGCCTCCTCGGCCACCTTTCCCAAAGACTCGTCAGCCCTCCCCGCTACCCGACCGCCGAGTTTCTTCTTTGCCAGTACCCCAACACGCCTCACGAGGTTGCCGTAGGTGTCGGCCAGCTCGCTGTTGTAGGCAGCATCGAGGGTCTCGACGCTCACATCTATGTCCTTAAGGTGGCTGAAGTACCTCATCAATATGTACCTGGCGCCGTCAGCACCACCGTATCTCTCTAAGAGGTCCTCTATCCTCACTACGTTCCCGGCTGACTTACCCATCTTGAGGCCCCTGCTCGTGATGAACGCGTGAACAACTACCTTCTTCGGCAAGGGTATGTCGAGGGCCTTGAGCATCGAGAACCATATGACTGTATGGAACCAGAGGATGTCCTTACCTATGACGTGATGCACCACTGGCCAGTACCGCCTGAACCTCTCCTCGTCATGCAGGTAGCCGGCGCCGGTCACGTAATTAAGGAGGGCGTCGAACCATACGTACACAGTGAAATCGGGGTCGAAGGGTAACTGGATACCCCACGACACCCTGTCCTTCGGCCTCGCCATCGATATGTCGACGAGGCCCTCAGCCCTTATCCTACCGAGGACCTCACGGGCGTAGTCCCTCGGGTACACTATTTCCTTGTTCTCGAGCACGTCGACAAGGAACTCCTTAAACTCTGAGAGCTTGAAGTAGTATGTCTCCTCCTCGACCCACTCCAGCGGCTTCTTATGGATCGGGCAATGGGGCTCGCCGTCAATGACCTCGTACTCACTCGCTCTGTAGAACCTCTCGCAGCTTACGCAGTACCACCCGGCGTAGACGTCCTTGTAGACGAGCCCTTTCTTGTGCAGGGTGGTCAGGGCGTATTTCACGACCTCTTCGTGGTCGGGATCGGTTGTGCGTATGAACCTGTCATACGATATGTTGAGCGTCCTCCAGTACCTCTTGTAGATTTCGGCCATCCTATCCACGAACTCCTTTGGCGTAATGCCTTCTTTCTCGGCCGCCCTCTGAAGTTTCAGTCCATGTTCATCAGTGCCTGTTAGGAAGAAGGTGTCGTCCCCCACGAGCCTGTGGTACCTTGCCAGGACATCGGCGTATACTGTCGTGTAGGCGTGACCCATATGAGGCCTGTCGTTCGGGTAGTATATCGGCGTCGTTATGTAGAACCTCCCCGGCACCTCTCCGCACCTCCTCTACCTCTTTGGTTATAGTTACTTGGAGGGTAAGTAAAAATCATTCCTCAGAGCATCTGCTCAAGCACCTGCACACTTCCTCAGCGAGAGCCCCCTCCCCCACGTAGAAGAGGTGCGTGCTGGAGAGGGGGTCGTCGGAAGCGCCAAACCTGGGTATTGGGGAGAACCCAGACCCCTCCATGCAGGCGGAGGTGCATGCCTCCATTAGGGGGCCGTAGGGGCCGATCACGTAGCATACCCTCTCAACGATCACTCCCTCAGCAGTAGTGAGCCTGTCTATGTGCCAATGTATTCTCTTATATCTCTTGAAGTGCCGCATGACCCTCGCCCTAAGACCTCCGGAGCCGCCGGCGGAGCCCACGTAGACGTACACGCCTGGGGACAGAAGTATCTTCAGCCCGCCGACCTCGACAGTAGTTGGGTCAACGACACGGATGAAGAGGGCGTAAGTCCCCTGCTTCTTTGGCAACGCCTCTGGAGAGGTTAAGCAGACGCATTCAGACACGGGTTATCCTCACCCTCTCCTTCCTCCCGCCCTCCCTTATTTCTCGGAGGGAGCGGGCGGCTGCCTCGAACGCTTTGCGGGGTGAGGGCGATATCCCCACACCCACCTTCACGCCCTTGAAGGACAATATCACATCGAGCACCTTACCAAGTTTGTGTGGCGAAGTTATCGCCGCTAGGTTATCGCCTCCGAGGTACTGCACTATCGCGTCACTCAGGAGCATGGACGCCGTGTTAGCGACGAGCTTAAGGGCCGTCACATACGCGCCGTAGAAGCCCTTGTACGTCGTTATCTCCGTGAAGAAGTTTATGTCGGCGTGCGCCACAGCAACTTCATCGGCCCTACACCCGTTAGGCGGCGCTTCCTCGGCACAGTTGTCGAGAGAGTCCGGTATGGGACCACAGCAGTACTTAAGCCTCAGCGGCGTTGGCACAACGCCCTCTAATCCC
>JALSOP010000013.1 GCA_026986435.1 Desulfurococcales archaeon | reverse complement strand
CTGGGCTCGTTCCTGTGGGCTAGGTCAGCACACTGACATACGGCCCTCTCGAGCCGCCGAGGCCTGAGGAGCCCTTCGAGGGGGTTGGCGGGGGCTTCTCATGCCTTAGGGCAAGGAAATAATCCCTCCCCCGATCATGTTACGGGTGCTTTAGTTGGTCAGAGTCGTCACTGGCGACGTGGGCCCCTTCAAGCTCCTCAGGCTCGACGACGACGAGATAAGGTACTTCGAGTCCCTCTGGCTCATACCGGAGGGCATAACCTACAACGCCTACCTCCTCCCGACGAGGGAGGGCTGGGCCCTCTTCGATGCCTGGAAGGTGGGGTATGGGAAAGAGTTTATTGAGGCCCTCAGCTCCGTCGTGGAGCCGTCGAAGATCAGGTACCTCGTGATCCACCACATGGAGCCCGACCACTCCGGAACGGTTAAGGCACTTCTTGAGGAGAACCCGGGCATTGAGGTACTCGGGCACCCCATGACGAAGTCGATGCTAGAGTCCTTCTACGGCCTGACCCCCAAGTTCAGGGTTGTGAGGGATGGGGAGGAGCTCCGTGTCGGTGAGTACACACTGAAATTCATCTACGCCCCATGGCTCCACTGGCCGGAGACAATATTCACTTACGTGAAGGAGGCCAGGGCACTCCTAACCTGCGACGCGTTCGGGGCCTACTCAATACCCTCCAAAGTATTCGACGACGAGCTCGGAGAGGAGGAGCTGGAGAGGTACAGATTCTGGACGAGGAAGTACATGGCGACAGTGATAGGGCACTACCTACCCTTCGTCGGTAAGGCGATAAAGAAGGTGAAGGACCTGGGCCTCGACATAGGCATGATACTCCCCTCCCACGGCCTGGTATGGAGAAGGCCCTCAGAGATAATCAAGTACTACGAAAGATGGTCAGCCGGCGAATCAGTCAGCGGTGTGAAGAAGGTGGTCGTCGTCTACGGCTCCATGTACGGCTTCGTCGAGGCCGCCGTGAAGGAGGCGATCAAGTCCCTCCAGGGGGAGGGTGTCCTGCACGTGACCTACAGGTTCGTCGACGACCACAGGGACGAGATGAGTGACCTCATGGGGGACCTAATAAACGCCTCAGGCATAATACTCGGGACAGCCACCTACGAGGCAGGGATCCACCCACTAATGAAGTTCGTTGTCGACTTAATGATCGAGAAGATACCGAAGAATAAGTCCGTACTCATCATAACGAACTACGGCTGGGGAGGCGTTGCCGGGAAACTCCTTAAGAAGACCCTGGAGGGGGCCGGCTACAGGGTCCACTCCGTGATCGAGTTCCGGGCGGGCCATCTCGAGAAGAACAAGGAAGCGATAAGGGAGGCCGTCAAGTCCTTCATTAAGTCGCTCTGAGGGGGCCCCATGCAGGGGAGTGACTGGGTAATCAGGGTAGCTAAGGATTCTATGCGCGACGAGCTCGAGTCAGCCAAGATATACGGGGCACTGGCAGAGAGACTCGAGGGCAGGGAAATAGGTAGGAAGCTCCGCGAGATGGCGAGAATGGAGGCGTCCCACGCAGCCTTCTGGGCCAGGTTCCTTAAGGCGAGGGGCGTCGATCCATCAACAGTGAGGCCGAGGGGGTGGAGAGTCAGGCTGTACACGGCACTGTTCCGCCTCCTCGGCTTCGGCCTCACAATAAAGATGCTCGAGCTAGGAGAGGGCCAGGCGATAGCGACGTACTCACGCCTCCTAGAGGGAGGGGACCTCACTGGGGAGGAGGCCGAGGAGCTTAGGAAGCTGATAGAGGACGAGCTAATGCATGAAGAGACCTTCCTCGAGGAGGAGTCAAAGATCAAGGAGTTCCTAGACCACGTGAGGGACGCCGTCCTAGGTATGAGCGACGGCCTCGTGGAGATACTCTCGGTGACCGCCGGGCTCGCGGGGGCGTACGGGGACCCAATAAACGTCGCGCTAGGGGGTCTCATAGTGGGGATGGGAGGGGCCCTCTCCATGGGCATAGGTTCCTACATAAGCGTGAAGGCCCAGAAGGAGGTCAGGCTCAGCACACTGACCACGGTGAGGAACATCATAAGGAGCATACCGGCAGCGGTCACAAGGATACTGAGGAAAGCCCTGATCGGTAAGGGACTGAGGGAGGAGGTAGCCGACGCCCTAGTGAAGGACGCTGCCAGTAACGTCGCCTTGATGAGAAGGCTGGTCGCGGAGGAGATCTACGAGATAAAGGAGGAGATGATAGAGGACCCTGGTAAGGCGGGCCTCTACACGGGGGGCTTCTACATCCTCGGCGCCGTTGTCCCACTCATACCCTACTTCCTCCGCCTACCCATAAGCATCTCCCTACCCCTCTCGGTAGGGTTCGCTGGCGCGATGCTGGCAGCCGTGGGGTTCGTAATAGCTGTCTCAGCGGGCCTCAGCATAAGGAGGAAGATGCTCGAGATGGTAGCGGGCGGCATAGGTGCGGCGGCGATAACGTACTTAATAGGTAAGGGCGCGTCCATCCTGCTCGGGATAGAGGTCGGCTAACCCTCCCTTATATTTATTCTCGATGACGTCCGCAGGAGGGGCTTATTGCCGTAGATTTTCACGGTGCCCTTCCCGAAGCGCTTTAGCAACTCAACTACGTCATCGCCCAAGGCTAGCGTAACCCTTGCCCTAGAGCCTGGAGGTATCTCTAGACTAATACTCCGCCTCACGCGCTCTGACCCTATAGATACCTCGGCCGCCGTGATCACGACCTTTTTACCTCCTCTATTCCGCACAATTACCTTGGCAGTCCTAGTGTATGGGTCAACCCATGCATCAATTATTTCCAGCACAGCTCCCCTGCGTAGATAGAGCAGCCCAGCCATCACAGCCGCTGCACTGCCCACGATCGCCAATACACCCAAGGGTTGTGAGTACCACGCACCTGCCTCACCACTGACGTATATCCATTTGAGGTCACTGGTGGCAAGTACCCTATTACCTAGTCCGTAAACGACGAGCCTGAAAGTGTAGTTTCCGCGGGACCACCCGGTATACGGGACGTAGTCGAAATCGTAGGTTGTTCTTCCCACAGGCAGTACACCCGCTGAGACCAGGGTTCTGTTCTCCAGCGGCTCACCGTCTTTCCTCACTATGAGCAGGATAGCTGTGTTGTTCAAGGTCCTGTAGACGTTCTTCAGCACTGCATGGAGCCTGGCGGATAGGATGTTGCCTGTTTCATTACTTACTACCGGTATGATACTGAACCTTTCGAAGTAAATGATTCGGAGTACGAGTGTGATGTTCTTGTCCTCGAATGCTTCCAGGGAGAACCTCTTCTCGGCAACAAGGTCGCCCATCAGGTAGGCACGGATCACGTACTCGCCGGGCACGACCCTCGCATTAAGGGTGCCGTTCCTTGAATCAATTATGTTTACCTCGGTCCCGTTAATGACCCTGTAGAGCCTGACGAGTGCGTCATGAACCAGGGCCCCCGCTGGATCGACAGCTCTCGCCCTTATGTACCCGTACTCTCCCTCTACTATAATCCTCAGCTTATGTGACACTGCGGGAATGACCACTACCTTACCGGGCTCTGGTCTCTTGATCTCGTAAGCGGTAACGATTACCTCGTAGGGCCCCGGGACTATGTCTTTCGAAACCCTTACCTCAAGGACTATTCTCCGGTATGTATGGGGGGCGATGTCGAACACATGCTCAGGTGGGTGAAACGTGATCGATATGCCTGGAGGTGCGGTATAGTTCAACGCTACTGTCTCAGTGGAATTAGCATGATTAAAGATCACGACGAAGAGCGAGTCGGAGAAGACCCATCCCCCTCTAGGGATCTGGAGTGGGGAGAAGCTGTCGAAGCTGCTAGACATCCCGATTGAGGGGATGTAAGGCCCTATCTGAGAGTACGCGTTATGTGCCATCATTAGGAGGACGGTTGCTGCCGCAGCGATGATGACAGCTTTTCTCATATTGAATCCCTCATTAGCGTCTTGCAACTATCTCTCATTGAGTAAAAAAGTGTATGATGTACTTACTACATCCAACCTCCACTGCGTTATGTAGCGTCCGTGGCGGTCACGGTAACTGTTCCTGTGTATGTGCCGACGGCTATACCAACTCCTAGGTCTATCTCCATGTAGATATTGTAGGACTGGCCTGACTCGGTGGTTCTCGACGCCGGGGTTTCGAGAATACCCTCTGATGTGCTCAGGGATGATGACACTGGGTGCTTATTGAGTGGTAGGCCAGGATTATTCGAGTCCTCGGCGTCGTCCGCGTAAAGGAGGAACTCACCGGTTCCGGGGCTTGTGCCACTACCGAGGGTTATGTAGTGGACTCCGTCGGTGTGGTACCAGGTGCTTGACGTAGTTAGGTTGAGGTTGTATTTGCCGTTGGCTATTACGTTGATTGTGAAGTAGCTCGCGGGCGCGTAGCCGTTGCCTGTGTTGACGTTCTTAATGCCTCCAGAAGAACCAGGCTTTAGTGTGCCGAAATCTATCCCGGTCGTGTCAGTTGATATCTCGCTGTAGAAGTACATAGTGTAGCCGTAGTCGCTCACAGTTGTTGACTCTGTGTCCACTGACGCTGTCACAATGCAGTCCCAGTCCGCGTAATCGGCGTCACCGGTTGGCTTCGCTTCGGCGGCTACCTTGCCCGGGGTTATTACGACGTAGAAATCACCGGTTGTGGCGCCTGGGTCAGGCTGTTGCTTGTTGGGGTCGAGCTGTATTGACCACGTCGTTGAGCCGCCGGTGTCGGCGTTGAGTACCCATTGCCCGCTATTGCTGTCATAGCTTATAGTGAAGTTCACGTATGTAGCTGGATCGGTACTCGTTGGGGGCGTTCCTACTGCGCTGGCGTTGGTGTCGGCGAACAGCTTCACAGCCACGACGACGTCGCTCATGATGTTGTCTGTTGAGACGGATATTTTCATGTAGACCTGCGTTCCTGGGGTGAACTCCTTAGTCGTTGTCGTGTAGCCGCTGTCGCTATAGAAGGCGAAGCTCACTGTGGGGGGCTGTTGCCGCTACAGTGACCTTAGCCTCGCCTATGTTGGCCTCGCCCACTATATCAATAGCCCTAGACACTATAGCCCTAGACACTGTCGCTGAGACCGTAGCTATTAGTAAGAAGGCAGCCATCACAACAGGTAAAACTTTGTTGGTACTCATGGTTAGCACCGCAATAAATTCATTACATGGCAGTCTTATTAAAGTCTGTATTTGTTCGTCGATGATTATCTCGTAAGAAATTTGTTTAACTAAGTCAGGTCAACTACTGTTCTCGCTATTCTCGGGCTAGGGGCGTGGGTTTTTATTTGGGGTTGTGGCATGTGAATGGTGATGTAAGTCTAGATTTTTCTATAAGCATTTCTCTTTTCTTTTAGATCGTTTGTTGGTGAGCGGATGGTTATTGTTAGGCTCTACCTACACTTTAGGGAGGTTGTCGGTAAGGGTGAGCTGAGGATAGGGGGTAATCCGACGCCTATGGATGTGCTGGCGGTATTGAGTAATAAGTTCCCGGGTTTTGCAAGGTATATCGAGAGAGGGGATTTTATCGTTCTCCTTAATGGTGTTCCAGTACCTGACAAAGATTTAAGGAGAATTACCTTAAATGATAATGATATTTTAGAAATACTCCCGATAGTATCAGGTGGATCTAAA
>JALSOP010000012.1 GCA_026986435.1 Desulfurococcales archaeon | reverse complement strand
TGGATGAGCTGGTTCTGGGTGCGAGGGTATATGCTCGGACTGTGCATGAGCTCTCCCGGCTAGGGGGCGTTAAGTAAAATCGTTTCAGTGGCATTAGTTTTTTCTGAGGATATGCCTTGGGAGTCACCCTCATCGTTTCTAAGGAAGCTGATGTGCTGGCAAGGCTACACGATCTCTTCAGGTTATCGCCCGAGGACGGGGTCCAGCCGCACCTTATATACTTCGGTGGAGCGTCGAGGGCCCTCTATTATGGGTGGCTGATAGAGCGGTATGGCCTATGGGATGAGGCCTTCGACTACGTCGTGGGTAGGGGAGGCGGTAGGGCACGGTACTACGTTGAGGGCCTCAGTGATGTTGAGTTATTCGGGTGGGACGATGTGGAGAATGAGTTAAGGAGGTTCGGCAACAACTTCATAGAGGCGTACAAGGGGTACGAGAACGATATAAGGCGGTGGCTGGGGAGGGTGCTGGGGGTCAGGACCTTCTTTGATAATGAGTACGTTATCCTTGCCTTCAACCCAGGGAGGGGGGTTTTCGGGTCGATACCGAGGGTCAGCAAGGTAGGTAGGTACGCTGTCATCACACTCTATGTGGGCGTGGGCGCGGGTGCTAAGGAGGCTGTCGATCTGTTCGTCCATGAACTGATTCATGGCCTGATCCGCCTGAACAACTTGCCTGTTCCGGAGGAGTATGAGGAGGAGTTAGTGGATGCGCTGTGCCCGGAGGGGTGGCTCTCCATGGTGCTCGGCCTCAGTGAGGGCGTCCGCGTGGAGGAGTCCGGAATTAAGGCCAGGGTGGGGGAGTACTTCAGCAACAGGCACTACGAGAGGGTTGACCTAATAACCTACCTCATGGGCAGGGCCCGCGGCGGGTACGTTATGTGACCTTATGGCGGAGCACACCGACCCCACGGCCCGCTCAACGACTTCCTCAACCTCGGGCCTCCCGCCCGAGATAATGTGCTCCGTGAGGAGCTCCTCAAACCTCATCATGGACTCGCTGCTCCTGTAGCCACTGGCCGATATAATGTCCCACATGTTGAGGTATGCAGCACCCATAGCCGCCGCGACCCTCTCGAGGACGGGCTTGTTCCCGTAGTGCCCGTCCACCACGACCACTCTCTCAGCCCTCAAGAGCTTCTTCGCAGTGAACACTATCTCCGCGAACGCCGCCGCAAGGACCTCCCTGCTCATACCCGCCCACGCCCTGTGGTATGGGCTGTGGCCAAAGCTCAGAGGGGGCGTGACCGAGGCACCGCATCTCTTGCCGGCCTCACAGGCCACTATCAGTGCAAGGAAAGTGTCGAGGGCTGCCGGCCCTGTGGGGCGGTCCTCGTAGGAGCCGACCGGCACTATGATCGCGGAACCCCTCACGTCCCTATGCGTCGACAGCAGGCCGGGGCAGCGCTCCTTCAGGAAGCCCAGCAATGCCGCTCCCCTCAACCCTGGTTTCGGAGTCTTTAACCCACTGCCAAAACATTATCGGTGAATTTGTTGCGCATAGCGGAGGCACTAAGTAAGAAACCGTTCGCCGTCGTCGGGCACAGGGGCTCGAAAGGAACGGCGCCAGAGAACACCCTAAGGGGTCTGGATCACGCCATAAAGGCGGGGGCAGACATAGCTGAGTTCGATGTTCAGGCCACCAAGGACGGCCTCCTCGTGGCATCACATGACCCAGAGATAGTCACTGATACCGGGGAGAGGGTGGACATAAGGAGCGTGACCTACGAAGAGCTGAAAGAGTTCAGGGTCTCGGGCGAGAGGATACCGACCATAGAGGAGATCATTGAGGCAGCCAGGGATAGGATAGCGCTGTTCCTCGAGGTGAAGAACCCCGAGGACGCTGAGGCAGTCATTAACCTTGTAGAGGGCCTCGGCGCCCGCGACTACGTAGCCGTAATAAGCTTCCACAGGGAGGCAGCCGCCGCGGCTGCTGAGAAAGGGCTCTGGGCGGGGATCGTGTACTTCCGCCCGCCGGGTGCGATAATAGATGCTAAGAGGCTCGGGTGCAGGCTCGTCCTCCCGAGGTACCCGCTGGCCACGAAGAAGGCCATCGCCTTCGCCCACCGCCTGGGGCTGAAGGTCGTTGCGTGGACAGTCAATGACGCGGGCGTGATGAAGGAGCTCGCGGCACGAGGCGTCGACGCAATAGCGACGGACTACCCAGAACTGGGTGCGAGGGTGAGGGATGAACTGAGTGGGAAGCGCTAGGGGGCTTTACCTCGTAAAGTGCCGGGGCCTGCTCTGTGGTAAGGCCGTAACCACCACAAATACCACAAATAAATGGGATGGTAACTGATCCAGTATTGAGCCAGTGATGAGTACCCCCTGCCTGACTTAGGTGAGGAGAACTTACCCGTCTGATGCATTCATTAAAACGGTTGCTTAGTGCCTAGAAGATTTTCGAGACGCACTCGGCCGACCTCATTATCTTTGCCCTAGCCTTGATGCGTATCTCCTCAACTACGTAGTGGTGCCTCAACCAGTTCTATGTAGCCCTTCTACTTAGCATCCCTGAGAGGTCTATAGCTAATTTATTCTGTTATTCCTAGATACTTGCTTTTTCAAGTAGCCTTATTTGCTCGGTATTCGAGATAGGTGCTTCTCCACTCTATGCGATCGGATGCCGAGTAAGTGAGGTCATCTCCTTGAGAGTATTTCTTTTATTTCGTCAAGCACCTCAACTAAACTTTTCTCTCCTGATGCCGTGACCCTGCCCCCTTGGTAGGTGTTTATGGTGAGGGAAAGTGGGTAGCTCTGGGTGATGCGGGGCGTTGTCGTACCTAAAAATTAGTGCCCCGTTTTGTCCGGTGTAATGGTATCTGTAGGAAATCCGTGTCAGTTCATCGTCTTCTTTCAGTATGTTATTCTAAGAAGTAAAGCGAGGACCCGTCCATGAAGACGATAGTGCCTCTTAATATGGTTCTGCTGGCGGATCTACGCTCAATGGATAACTGGGAAGACGCTATCAGTGGCTCTAACTCCCTTCAGCTTTTCGTCAACCTTTGCCACGTAGCTTTCTAGAGATTCTTTCCTCAATATTCTTCAGCTCCTCTAATTCTTTACGAATACTTTCGAGGAATCTCAGCTCGCCGTACCATTCCATGAACTCCTCATCATCACCCAGCTCGCCCCGGATATACTTGTCCAAGAAGACCTCACTGCCCATACCGTACTTGTTCTCAAACTTCTTTATCTTTTCTTCCGTTAGCATTAATTCTAGCTTAAGTCTCCTATACTCGCTGTCAAGAACCCTGGTAAGTAGCCCCGCAGTCTTCTTATTGAGCTCGATGGTCATTACCCCTTTACCCAAATCAGCACCCTACCACACTAACCTTCGACGTACGAGCCCCATAACCATATTACCCGATTCTCTGGTCATCGCCTTCACGATGTTCTGCCACGTTTTAATAGGGGGACGGGCCGCGGAAAAACGGCTTTTCTTATTTGTCGTGGAGGATGAGGCCCTATGTCCTTGAGCCGACGACGACGGGCAGTCTTAGTAGGGCGTGCGCCGCCTCTGGTGTTATGTACCTCGTCTTTAGCCCCCTAGCCTGGAATACCTCCCTTAGGGCGTCGGTGCTGAGGGTTAGTGGGTCGTGCTTTAGTGACCCTATTATGAAGTTGCATGCGTACCCGAATGAAGGGACCCAGTTCCAGTACTCCCTAACTATCGGGAACACCGCCTTAACGTTGTTGAGGACCCATGTGTAGACCTTTGGGTAGAAGAAGGAGTTCCCTGCCTGAGTCACCATTATGCCGTCGGGCTTCATCACCCTCTTTATCTCGGCGTAGAAGGCGTCTGAGTAGAGATCCTTAGCGAGTTCCCCAGCGTACGGGTCGATGAGGTCTATGACGACCGCGTCGAAGTAACCGCTCTCGGCCCTCGCCACGTACTCCTTGCCGTCAGCTATGACGACCCTTGCCCTTGGGTCATCGAAGGCGCCCTGGTGCATGAAGTCAAGGTACTTCTTAGCGAACTCTACAAGCTCCCCGTCGATGTCAACCATCACCGCCTCCTTAACAGTGGGGTGCTTAAGGACCTCCCTGAGAGTAGCCCCTTCCCCACCCCCTATTATCAGCACCCTCTCCGGGCTAGGGTGCGTTAGCAGGGCCGGGTGAACGAGGGACTCGTGATATATGTGCTCATCCGCCTCAGTCGACTGTATGAAGCCGTCGAGCACGAGGGCCCTACCAAGCTCCGCCAGCTCAACTATCTGAACCTCCTGGAACCTCGTCCTCGTTGAAAGGATCAGCCTCTTCATCCTCGTTATGAAGTCGCTGTGCTCGGACACGGGCTCTATTATGGCGGGTCCATAGACCATGGAAAGCACCAAGGAAACCCAGGAGAATGGGGTAATATTAGTAATTCCCCAGTAACCACAGGATCACGAGCCCCTGCTGTGGAAGGCCTTCCTAGCAAGCTCAACGAGGCTTTGGGCATCCCATACCTCAAGGTCGGTTTCTGGTGCCGCTGATCCCTCGGGCACTATCAATACCCTCCTCTCAGGCTCCCTTAGGGAAACAGTCTTCTTCAGCTCTTCTTACCTTCTCTCTGGGAGGAGCCCTCTCCCGCCAGCGACAAGGAAGGACCTAAGCACGGGCCTCCTAACAAATGAGTTTATACCCAAGTATAATACTCACAGACTAAAAATTAGTCGATCCGGAGTCTTGACCATCTTAAATTAGGTTCCTTCGACATGAGAACAGCGACGGCTTCTGGGTGAGCTCGGTTGAACACGGAACAGTACGCCGTACTAGCGGTGATGGTGGCGCTCGCCTTCGTACTCGGCACCCTAGCAAGGAGGGCGAGGATCTCCGCCGCAGTCGGTTACCTCATGGCAGGCATCATTGTCGGGCTCGTTGCTGAGGTTCCTCATGAGTTGGTGACGGCTCTGGGGATCATATCGGAGATAAGCGTTGCCCTCCTACTCTTCGAAATAGGCTACGAGATCCACATCAAGAAGGTGCAGCAACTCCGCGGGGCGCCGGCCTACGTCACATTCCTCGAATTAATAACTTCCCTCGCACTAGTCACTGCAATAGCCCCCGTCCTTGGAATGGACACAGGAACTTCCCTCGTACTAGGCGTTTCTGGGGCCTTCGCCAGCACCGTATTCACTTTCAAGCTGATGGAGGAGGTTCCCCCAGCGAGGGACGACGTGGGCAGGCTCGTCCTCATGACCCTCGCCGCCGAGGACGTAGCGATCGTGGCCATCCTGACGATGCTGTCAGCCAGGACCAGTGACTTCCTAGGCGCCCTAGAGGTGATCGCCGTAACCATGGCGGTAGCCGTAGGCATCTACTGGGGCGGGAGCATCGTCCTACCCAAGGTGATTGATGTCGGCGAGAGCGGCCTCATCCTCCTCATATCATACGGTCTCCTATCAGCATTCGCTTCCTCAGCAGCGGGGCTCTCCCCCAGCATTGGGGCGTTCGTCGCTGGCGTGACTGCCTCCAAGCTACGGGAGGCTGAGGCGGTGATGGAGAAGTTCAGGCTGGTGAGGGCCGTGTTCATCCTCCTCTTCCTTGTTTTCATGGGTGTCGAGACGGCGGCCACCATGCCCGGGATCCTCGCCCACCCGGTGGCATTAGTTGCGGGGCTCCTCTTGATACCGATTCACTTAGTGGCTAAGGCCATCGCCACGCTAG
>JALSOP010000011.1 GCA_026986435.1 Desulfurococcales archaeon | reverse complement strand
TCTGATTCCCTCACACACTCTCTTCCCTCTCTCAGTGAGGTAGAAAATCCTCAGTCCAGTGCCCTTAGGGCATGACCTAAGGGGGCAGAACCTCTTGAGCGGGCAGGAACCGCAGCCCTCGCCCTTCACCTCCGCAAGGAGGCCTGAGGCGAGTAACTCGGAAACAACGGCCTCAACACTCTCCCTACTAATACCAGCTAAGGCGGCGACACCCTCCACAGTGCCCCCGCCCGCCCGACAGATCACCTCGAGAACCCTCCGGAAGGTGTTCAAGGTCGTTATTACCTGATTATTATCTCTGTAGCAGTGAGTATTATGTGGGATTGTGCCTATCTACGCAGTATTCTCCAAACTCACTGACAAGGGAGCCACCACGATCCTCAGGAAGCCCGACAGGATCCTCGAGGTCAATAAGGAGCTCGAAGAGATGGGGGTGAGTGTCCTATCACAGTTCGTCGTCCTCGGGGAGTGGGACTTCCTAAACATCGTTGAGGCAGAAGATGACAAGACCCTCGTGGCCGCTCTAGCTAACCTAAACATGAGGGGTACAATACACACAGCCACATATAAACTAATACCCGTGGAGGAATTCATCGATTACCTTAAATCATCGAAGAAGGAGGATTGATACCCCTAATATTTTTTCTTTGAACTGGGTACGGGGACCGAGGAGTTGAGAAAAACACTGCTCATGATCGAAGGTGTTAAGGAGTGCGTAATAAAGGAGAGGGTTAACAGGTTCGTCGTCGAGGCCTCTGTAGAGGGGAGGGTGGAGCTACTCCACAATACTAACACTGGCAGGCTCTTAGACATCATCGTGGAGGGTAGGAGGTGCCTAGCCGAACCAATAAAGGGGAGGAAGCTTAAGTGGCGGCTCGTGGCAGTTGAGGACATTAAGTATCCTAGCAAATGGGACATAGTCAGCACACTGGCCCAGAATAGGTCGTTTGAGTCAGCGATCTCTATGTCCCTGCTCCCATATGCCAAGGGATGCACGATATCAGCTAGGAATCCACGGGTTAATACCTCGGTACTCGACTACCTCCTCGACTGTGGCGGCACGCTGGTCTACGTTGAGACTAAGTCGGCAGTGCTGAGGGGACCAGGGAACGAGGCCATGTACCCCGACTGCCCAACAGCGAGGGGTGTGAGGCACGTTAGGGAACTCATTAGGTTAGCTAGGTACGGGGAGAGGGTACTGCTCTTGTTCGTAGCCGCCATGCCGGGTCCTAGGTGCTTTATGCCGTACAAGGAGGGGGACCCGGAGCTCTCACAGGAGCTTAGGAGGGCCTTGCTTAGTGGTGTGTCGATAAGGGCGATCTCCATGCATGGTGTGAGGCGAGGAGACAAGCTATTGGTTATCCTAGAAAACCCGGACCTCCCACTGTGCCCGGAGTGGGTTAGGAGGGTCACGGAAATTCTTTAGATATGTCTAGAGTGTCGCCAACGGTCTCAACAGTAATGTCGAATAGTATCTCAGCTATCGCCTCCGCAGCGGCTGCTACCTCCCCGAGCCTGTCCATGAAATCCCTGAGTATCAAGTACGTCGACTTGTCTTCTGCCTCTCGGAAGAGCTTATAGATCTTCTCATTCGTCGACCTAACTATGGTGCTCCTAAAGTTCCCGATCCTGTCCAAGGTGTTATGCATCCTGACTGTGCTGAGGCGGCCGTCGACGCGGAGGTCTTTTACCGCCTCGGTTACGTCCGACACTATGCCCTGGAGCTCCTCAATGCACGTCCTTATGAGTTCCGAGCTCCTTTTCGTCACTGCTATACCTCCCTCCATAAGGGTCTCGGCAGCCCTCGATAGGGCGTCGGCGACCTCTTCCAGTGCCTTAACAATACCCCTATACTCAGTCACCATGTGTGGCCTTATCTTAAGGTGCCTCATCAGCATCCTGTCCCTCTGAGCCACAATCAGTTGCCTAACGATGAGTGCGTGGAGTTTGTCAACCTCGTTCTCCAGCTCCAGGACCTCGCTGAGGAAGTGCTGGCTCCCTGTCTGGAGCGCTGCCGCTATGTGCGAGACCATGAAGTACACAATGTCAGCCATCCTGGCCATCACGTCGAGGGCCCTGTAACCCATCGGATCTATCAGTATAGAGAGAGTGACTCTCTCCGGGGTGTGCTCGATTATCTCCGCACCGATCAAGCGCTGCTTCACATCCTTTATCACGTTCATGTGAGGCTGGGAAAGGAAACCCTCACTCGCCTCCACTACAACCTTGTCCATGCCGAGAACGTAGGCGGCTACAATAGCTCTCATGAGGAGGTTCTCGCTGGTGACCTTACCAACCTTGATTAGGAGGACCTTCTCTTCCTTCTCCTTCGTTCCCACACTCAGGGGAACTATCCTTATTGAGTCGTCCTCCAGAATCTCTATCCTTACCGAGTCCCCCCTACTTAGCCCGACGCGCTTCACCCAGTCGGCTGGCAGAGAAACCATGAGGGTCGAGCGCCCGAACTTCTGCACTTTCCTAATGCTGACCCCCACCAGTAGCACCATCCATAAAGTGCTTAAACAGCTTTAAAAGTGCGACGAATAGATAAAGCCGATCTCTTACATTACTGGGGCTGTTATTTCAATCATTAATGTGTATATACGGAGGCGGGGAGAGGTAGGAACCGCAATAAATAGCTTATATCGCTGCCCTGGCCAGGAGACGCATTAAGTTCTTTACGTACGCTGTTAGTTGCGGTCCCAGATCAAGGATTTCCACGTTCATGAAGCCTCTAACTAGGATGGACTCGGCCTCCTCCCTGGTGAAGCCCTTACTCATTAGGTAAGCTATGGCCTCCTCCGACAGCTTCCCTATGGAGGCCTCATGAGTCAATGTAACACCCCTACCCACAGCACCGAGCCCCGGAACGGCCTCGACCCTCGCAGCGTCGCTGAGGACAAGTCCCTTACACTCCACATGTCCCCTGCCAAACGCTCCCTCCACCCTCGCCCTCGCCACTACCCTGGAGGAGTCCCTCGCAACAACCCTCGACAGTATCTCCGCAGCCGCCCTCCTACCGCCGAGAGCTGCCTTAGCGCCGACATCGATTATGGAGGAGCCCCTGCCGAGTATCAGTGAGACACTGTGGAGCCTCGCGCCGTCCCTCAGTATGTACCTCGGGTACGTCTGAAGGGTTCTCACCGTTGACAGGTTTATGTAGTAGGTCACGACCTCGGCCTCCTCACCAGCGAGTACTCCTGTCCTGGGCCGCACGTGCGTGCCCCTGGACCAGGCATGGATCATGACGTAGTCCAGCCTCGCGCCCCTCTCGAGGTATATCTCGGTTATGCCAGCGTGGAGCCCGAAGGACTCAGGCATTATGGTGCAGCCAGTCAGGACCCTCGCGCGGGCACCCTCCTCCACGTAGATGATGTTGTGGGGTGCCTGGAGCCCTCCCCTAACCATGAACAGGCATGTCTGCACGGGCTCCTCCATCCTAATCCCTCTCCTCACCCTCACGAAATACCCCCCACGCCCCCTCAGTGCCGCCACCGCTGTGTACTTGTCGGTCGCTGGGTCAACGAGCCTCCAGATAAGCCTCGATACCTCCGGCTCCCTCTCAAGGGCGTCCTCAATACTCATCACCTCGACCCCGGGCAACCCGCTTATGTACCTTATCCTCTCGGAGTCGACCTGCATGTAGTAACCCGTCCTCTTCGCCCTCTCGAGGTCTATCCCAACCTCCCTAACCCTATCCTCATCAGCCTCTACCTCCTGCGCCGGGCCCTCCGCAAGGAGGTAGTCCCTAACGTCTACGTCGGGGCCGTAGAGCGCTGGCTTCGCGAGCGCGGCCTTAACCCTCTCGAGCTGGGTAGGTGATAGGGTATCAAGCAACCTCAATCCGGAACCCCTCCGCCAGAACCTTATCAAGGAGTTCAGGCCCGGAGCACGGGCCAAGCACGCCCGACATCATGATGCAGACTCTTGTCGGCGGGACGTACTTCGAAATAAAGCCGGTGTGCGTCACTACGACTACGGAGCCCACCGGCGACCTCCTGATCATCTCCCTTATCCCCTCAGCGATTACCAGCGCCGACTCCACATCAACGCCTGAGTCGGGCTCGTCAATGAGGGCGAGCTTCGGCCCCGCTGCCAGAGTAACTGCTACCTCAACCCTCTTCATCTCGCCGCCCGAGAGCCCCTTACCAAACTCCCTCCCTAGAAGGTGCCTTATCTCGAGGAGCTCCGCCACCTCCTCAGTGCTAACCCCTGACCCACTTACCCTGGCAACCATCTCTATAAGTTCTCCCACAGTGACACCGTCTATCCTGGGGATAAACTGGTGTGAAAGTATCAGACCTTTCCTAGCCCTCTCGTCTATGGGCGACCCTGTCACGTCCTCTCCCATGAAAATGACCCTTCCCTCAACAATGATCCCCGGGTACCCAACAACGGCTTTCAGTAGGGTTGACTTACCAGCTCCGTTGGGGCCCACAATATAGAGAGTCTCTTCTTTACTAACAAGGAAATTGACTCGGTGCACGATGAGTTCTTCATCGACCCTGGCGGTGAGGTCCTCGACAGTGAGTACCTCGGTCAATAACAGCACCACCGGGTCTTGACCAGTGAGAGTAATATATCGTGTGTTATTACGGTCACGGATATGGACCCAGCAGTTTCCTTATAATGATTGCTCACCCAATCCTTATTTTGTCACTGAGAAAAATGGGTAAGGTGCTTAGGGCTGAGGATTGAGGGCGAGCCCCTTCACCGTGCGCCGGTGGGCAAGATAGCAAGGAAGTTCATGAGGATCGTGCAGTTGTCTCCCAGCATCCTCCCTATACTGGAGGCAATGATGCGCGTTCGAAGGCCATCTATAACGGAAATAGCCCGAATAGCCGGTGTTTCCTCTGCTACAGTGAGCAGGGCGATCGCTAAGCTGATATCAGAGGGCTTACCACTAAGGGGCCTCGTGGATTACGGTGCTGTAGGCTTGGGGCAGGCTATTCACATTTTTTCGACCTTGGAAAGCGATGAGTTTCCCAGGCCGGACCTGCTTAGGTGGTCTTTTGAAGGAGCTATACCTCCCATAGCCATAGCTAATACCTTATTGCCCAGGGGATTTGAGGAACAGGTCATCAAAGAGATTGAGTCATCGTTTCCTGCGTGTGAGACATTCCGGGTTATTCGCTGGTTACCGCCACGCCACAGATTAAGGAAGTGGTTTTGGCCAGCTGAGGCAACTTTCTTCATAAAATGGGATGAGGTAATCAATGAAGCAAATGTGGTGGTTGAGGAGCCTCGTGAGCAGGTCATCCTAAGGTACGATCCACTCGATCCTCTCATACTTTACGTACTAGAGAAAAGACCTTTCGCCAAAGGTGTCGAGATAAGGGACATCCTATTGAGAGATTACGGCATTAAGGTTCGGTACCAGAGAGTGTTGGCGCACTTGAGAAAAAGAATATTCAAGAGTGGTGGGTTTGGAGGAGCTGCTCTCGCGGCCACACCCCTGGACATAGAGCGCTCTTTTACTGCCGTGCTCATACTTAAGGGTTCTGGTGCGGTGAAGCTCGCTACAGCTATGCAGACCCATCCTTACTTCCATGAAGCCTATGTGGGGGAAAGAGTGGGGCGCCCCGGAGATAGGAGGGTTATTATAAGATCCCATATACCCATAACTGAGCTTAACAACCTGGTCCGATTCTTGATCAGTGCTGGGGAGATAGGTTACCTCAGCAAGTGGAGGA
>JALSOP010000010.1 GCA_026986435.1 Desulfurococcales archaeon | reverse complement strand
GGATGGCCCCAGCGACAGCCCTGAGGAGTGTGGTCTTACCGGATCCGTTGGGACCTATCACAGCCGCGACCTCGCCCTCCCTAACGACGAGGTCGACACTCTCCAGAACCTTCCTATCGCCGTACCCTGCGCTCATCCCCTTCACAGCGATGACATCCGCCAATTAGGACCTCCTACCAGGTTACTGCGGTAGAGTGATTAATTCGTGAGTGCGTAGGTAGGTGGTGCCTGAATGAAGCTGAGGCACGAGGCACTGAAGCGCCTAATAAGTAAGGTGTGGGGTGAGGATCCGTCGGTGCTGGTCCCGCCGAAGCCGGGTGAGGACGCGGCCGTCCTAGACCTAGGGAGCGGTAACGCGCTCGTGGTGCACCCCGACCCAATAACGGGGGCGGTCCAGTACCTCGGTAGACTCGCTATCTACGTCCCCACCAATGACATAGCTGTTGAGGGGGGTTACCCGAGGTACGTCACGATGACCCTCATACTGCCCGAGGGAGCCGGTGAGGAGACGGCTTTGAGGGTAGCGGAGGACGCTGGTAGAGCGGCGGAGGAGCTCGGCGTCAGCGTGGTGGGCGGGCACACCGAGTTCAGTGACTCAGTAACCAGGCCCCTAGTCGTCGTCACAGCAGTAGGTTTCAGCGACACCGCCCACATAACGCCCACGTCAGCGGCGAGGCCCGGCGACCTAATCATAATGGGTAAGTCAGCCGCGATGGAGGCGGCGGCGATAGTAGCAACAGACTTCCGGGAAAGGCTTGAGGACGCCGGCGTGCCGAGGGAGGTCATTGAGGAGGCCGCAAGCCTCATAGAGAGGATCAGCCTGGTCAGGGAGGCGTGGGCACTCGCCTCAAGGAGGCTCGTTAGGGCGATGCACGACCCGACGGAGGGCGGTCTCCTAGGCGGCGTGGCTGAGATGGCTGACGCCTCCGGGCTGTCGGCGGTGATCGACGCCTCCTCCGTCATAGTTTCCGAGGCCGTGAGGGAGGTGCTGAGCGCTGTGGGGGTGGACCCCCTGAGGTCGCTCTCCTCCGGCACACTGGTGGCCGCCGTCCCCAGGGAGAAGGTCGGTGAGGCGCTCGCGGTCCTCGAGTCAATGGGTGCCGAAGCATCGATTATCGGGGAGTTCACGTGGAGGAGGGACTGGCTAGTTAAGGTTGTTGGGGGAGAGGAGGTGGTCTATATCGACGAGCCATTCGTCGAGGATGAGGTGATGGCGCTTTGGGAGCAGTCGGCCCGCTAGGCGCTGTATCCGGCAGGCTCAGGAGGCTGTTTCAGGGGATAGGTGTTGTGCCGGACCCCTTCACCCTCATGGAGATATACACCATAGCCTCCATGGTTGCCTGCGGGACGGCGGACCCGTCCTCACTCGAGGAGGTTGTTAGGAAGTACCTGGCGAAGTGGGGCGTGGACGCGGACCCAGAGGAGCTTTCCAGGAGAATCGTTGAGGTGGTGGGTTGCGGGAGTGCCTGATCCGGGGTGTTGAGGAGCCCGACCTCCCGGAGGTTGTCCGGGTTGAGTTCTGGTCCTTCCCCTACCCCTTCGAGAACGAGGTCCTGGCGCTCCTCTACATCGCCTGGAGGAGGTACTTCTTCGTCGCGGAGTGCCTAGGCCATGTCGTCGGCTACGTCGCCGGTAGACCGGAGGGTGCCTGGGGTCATGTAGTGAGCATTGCAGTGATGCCGCGTTGGAGGGGGAGAGGGCTTGGGAGGGCCCTAATGTACGCTGTCGAGTCAGCGTTCAGGTCGAGCGGCATGATCGGTTCCTACCTCGAGGTAGCTGTCTGGAATAGGTCGGCGATCAGTCTGTATAAGAAGATCGGTTACCTCATTGGAGGAGTCCTGAGGGATTATTACCCAGATGGCAGTGATGCGTACGTAATGTTTAAAAGACTGGGCTAGCGGCTATCACACCTCAACGATCTCTTCCTTCCTAATGAACCTCAAGTACCACCTCTTCATCAGATCCTCTGTTACCACGTGGAGTTCCACCGGAGCGTCCACCTCTCTATACACCTCAACCATTACTTCGTATTTCTTTCGGAGGTCGTTAGTTACGACGAGTATGTCTATGTCGCTCGTAGCCGTGAAGTCCCCTCTCACGACCGAGCCAAAGACGTAGACTCTGGCATTGGGATCCACCCGTTTTACTACCTCTTTAACTTTGCGGGCTATGTCGGGCCACCTTCTCAGGTCACTTAAGGTCACGTTCACACACCTTCGATTAGTGGTCTGAACACCTCCTTCACAAAACGCAGGAGATCTCTGACCTCGCTCTCTTCATAGATTATTGGCAGGTATCTGGAGCTTATGTAGGCCTCCTCCAGCCTGGCTATGTAGTGAAGGTTCCTTACGTCATCAAGGAGCCTTAGAACGTCTTTGTTGTAGGTTGATAATTCCCTTATGAGCCTCCTGAGCGAGTGAGTTCTTGGGTACGTGCCCTTCTTAATGAGTAACTTGTATTTCAGGATCAGCTGGCAGTATTGCTCGAGGCTGAACGCCGCTATGTCGTAATCGCCTACCTCTATGAGGTGCTCGGCGTTCCGGAGGAATGCGTGGGCGCGTCTTCTAATGATCTCCGCCTCCTCGAATGACATAACTACCACCGAACTGTTACCTAGTAAGATGGGTTCTGGCGGCACCTAAATGAGTTATCTTTGGGTGATATTGCTGATTGCTTCCGATACCTCAGTAACCTTTCTCGGGTGGGCATACACCCTCAGGACAACCATGCTCTTGGGCAACTTCCATATTATTGACTGCCTAAGTTCTGAGATCGGTAGCGGGCCATCCCTCGTTATTACGACTACCTGCTCGTCCTCCTCCAGGATTGGGACGACGTCGTAGTAGACCCTCACCTCTTCCTCGGGCACGCCCTTCATCACCAGCTCCTCCTTCATTGCCTTAGCCATTTCCTCGACCTCCCTCTCCTTCTCTGGCGTGTCGGCGAAGTAGGTCTCGCTCATGACGGCCCTATACCCCTTCCTGCTTAAGTACATGCTGGCGAGCTCCCTAAGCCCCTTACTTCCCAACCTGTGCGCCACTATGTAGTTCAGTAGTCCCCCGATATAGTAGTCGTCCCAAGCGAAGAAGGTGCCTTCTCGGACAGACCTCATTATGCCTTCCGGTGTCGTGTAGGGGTCTAGGAGGTGGGATATCTCCGCGTCCCTCGATATGAGCTCGTAGATCGTCTCCATGAGTAGCTGGTAACCAGTTATCGTTTTGTGATAGTACACTGTCCTGTACATCTGGAGCCTGGCTATGTAGAAGGACTCAACAGCGTGAACTGCCTTAATAGGTATAGCTAATCTCCCGTCCTCTGTCACTGTTAATGTGTTGATTATTCTATCAACGTCTATTCTGCCGTACACTACGCCAGTGTGTAGGGCATCCCTCATCAAGTAGTCGAGCCTGTCAGCATCCAAGTCAGAGCTCATTAGCATGTTCATGGTGGTGTTCCTGTGAATCCCCATCACTACGGCGGAGACCTCCCTGGGGTCTGCACCGATTTCCCTGATTTTGTCTGTTATTACGGGATCGTTCTCAATGACATACCTGCTTATGTCCTCATGCTTCAACCCGTACCTGCTGTGAAAGAATATCTCGAGGGCGTGAGAGTATGGCGTGTGACCTACGTCATGAAGCAATGCAGCAAGCTTTAACACCAGTGCCTCATGCTCGTTGACATAACCCCTCCTAGCCAGCCTCGTTACGAGCTGGTCCATGACCCTCATCACGCCGAGAGAGTGGGAGAACCTCGTATGCACAGCGCCCGGATAGACGAGCCATGCCTGAGCCAGTTGCTTAATCCTTCTAAGTCTTTGAAAGGATGGTGAGTCAACTATATCGATGATGCCCGGGCCCAGCTCTATGAAGCCGTGAAGCTCATCAAAGACGTACTTCGACTTACTAGTCACCATTAAGTATCAACACCTCACAACCTATAGGTGAGGCTGGGCGAATAAAGAATTATGTGACTAAATAGAGGCAAGAACAGAGTATACCTTCACGACCTCATCCCTACTTAGGTGAGGCTTCCTCTGCAGGAGCTCCTCCACAGGATCCTCTGGCCTCGGGTAGACCTCCTCCATGAGCATCTTAAGCGATGCCGCTATCTCCAGCCCCTTCACAGGATCCCCCGCGGCCTCGCCGAACCTCTTGATCAGGTCCTTAGCGATCCTCACCAACTCCTCGCTGGCCTCACAGGGCGCTGCTCTCCTCATTTCCCTGGCCAGCCCTCTCGAGTAGGGGCCGTGCCTGTGCCACATAA
The DNA here is from genome assembly GCA_026986435.1 of Desulfurococcales archaeon. Classification (GTDB taxonomy): domain Archaea; phylum Thermoproteota; class Thermoprotei_A; order Sulfolobales; family NBVN01; genus WAOK01. The sequence continues at coordinate 16,776 of JALSOP010000010.1, read as the reverse complement.
AGCGGTGCTCTCTCTGCCCGGTAAGCCTCTCTATTAGGTATGCCAGCTTCTGGGCGACGAGCCTCTTTTGGAAACCCCTTACAGAAGGGATAATCTCATCTACGATCGTTAGTAGTTCACAGGCTCTCAACCCTTTCCCCAACCAGTCATTGGTTGCTGTGTACTGGATAAAAGTGCGGGGCTGTTCTCCTCCATCTCCTCAATATTCGGTGGTAACACCGCGTTATTGCCTACCTGATAAGGAGGACCGAGATCGTCGTGTTGACTATGGTCGAGAGTGCTGTGGAACCTATCAGTATGTCCTCGACCTGAGTCCTGCCCCTAGCAGCTATGATGATGAGATCGTAGTCGCCCTCCAGGCTCTCCTTAACTATCTTTGACGACACAGAGCACCCGTCTCCTTTACCGATGACCTTGACCTCCACTTTCACCCCCGCTGACCGGGCCTTTCCCTCAACTTTTTTCCTCACCTCCTCCACATTGATTGAGCCGTCGTCCACGATGAGGGCGGTCACCCTCGAGCCGTATCTCTTAGCGAAGTCTAGGGCGACGTCGAGAGCCTTCATGCTGTACGCTGAGCCGTCGACCGGTGCGAGCACTTTCCTAAACATGAAGGATATCTCGTATGTCGGCGGCCAGACGTAGCTCACGCGAACCACCCCCTAATCCCTAGTGTCTCATTCGTTATCTTTATGGAGGACTCCTTATCCGATACACCCATAACCGCCCTTATAGCGTCTATATTCTCCGGCACCACTATCGCCTCCTGGTGAACCGCCTGAGCAACCCAGACCTCGCCACCGCTAACCCACACACTGTCCTCCCAGACAGCATTCTCGTATATGTCGCCCAGAGGCCTGCCGGAGTCGCGGAATGCCTCCCTCAGCTCGGCCGTCGAGCTCAGCAAAGATGCCTTCACCAGCATTATTCTGGGCGTGGTCTCCAGCGCCCTTATGACGTCCTCCCTAGTAACGGGCTCCTCAAGCTCGAACCTGACGAGGTGCATGTGGGCGAGGGTCGTCGGCGCCACAACGGCGTAGGTCAGTACGTCGATGTCGCCGATGACCGTCTTCACGTCCTCGGCGTGGTGGGACGGCGGCTTGGCAGGCTTGAGGATGAGGCCCTCGATCGGGCCCTTCTTAACCTCCTTCGTGTCTGCCCCCCTCCTCACGAGCACCGCCCTAACTGACCTAACCCTGCCTAGCTCCCTCATCGCAACAATGAGCCTTATCAGGCCGGTGGTGTTGCACGAAACTACCCTAACGAACCTCTTCCCTACAGCCGCGTCGTAGTTAGCTAGGGCGTTGAAGCTCACTTCCGCCACCGAGGAGTTCTCACCACCCTGGAATACTGCCTTAACACCTGCTCTCTCATACAGTGACTTATACTTCGCGCCGACACCGCCCGGAGTGGCGTCTACGACGACGTCTACCTTCTGAAGGAGTTCCTCGAGCGTTCCCTCAACCCTCATCCCGGCCTTCTCGAAAGCCTCCACCCTATCCTCCGGGACGTAGAGCGGGAACCCGAGCCTGTAGGCTGAGAGGGCCTCCCAGTTAGGCCTGTTCTTAACGACTCCGACAACTACCATGTCGGGCTGAAGAGCAGCAGCCCTAGCCACCCTCTTACCTATTGTTCCGTAGCCGTTAATCGCCACCTTCACAACCAATCAGCCACCACCCCCAAAGAACTTCCTGGCCGAGGCCTTAAGCGCCTCAATCGCGGGGAGGGGCTCGCCTGAGAGTGCTATGAGCAGCGCTCCACCACCCGTTGATATGTGCATGCCGGCGCGCCTAAATCCCTTCAGCATGGCCCCCAGGTGGCCGCCGCCGATCACCACGAACGCCCTGCTCTCTATGGCGGCCTGGAGGAGGGTCTCGGTACCCCTCCTGAACCTCGGGTCCTCCACAACGCCTGCCGGCCCTCTCATCACCACGACGTTCGCTTCCTTAATGAGGGCTGAGTACATGGAGGCTGTGTATGGCCCTATGTCCATCGGCATCCCTGTTAGGTAGTGGACAGGCTGCTCCTCGACGCTGCCGTCGGGCTTGAGGACGACGTAATCGTATGGAGTGTCTACTGGGGCACCAGATAGCAGAACCCTTCTGGCCCTGTGGACCAGGCTCAGCAGGCCCTTCTCCTCAAGCATCTTCATCACCGGCGACCTCAGGGGGCCGCCCTTCGCCACGTGGAACGTGAGCCCTACGAGGCCGGAGGTAAGTATTCTGTCGGCTATCTTGTTCCTGGTCAAGTACTCGATTATCCTTATTGTGTCCCTCACCTTAGCACCGCCGAGGACGAAGACCCTCGGGGGCTCAGTCTCCTTCGTCACCCTCTCGAGGGCGCTTACCTCAGCCTTCATGAGGTCGCCCATTACTGAGGGCAGCACCATTGGAAACCCTACTATTGAGGGCTGCGACCTGTGCGCCGTGGCGAAGGCGTCGAAGACGAAGTAGTCGAATAATCCTGCCAGGCGCCTCACCAGGTACGTCCTCGCCTGGGCCTCCGGGGCCGCCTCAATGAGTTCCTCTGAAACGAACCTCAGGTTATCGAGTAGCATTACCTCACCTGGCCTCAAATCCTTGATCGCCTCCCTCGCAGCCGGCCCAATCACGTCGTCAATAAACCCCACCTTCATCCCCAGTAGCTCCTGCAGAACTTCTCTGTGCCTGGATAGATCAGTGAAGTCCTTTGTCCCCGGCCTCCCTTGGTGGGAGGCTAGCACGACGGCTGCCCCCGCATCAAGCAATCTCTTGATCGTTGGTATGTGGGCCCTTATCCTGCTGTCGTCAAGTATCTCACCATCAACGCTTAATGGAACGTTGAAGTCCACCCTCACAAGCACTTTTTTCCCTGACATACCCACATCATCCAGTGTAGGTATTCCAGCGACCGGCATCCTCATCCCCTAGTAATTCTCCCGCGGATTAGTTAAGAGGTTACCCTGCCTCATGAGAGCAAGGCGGTGGCGGCGGCGAGACCCACCGTCGCCGGTGTGAGGTAGGCGATCGCCACGGCGACATCGTCAGTGCGGAAGCCGTAGTGCCAGGAGTAGATGATCGACATAGTGGCGGGGGGCGTGACAGCTTCTATTACAAGGCCCCAGAACCAGACACCACTCAATGGCAGGGTGGCTAGAGCGACTGCGTGGACAGCAGGAAAGTATGCTGCACGGAACACCATTATAGCCAAAGCCGTTCTCGACGGTCTCAGCGACCTTATTCCGTGAAAGGAGGCGCCCACAACAGCCATTGATAGAAGCATGAGGTATGAGTTAGCGTTGGTTAGGTGTGCAAAGGCATCGGGTAGCCAGGGCATGGGTCCCCACACCGCCCTCACAATCGCTGATGTTATGAGGGCTATCGCAGGAGGGAACCGAAGCATCGAGGAGATAACTGAGGCGCCGTCCCCATTGGAGCGGAGGACATAGCCTGCCGTCAGAGGGACAGCGATCGCGGCCACGAGTGACTGGATCGACGAGTATATGCCAGCAGGGGAAGCATCTCCAAGAACAAAAACCATTAGGGGGATTGGCAGGAACGCCGTGTTCCCTAGTGCTGAGGCGAAGACCGCTGAGCCAGCGGCTCTGGGGTCGAGGCGTAGCAGTTTGACGAAAACCATGTAGGAAAGCGGGAATGCTGAGCCTATAGCAACTGCTGCTACAGAAGCAGTTATGGCGACGGAGGTTAGGTCTGATGTGAGCACAGAATAAACGACCGTGTAGGGGATCGAGAACCAGAGAAGAACCTTTGAGAGGGCGTCCACAGGCCATCTGACACCTTTAGCCACTAGGGCGTAGCCCGCCGCAGCCGATGTCAGCGCTATGCTCAGACTGATTGCCTGTGACTGCATCAGGTGCCCTATCCTTTGAGTAGGAAGGATTAATTACTTGGTCAGATCATGAGCGATGAATACGTTGTTTCCTCACCGCTCTCAACAATCTTGTTAGATATAATGTCGCCACCGGCCCTATACACTGCCGCCACCTCATCCGGTGTGACGCTGAATATCTTGTATGGAACAGAGTACTGCTTACGACCTCTTCTCATCCCCAGATGAACCGCCCATTCATCGATCACGCCCTCCTCCTTAAGCTTCATTAGCGAGGAGGCGAGGTTCTCTACCTCGCCCATAGGCACTATAGCCGTGAGCAGTGCTTTTTCTATGTCCTTTGTCGCTAGGGCCTCTAGGAAATAGGGGTGTTTAAGGAATGCGTTGATGAGCCTGAGCATACCTGTCCTATCCCCTCTTACCTCGATGATGAGGTATAGGGAGTCTAGGTCGAAGAGCGAGTCTATCTTTGCCCTGACACCTGCGATCACATTCCTTGCCTCTATGTGGGACTTGTAGTGGCGGAGCACCCTGATATAGCTTATCCTCTCCCTGCGCCCGATCTCCTTATTGATCTCCGCGGCAATCGATTTCAGGGATTTAAAGGGGTCTGCCTCTAGCTCTCTTAATATGAACATATCGATTTCGTCGAACCTCCCCCGCCTAGGTTTCTCGGTAACAGGCACTTCGGGAACGCCGTTAAGTACCTTCTTAATTAGATCGTCCCATGCAGGCCTTATCCCCCTAGCGTCAAGGTCATAATATTCTAGGAGGTCAGGTCTCCCCACAACTAGGTGTTCATACCTTCCAAGATCTACCATGTTCTCCGGAAGAGTTGACTCGATCACCTCAGTCATTTCCTCATCTACTGATGCTGGCACGTAGTAAGTTAGGTATGCCCCCGTGGGGAGGAGCTTGACTTCATCACGGAGAGAGAAGCGCAGGATCCTGGCACCTATCCCCGGCTTCTTGATTACGTACACCCTGAGGACCAGCCCAAGTCGTCTTACATCTATAATCCCCCTGAACCATATTCCCCTATTCCTTAGTGTATGCATGAACTTCCACACTGTCGACGCGTGGAGGTCCATATCCTCAGCTACCCTTGTTATCTCGGGTATGAAGTTGTAGGACTGCATCTGATTGATGAGGTGGAGAACCCTCTCCCTCAACGATCTCCTAAATATCATATAGTTCCTCAGCCTCTCTAGCACATCCTTCTCACTCATTCCTTTCCTCTTTACATCCATCACTCCCATCCGCGAGAAAAGTAGTAATTAGTCTATTAAATTATGTGACATCACCCAATCACTCCAGAAAAAGAATTAATTAACACTAAACACAGTAACACTCACTGACCCAGCAACAAGTTAACAGCCTGATCGACAGCTTCCAATAAAGAGGACGCAACTGCTGATGCCTCTCTCTCACAGCCTAGCTTAAGGGCGGATCTCTTCACGAGAACAGCGCGAATACCCGCGGATCTAGAAGCTTCGATGTCCTTACACGAATCACCTATCGAGACAGCCCGATCCGGCGGCGTGCCAAGTAACTCCAAGGCCCTTAGAAAAGGTTTTGGCGAAGGCTTTCTCTCGCCAGCATCGTCAGGGGTCACGACAACATCGACAATAGCGAGCACCCCAAGGGATGCAAGCACAGATTCAGCCACCTCCCTCTCCGCATCAGTGACAACCGCTATATGACCAACTTTCTCTTTCGTTAGCAGCACAGCCTTTACTGCGTCCTCATACGGGATTGTGAAGGCTGCATGGAACTCTACATGTTTCCTTAAGATATCTTTTACTTCCTCATCCCTCAAATTAGGAATAAGGTCTTGGGCAGCTTTCAGTATCGCAGTTTTTGGTAGCATTCCCCTTGACTCATATCTGCTGTAGAGGTCGAGTAATACGCGCTTATTTATTCCGTATCTCTTGCTAAGGTATTCGGACAGTTCCTCGTGCGCTAATCTCTCTGACTCTTGCTTGACGAGTGTACCGAATAAATCGAATATCACTGCCCTCAAACTATACCCCAGAAATAAGGCCGAGACGGCATTAAGGTGTGGGTCTACCACGGAGTATAAAGAATATCAACACCGCTGTTAGGACAGCCACTACGATACCAATGAAGGAATGGGTGGGTTGAGGAACCCTCAGTATGGCTGATGTTGTTTGGGTTGAGGTCGTAACCAGCGTTGTTGACCCTGTTGCTACCTGAACTGAGCTAGTTGTTGTCGTCACCGGTGTTAGTGTGGATAATATGGGGAGCTCTATTGAGACGTTCTTTTTCTCTCCGGGGCGAAGGGAGACGGTAGTGTAGCTACTGTACTCGTGCCCATCGATCTGTGCTTCAGCTCTCACAACGTATGTCCCTGGTGCTACTGTTATTACAAAGTGGCCATTACTGTCTGTCACTGCTTCTGTAACGACCGGGCCTCCCGGCACCCCTACAGTTACTCTCGCCCCAGGGACTGGGTCACCTGTGGCGGTTAGGACCGTGCCCAATATTGTGACGTTCTCCGCAATCGATATCTCTGCCAGGCTCACAAATACAGCTCCTGCTGATTGCCTAAGGTATAGATCCTCGGTTTCTCCGTCGCCGTTAACATCCGCAGCGAACGGTATTTTATATTCCTCTTTCATGTTTATGGATGACGATATAGAGAGACATGCATTTTGAGAATACGACATTATGATGAACTTGAGTGACTCGAGACCACCAGTCCCACTAAAGGATGCCATACTGACAATGACCTCGTCTAAGCCGTCTCCATCAATATCGAAGAGTTGCACAAATATTGTGGAATTTGTTGTTGGCAACCGCCTTACGTATGAGCACACATTCTTACCCACTCCCTTAACGGTTATGCTGTACTGGGAGCCGTTGATGGTGGCGAATACCAGCTCATCTTTTCCGTCCCCGTCCACGTCGCCTAGCGCTGCACTCGTTATCTCTGTCCCCTCCCCTGCCTTCACCACGATTTTCTTAGAACCGTTGAGCGTAAAGTAGAGTATCAGTGTCGAAGTATTATTAAGGAGGGCGTCAACCAATATTTCGTCATTACCGTCACCGTCTACGTCGCCAGCGGACACAGTTCTAAGGCTGGCGTTACCCAGATCGAGGACAGCCCTCAGGGGCGGAGTATCGGTTGGGTTAATTAAGTATAGCCTAGCGCCCACACCGTTCTGCGAGACTGAGTACCCTATTGTAGCGATTACATAACCGAATCTGGCTGATTGAGCTATGCTAAAGTCAATCAATGCCACGGAATCCATGCTTGTTTGGGCTGTTCGATTAAGGCCGTTCTCGAATTTATAGATCGTCACCGTTGAGAGCAACCCATTTAATGGCCCCCTAGACCAGACAACCGCTATCTCGTCAATACCGTCTCCGTCGAAGTCACCAACATCCGCCGCTATTTCGTATGGCTCATAGCTGGACTCATAATCAATTGTTGTCGCTACCTCCTTCAATGAGTTATTTATGTAGTCAATGACTGAGAGCACGCCGTAGTAGGTTGAGCCATTACTCCCGATCATTTGAACAACGATCTCGTCTGCGCCGTCTCCATCAATATCGCCTACCGCAACTGATGACCAATCCAGGTACCTTACAAGCTTTCCTAAGTATTCCCTGCCGAGAGGGACTTCGTTCCCTAATGGCTTGAGGGATGCCTGGGACTCAGCCACTATGGCCTCTAGAGCGTCTGACCATCCCGTATCGTGGCCGAAGTCTGTTGCTTTGTCGTATAGGTTTCTGTCAAAGTATATGGGGTAGAATATCGATAAGCCTCCAACGCCTGCGAGGTCACCCCCGCTTTTGCTTAAGATCACCACGTCGTGTATGCTCTTAAGCACCTCTTCTGCCGCCATGTATGAGTCCCTAATTGATGAGGCAAACTCGGCTATGTCAACGGTCTCCGTTACTCCGGCGGCCACTAAAGGAGATGTGAAACCCCTTAAGTACCTCCTTACCAGTGCCGCGGGAGCTGGGTCAGACACGATTTCTTGCGAAAGCATCTTAAGTGACTTAATGAGTTCGGAGTCACGGAAACCTGTTAAGTTCACAACGGATACCTGTGCTATGTCTGAGAATGCTGTGTGAGTTAGTCCTTCGAAATACATTTTCGCTAGGGTTTCGGCTGCTTTCAGAGGATCGTCTAGCTTCGCGACAGCGGGTAGCGCTGATGAGTAATCGAGTGCTGATGAGGGAACTAGCGATTCTGAGGCTATGAGGTAGCTGGATGTATCCGATAAGTCGTACGCTAGCTCGACCATGCCAATGGAGCATGCGTCCACGTATATTATTTCAGGCCTAAAGCCCGAGGTAATGAGCGCCTCACGGATCTCCCTCGGGGTGAGGTAGTCTCTCTCACCGCCCGTGTCCTCATCAACTCCGAATAGGCCCGGGCCGCCGCCATGGTCCCAGAGTATTAGCATATAGTGCTCGCCGGTAAATTTCTCTTTAACGAACTCTAGGAACTTTGCGAGGGTCTCGGGGCTACCGGAATTAACTTCCCCCAGATCTTGAACAACTTCGTCACCTAATCTTAGCCCCGGCTCCTTATCATGTACGAGTAGAAGGACCCTGGCACCGGACCAGAAAGGAGTCGCCTCGCTTGATTTAAGGATCTCCTCTGGAACACCTTCCTTAATGGGTTTCTCTGCTCTATCTATGAAGACCACGATCGTCGCATTGCTGGTAACACCGGCCTCCATTAAGTCTATATCATATATGGCGTAGGGGTCCAGGTTATTGTCTGCCACCATGTATACGGCTATTACCCACTTCGTTGGCTGTTGAGTTGAGAGTATGGAAGCCGAGTTAGCGGCGAAAGCTGTGGCTGCGGCCAATATAGTGAGAGTGGCAAATATAATCGCTTTCCAGCCCGGCAAACCGCCCCCTTTACTCCCATTGAGCATTCTCGCCATACCTACCTTTATCACGTAGGTAACCCCTAATTACTTCATCTACCTCTTTGGCTACCCATTGAAGGTCCAGCGGACCCATTGCCGATAGCTTAGTTATCTCGTAGGTGAGGGTCAGATTAATGCCTTCCGGGGAGGGTTCAGCGACTATCACGAGCGATCTCCTCTTTCTTGGGCCTCTGCTAAGGAGGTTCAGGCCTTTTCTCTCGAGGTAATACACGCCATCACCGAGCTTCTTCATCCTGCCGTACCCGCCTACCCTAGCGAACCTGACCGCTAACTCCCTGGCCACCTTATCTGGCTCCTCTTCACCCGGCACATCTATATGACACTTGTGCTTAGTGACCGAGGCAACTCTGCATTCTCCAAAGCCTAACCTCACTTCCTGTCCAGCGCCCTCACCCAACCTCGAGAGCAGTGCCAAACCGTAGATTAACGTGCCTAGAAGCGATGCGGTGCCGATGCCGTCAATCACTCTCTTGAGGTTAACGGATTCCTCCGGACCACACCCTATGAAGTAGTACGATACTGTATCAGCCTCTGCGCTTGAGTCGGATATCGTTAAGATTAGACAATATCTTCCTGCCTTAAGATCTTTTAGTTCTACGCTACCGCTTTTCTTAGCAGGAGAGAAAGGAACTGGACCGTAGTCGGGTACGTCAACGTACGCACGAATAGATGTGTTAGCCTCGTATCCCGCCCTAATACTTCCCCCGTCTGGTATATTAACACATGAGGCAAGAACTTCCTCCTCAGCGACCACCCTAACGGCCCCCGCACGAGAAGTACAGGAACCGGTTGGTGAGAGAAGAACCCAGCTCATAACCAATATTAGAATCGATGTTGTGAGCATGTAAAAAAATGCTTTCTTGCCCAAGAGGCCCCACCGCGTCAGACAGTCCTCTCCTCCCTGAAGAAGATCTTGCCCAGCGAGGACGGCGGCGCCAGCTTTCTCTTCAGCGGCGTTGCCATGAATATCACCATTGCTATCAGAGCCACCAAGAACGGGAGCATGTTAGCAATGTCTCTGGAGAGATTCAGCTCTGAAGCCAGCAAGTACTGATGCTTAAGGATGCCAGCAAATATCGCTGCGCTCACCATAGTTAATATGGGGTGCCTGCCAGCCGATAGTGAGATGGCGAACGCTATCCAGCCACTGCCCATACCGGCACCTTCCTGCCATGTTTGCGTATATAGTGAGTAGAATACACCACCTCCGAGCCCTATGAGAGTATAACCTATAAGTGCCGCCATAATTCTCGTTTTGACAACGTTTATACCAAGCGCCGAGGCAGCGTGTGGATTTTCTCCAGTAGCCCTTATGGCAACACCAATCTTTGTGTTAGTGATCAAGTAGTAGATCAACACCCCTAGAAGCAGTGATATTGCCAGTAGCGTGTACACTGTAGGCGGGTTAGTATCGAGCAACGGCTTGCGCTTTAAGAGATTCTGCGACATATATGCCGCTGGCAGCCCTATCCAGGGAGCTAGGCCGTATCCGACGAACATCAGCGATAGCCCTGCAGCGCCGTGGCTTATTGGAAGCTTTGTGGTTATGAATGCTAGTAGCGAACCAAGTATCGCACCAACTAACCCGGCCACAAGTATTCCTATCGCAGCAGCGGTAATGTCGTTCACACCTGCTACCGCCAGTCTAACCGCTGTTGCAAAGGATGCAGCAACAGATAGCGTAAATACTCCGTCTATTGCTAGGTTCAGCACACCTGACAACTCGAATATTCCATGACCGAGGGCTGTGAGGTAGTATGCTATGAACGCCGGGATCATAGCGTATATCAGTGAGGCAACACTGCCGCTCTGTGCCGCAGCAGGAATTGCAGTCACGATTGCCAGAGCTACCGCAAGGGGCACGGCACCAAAGATTATACCTTTAATACCTGCTCTCTCGGGCATTTAGGATCACCTCCTAATGCGGATCGAGTATTCGGATATGACACGCATTATTATGAACGTCAGTAGGACTGTACCTATAAGCAGCATCATTACGCCCGGCCCACTAAAACCTATTGCCTGCTTGTATTGGGATGGCAGTATTATCTCGATGTTCCTTCCAGTACGCTGTAAGCCAGCCACTATGAAGGCGGCAGGGGGCACAGCATATATTTCTAGCATAGATATCCATGAGACCAGAATACCTGTGTATCCGAAGCTCTGAGTGGGCGGCGACATTATATTCCTGATCGCCTCCAGTTTGAACAGATTACCGAATAACAGTGCAGCACCAGCTATCCCAGCTACCATTCCAGACATAGCCATTATTATCACAGCCAGTCTCTTCACGTTAACACCAGCTGCCTTAAGAGCGTCCGGGTTAGAGCCTAGTACCTTAACCTGAACACCTAGCGACGTATAGTTTAGCATAAATGCTACTACTGCAAATGCTACTATAGCGATCCATATCTCTGGCCATGTTATTGTGGAACCAGGTATACCTGCCTGCGGGTACTGTAAGAGAGCGTGGAGTTGATCACTCCTGTAGAAGTCTCTGGCCTGTATAGAATACCCCAACAGATATGTCGATGCTGAGTAGTTGAAGAAGAAGTACGCTATATAGTTCATTATCAATGTCGACGCTACCTCATCAACTCCCAGGTATGATTTCAGCGATCCCGGTATCGCCGCCCAGATTCCCCCGAACACCACTGCTAGAAACAGGGCAAGCAGCTGAGCAGCTATAGGTGGCATAGTAAGGTTTCTGACAACAATAGCGTTTACGCCCTTACCGCCGTAAATATAGTACGTCCCCACTAGCTGAGGTTCTATCTTAACCAGCGTTATGAATTGTTGGGGATTCTGAACACCAACTGACTTGAGGAACTGGATGGCTTCATTGCCACTGAGAACAGCGACTGAAGTCGCTATTATGTACGCCACTATTCCAGCAAGTATCATGCCAATGATCATCTGGCCCTCAGCACCGATATTCCACATCGCTCCCCTGAAAGCTATCGTTAACGCAGACCCTATTAGAATTAGATATACTAACGGCCTCATGATCTGTCCGGTTGTGAAGCCGTTGAAGATAGCTTCGAAGTATGTGTTCAAAGGCACTCCAAAGGCAAGCAATACTAATCCCGTTAGTAGTACGCCTATAACTATTGCGAGAATAGATACCAGAACCGGCGGATATGGCTTTACCCTTCTAGTGACTATTATCGAGACCATGCCTATCACCCCGAGACCATGAGCGACTCAACTGTTTCCCTGTCTACATCAGATGGGAAGACCTTAAGTATACGGCCTGAGTTTATAACCGCTATCCTGTCACTAACCATGAATATTTCGTCAAGATCCTCCGATACAAGCAAAACCCCTATACCTTCTTCAATCGCCTTCTGCTTCATAAGCCTCCTAACCATTGATGCAGTCACTTCGTCCAAGGCCCTCGTCGGGTTATAGGCAACCAGCAATGACTTAGATACTAACATTTCTCTAGCTACTAAAACCTTCATTAAGTTACCTCCGCTGAGGTACTTCACAGGAGTCGTAGGTGAGGGTATCAGTATCCTGTATTGGTCAATTAATTGTTTAGCCAGCTCCTTTATTCTGCTCCACCTAATGATACCCTTCGCTATTAGAGGATGCATTGCTAGGTTCTCAACCATGGTGTTCTCGATAGAGACACCGAATCTCGTAGGGATGTCGGGGATAAAGCCCACACCAAGTGCCCTTACCTTACTTGTGCCTTTATTGGTTACGTCGACGCCGTTAATGATAACTCTACCTCTTCTTACTTTTCTCAGACCCATGACTGCCTGAACTAGTTCTTTTTGCCCATTGCCAGCAATGCCCGCTATACCTACAACCTCACCCTTTTTGACTTCCAGGGACACTCCTCTAACTGTTAACGCTCCATAGTCGCCGATTACCTGCATTCTCTCTATCTTAAGTGCTGTTTCATCACGTGGTTTTCCAGGCGGTAGCTTTTGGTAACTAATGGTACCCGCCCTCTCCCCGAACATCATTTTCCTAATTTGGGCCATGACTTCCTTTTTGTCCTTAATTTCTCTTATATCAACTGTGCCAACCACTTCTCCTCTTCTTAGCACGGTTACCTTATCCGCAACATCAACAGCTTCAGGGATCTTGTGAGTTATTATAATAACTGAACCGCCCTCCTCAGCAAAGTATTTCATATGTTTGTAGAGTCTTTTCCTTTCCAGGAGTGGCAAGAACGTAGTAGCTTCATCGAGCATCAGAAGCTTAGCTCCGAGTACTAGAGCCCTTAGAATCTCAGCTAACTGCTTCTGAGTATATGTTAGCCTCCAAACTTCAATATCCGGGTCTACTTTAATACCGACTTTCTCACCATGCTCTTCGATAACCTTTCTTACAGTACTCTTCCTTGATAGAAGGCCGAATTTCTCTAAGCTGAGAAGCATGTTTTCTCCTACTGTCAGCCTATCAATCAGCTGAGGCGACTGGGATACCAGAACTATACCGTTCTTTATCGCGTCAGCAGGGGAAGTTATGCTAGTTTTCTTACCCTCAACAAATATCTCACCTTCGTCAGGCGCGTATATACCATATAGGATCTTCACAAGCGTTGACTTGCCGGCACCGTTCTCACCCAGAATAGCATGAACTTCACCCTTGTACACCGTTAGATTCACATTTTTTAGAGCCACCACTCCAGGGAACCGCTTGGTTATTCCCTCTACATGGACTAGAGGTATCTCCTTTAGCGGTTCTCCCTTTTCAGTAACTTCGGGAGCCGTTCCCCTGGAAGCCATGGCTTCACCACCTTATCATACAGCCACCTTTACATCAAAGGCTCGTTATATATGGATGTGGAGGGCTTTAACTGTAAAAGTTGTAAGACAGCGGTTAATTATATTCTAGTAAATCGGTGCTATCTAAACAACGTCGTTATTTATGTTAGCGTGTAGCTGTTCAACGGTAGATATTTTTGTTGAACGCGTAGTATCGTCTTGATAATAAGCTCATGGTAATCAAAAATATTTTTAAGGAAAAACATTAATTAATTAAAAATTAATTTACGACATTATTCTGGTATTGGTCAGCCACCGCCACCAAGGTACTGGACCCAGTCAACGAACCAGTCGATGTTCCAGAGGTCGTCATGCGATAGCCTTACACCAGCCCTTATGTGAACCTTCTGGTTCGGGTTATCCTTCTTATAGCCGTCTAGCGGGCCAGTGAACGGGTCGAAGACTGGGCCGACCCAGTACTTCTTTTCCTTGCCTCCGATATCGATGGTTGTCAGGTTCTCGTAGATGTGTGTGTTGGCCTGACCTTGTAGGGCCTGCTCGAGGGGCGCGAACTTCATTTCTTCGTATCTCTTCATGATAAGGTCATAAGCACTCATCTTCTGACCTGTTAACTTGTCTGTTACGGTGATTGACTTGAGCTCGTTTATGAACTTCGGGTTGATGTGCATCACCTCGTTCGTGGTGTAGTTGATGTCGGCGCCGAACTCCACTGCACCAGTGTTGAGGAGGTACCAGTAGTCAACGTTTTCGAGGTTGTATGGTGTGTAGATCCCTGCCAGGATCTTGGCGGCGATGTCGGTGTAGATGACTTCCCACCTGACTATCTGGCCACTGACTACCACATCGGGCCCGTAGGCGTAGCCTGGGCTGTAGTGGCTGAAAACATAGATTTGTTTACCTGTCTGCTGATATAACTGCTCAGCATACTCGATGATAGCTGTCGAATCCTCGGTGTAGGCGATTGCATCCACATTGTACTGGTTTACAAGGGTCTCTGCGGCTGCCTTAGCCTTTTCCGGGTTGTACCAGGCACCGATCTCAATAACGTATACCTTTATATCCTTACCAAGCTGTTCACCGATCTCCTTAGCACCAATGGCGAACGCGTTAATGTGTCTAACAACCTCGGGTATTGTAAAGGCCGCGACATACCCTAGATGCCCTGTCTTAGTTAATGCGCCAGCAATGAGGCCATTAAGGTAATAGACCTGGTATAGGTCGGCGAAATAGGTGCCCATATTGGCGTATCTTAGGTAGCCAGAGCAGTGGAAGAACATGACATTAGGATTGTTCTTAGCTGCCTGTAGAGTGCCCTCCATATATCCGAAGCTTGTAGTGAAGATTACGTTGTATCCCTGGCTTATATAATTCTCTATCTCATCCTGTACCTGCCCCTCAGGAACTGACTCGCTGTAGGCAGTAACTACCTTATCACCGAATAGTTTGTCGATGACTCTCCTGCCGAGGTCATGCATGTAGGTCCAGCCGAAGTCACCGACCGGACCCACATAGATGAACGCTGCCTTAACCTGCTCTGGCGGAGTGTAGGACGCGCCACCAGGACCCGAAGTAACCGTTGTGGTCACAGTTGTTGTCACAGCACCGCCTGCCCCGACCGTGGTAGTGACGGTGGTTGTTTTACCTCCGAATTGCTGCCCGGCGAAGAACCCTGCTACTCCCACGATTATTATTGCTATAATGGCCCCGACGAGGAGCCCTTTTTGGGATGCCATATAATACACCTCAATTAACATGTTAGGGAAGTAGCATAAAAGCATTGTTTCTTCTATCCCCGAAACTTAATGAACATAAGAAGTCAACCTTTCATCAGCGTCTAAGCATCATTCAACAATTTCAATAAACACAATAACGTAAAACTAAACAACGTGGATTTAGGAACTATCAATAGCACACGCCATCTCCGGCTTGAACCCAAAATACTCAACAATTTTTCTACATTTTCTCCTTAATTCCTTGACTTTTTCCTTGAATGTTACTCGCCATTTTAGGTAATAGCGAAGAGTCATGAACCCGTGGAGTAAAGTTCCTGCTAGCACGTAAGGTAACGTTCTTAATCCTCCTCCCTCGTAGACGTTGCGTGACCTCGCAGCTATCAAGGAAGAAAATGCGACCGGGGTCAGCGATATCAACAGGCCAAAGAATATTGGTATGAAAGATATAGGGGGCATCAGAGAAAACGATGACACCATCAGTGACGGCCCTATGACGGGTGTGAGGGAATAAAATACCCAAGGCAGAAGATCCGGAGGTCTTTTATCCCCTACCATTATAGCCGCCTCAATGAGCCCTTTAATTCGAGACGACTGCCAACCCTTAACCTCTTTATACGTCCTGGGCATCGATACCTTAACTACTGCCCTTGGTTGTAGGCAGTACTTTATCTTGAGGCCTTTTCGGAGGACGAGGAGAGTGTAGTAGAAGTCGTCAGATCTCTTCGATGGCGGGTATAGGGCCTCCCTGTATGCGGTCGTCACTCTAGCTAACTTGTTATTACCTGGTGAGTGCCGCTTATAGAGCCCCGGTACGATCTCATGGTATGCGTGGTACCAGAAAAACATATCTGACCATACAGATTCCCTGGCGACGAGCGACCTACCTGAGACTATGTCGCAGTCCGACGGCGATGAGAGCATCTCCGCCACATATCTCGGCGAGTAGACATTCTCTGAATCACCCCAGATAATGTATTCATACCCATTATCCATGGCGTACCTTATCGCCTCGAGCCTAGCAGGGCCTACACCACCCAAGATCTCCTGAACCTTAAACCTGATGCATGGAAACTCCTTACTGAACCCCTCAGCGATTTCCTCTGAGTCGTCTGTAGAAGCCCCGTCAAGAACGAGTACGTCGAAGCAATCGCATATTCTACACCCTTCCTGCTTGATCAGTGTCTCAAGTGCTCTCCTGAGACCCTCAGCGTTATCCTTGTTCATCAACACAACCAGGGCCTTAGTACCCGCATTCGACATTCCTTGGCTCCAAGGGCTGAGACCAACCGAAAAATAAAAGGCCTGCGGGAGGCGAATATAATCCTCCGTATTCTAATCAATAACGGGCTAGTGGTTTGATCTTCAAGGGCGTCGACCCGGAGATAGAGGAAAAATTGATTGAGTACGCAGAGAAAGTTAGATCAATTTTTGAAGCTCTCGGAGACGGAATAAAAGAGCTTAACCTGATGAACACAGGTAAAGCAATGAGCAAGTTAACAGAGGCGATAAAACTAGACACCGAAGCAGACAACC
>JALSOP010000009.1 GCA_026986435.1 Desulfurococcales archaeon | reverse complement strand
GGGCTGAGGCCGGAGGGGCTACAGGCCATCTTCAAGGAGCTGGAGTCCATAGAGTCAGCGGCTGGTGAGGAAACATATGTGAAGATAATGACCCCCCTCGTGAAGGCTTTGATCGACTCCACCAAGGAGGAGTGGAAGAGAAAGGCTGTCGGATACCTTTTCGAGGAGATCGTTAGAGAGGAGAGGTTCCATGAGTCCGTTGTCGCCGAGATCCTCAGGCGTGCCGTAGGCGGGGACAAGACGAATCAATTTTAGTGTAGCACACCAACCTAAACTAGGTGGCTCTGTTGGTAGGCCTTAGTAAGGGACTCTATAAAGAGATAAAGACTGTCGTGACCAGGGAAATGACTGCCAAGCATATAGGCTCCGGATCAGCTGAGGTACTCTCCACACCGACCATGATCTTGCTCATGGAAGAGGCCGCTAGGAGATTAGCGGACGAGCACCTCCCACCAGGGAAAACCACCGTCGGTGTAGCGGTTAATGTCAGGCATGTTAAAGCCGTCCCGGTTGGGGAGGAGGTCGTGGTGAGGGCCGAGGTAATGGCTGTGGAGGGTAGGAGGATAATGTACTGGGTTGAGGCTAGGTGGGGAAGTAAGCTCGTGGGCTACGGCTACCATGAGAGGGCAGTAATAGATGTCGAGGAGTTCTCGAGGAAGCTTGAGGAAGAGAAGAAAAAGACGTGATCAGGCCGGGAGAAGCCCTTCCTCGTCTAGCCACTCAGCCACCCAGCCCAGGCCGAGTTCCTCGAGCTTGGCCCTGGTCGGCCTGCCCTTGACCCAGCCCCTCAGCTTATAGTACTCCGGCAGCATCTCCGAGAGCTTCACTACCTGACCCTTGCTCGGGCCCTCCGGCATCGGCTCTTCCAGGAACCTCTTCGGTAGGGTGTCGTATTCCTCACCGTCCCCGAATGAGAGGACGTTGAACGCCCTCTCAGCGTTGTATATCCTCTCACCGACCTTCTCCAGCTCCTCAACGGTGTAGTCGAAGCCCGTGGCGGCGTTCAGTAGGTCGCGGAAGTCCTCCGTCCAGAGGGCGAATGTCGTGAACTTGCACAGCACCAGCGAGTCCACAACGCCGAACACGTCCTGGAAGTGCTTCACCAGAGCGGGCTTGTCCTTGGTAGCGAACCTGTCAACTGGCTTCGGCACCCCGAGAACCTCTGGGGAGATCATGTAGGCCCTCAGGTGGCAGCCGCCTCTGTTACTGGTGGCATAAGCTAGGGCGTGTCCCTGCGCACCCCTCGGGTCGTAGGCAGGGAGCTCCTGTCCCCTAACGACCATCGCTAGCTCCGGCGCGCCGTACTTCTTGGCGAGCCTCGCGGCCCCCTCAGCCAGGTCGTCGCCTATGCCGGACCTGAAGGCAGTTCTCCAGGTTAGCTCAACTATTAGGGCTGGGTTACCCCAGACGGGCTTGAGGCCCCTCAGCTTCTCTTCAGGTATCAGGCCTTTCTCAGCGAGTTCGAGGAAAGTGCCTATCGTGTGGCCCATGGATATTGTGTCGAGGCCGAGCTCGTTCGCCAGCCAGTTGGCCTTATTTATCGCCTCTAGGTCGTCTGTGCCTGTTTGGGCGCCGAAGGCCCAGATGGTCTCGTACTCCGGCCCGCCGCCCTCTCCCTGCCACGGCCCTGACTTGTTTACGGTGTACCTGGCGCATCCCATGGGGCAGCCCCAGCAGATCTCCTCCTTCTGCTTCTTCCAGTCCACGTACTCCTCGGCCAGGCGCTCACCGCTTATCTTCTCAGCCCCCTCGAAGACACCTGTCTTGAAGTTCCTGGTTGGGAAGAGGCCGTGCTGGTTGATTATGTTAACTAGCACCGCGGTGCCGTACTTCGGGAGGGCCTGGGATGTCACCGGGTTCTCTTTTATCTTCTTCATCGTGCTTATGAGGGCCTCCCTCCACTTCCCCTCGTTAGCTACCTTCGGCTTCGAGTGCCCCCTGACAGCTATGGCCTTGAGCTTCTTCGAACCCCATACCGCTCCGTGCCCGCCTCTCCCGGCGGCCCTCGACTTATCATTTATTATTGCCGCGAACTTCACCAGCCGCTCGCCAGCCGGGCCTATGGCCGCGACCTTTATCTGGGCGGCGTCATCCTTGCCTATCTCAGCAGCCAGCTCCTCCCTTATGGCATCGGTGGTGTGGTGGACGTCGAGGCCCCAGAGGTGGGTAGCGTCCCTTATCTCGACCTTGCCGTCGTGTACCCATAGGTAGACCGGCTTATCGGAGGCGTCCTCTATTATGATGCCGTCGAAGCCGGCG
Source organism: Desulfurococcales archaeon (assembly GCA_026986435.1). Classification (GTDB taxonomy): domain Archaea; phylum Thermoproteota; class Thermoprotei_A; order Sulfolobales; family NBVN01; genus WAOK01. The sequence continues at coordinate 3,536 of JALSOP010000009.1, read as the reverse complement.
AACTTCAGCTCCGGACCGAACTTACCTCCCGAGTGAGAGTCATGAATGGTGTTCGTGAGGGGTGCCTTAGTAACAGATGTCCACCTGCCGCCAGCGGGGGCGCCTGTGACTCCTGTGAGTGGGCCCGTTAATACGAACGCCTTGTTGCTTGGGCTGAGAGGGTCTACTTTAGGATTAATCTCCCTCAGCGCTAGGTAGGCGCCGAGTCCTCTCCCCCCTATCCACGTCCTCAGTATCTTGTCGGGTAAGGTCTCGAACCGTATGCTTCCGTTGTACAGGTTAACGCGTACGAATTTGCCGACATAACCTCCGGGCGTGTCAAATCACCCTCAATTCTTTGTATCGTCTCCGTTAATATTAATGTATTATATGAAAATACCTTCTAAAAATGAGCACGATTTAAGACAACGATACTCAACTTCTAAGGACTTATTCTCCTATCGCAACATCCTTACGGCGTCCCAATGAGCGCTAGTATGGTGAGGCTAAGATACTCAACGATAGTAAACTATCTGTCAATGATATATAGACTTATAGCGTCAGTTGGTTTCACAGTCGTCATCGCTAGGAAACTGGCGCCGCACGATTTCGGGGTGTGGGGCATTACCCTTTCTACTACGCTTATGATAGCTAATCTCTGGGGCATCATCGACTTCTGGATGAGGAGGGATATAGCCAGAGGTGATCTCGAAGCCTTTTATGCAGGGACATTCGCCGCCCTTTTTTATGCCACGGTTGCGGGGGTCGCTCACGTACTCCTAGGGTGGGCTCAGTCAGTCATCTTTGGGTGGCCTTTAGAAGCATTCCTCGCCTCAGTACCCATGACCTTAGCGGCGGTGATGGATAGGTACTTTTCGACGGCTGTCTCAATGATAAAGCCTGAGGGGGTGGGGTATAAGAACATGGTCCTCGACACGGTTAGATTAGTGATTGCTCTGGCGACTGTAAACGTCATAGGTAAGGTGGTGTACACCCCCATAGTTGCGTACACCCTCGGTTTCACCTCCTCATCAGCTCTGTCCCTTACCATCCTATTGAGGTTGGGGATTAGGCCCCGTCTAGGTGACCTGGGAAGAGTTAGGGAGTGGATCAAGGCAGCTTATGTACCTCTAGCCAACGTCGTGAGGCTCTCAGCGCTCGGCGGCATTAGGGCTGTAGCTTCTTGGGCAACAGGGAGCGAGCTTAGTGTCGCCTACCTAAACGTGGGTCTATCATCGCAGACAGCCATAGTTAGGGCTTCTGCCCAATCAACTCCTGCTCTCTACGCCAGATTGCTGAAGGGGAGGGGAGGGGAGGACGTTGAGGAGGTCCTCCGCCTATTCATTCTTGTGACTGGGTTCTTGGCCTCCTCCTTCATAGTGCTGTCCAAGACCATAGCAAGCCTCTACAACCCACTATACGTAGGGGCGTGGCCAGTCGTGGTCATCGTAACGTTGTTTGGGGTAGCTGAGGGACTGGCTAACATCCTCACCGTCTCCGCATTAGGGAGTGTCAAGTCAGAGAAACTCACCTGGAACGAACTTAAGCGCACACCACTTTTCCGCGTAACATATGCCAGGGTAGCCGCACTGGCCGCATCAATATTGGCGGGATCTGTGCTGGCGAGGGCGCTAGTCCCAGATTACCTGAAGGCAGCTGAGTACTTCGCTGCCTCACTCCTTGCCGGCTCCGCAGCCTACACGATCTGGGTAGGTGGTTATGTGAGGCACTCGCTCAGGTTCATGGCTCCTTGGAAGGAGGTCCTTGCTGGCGTACTTGCGTCTGCCTCAGTCGCCGCGTACTACGCCCTCGCTGGTGTTAGTGGACTCATTATCGAGAGCTTCTGGTCAGCTGTCCCGTCCCTCCTTCTTCATGGCGGGGTAGCTCTGATCATGTATGTCCTTGTCTGGTACGCCCTCTCTCCGTGGTTTAGGTGGTTGGTTAGGGCCTCCCTCTCTTACTTGGGCCGGTTTTTTACGGGTTGAGGTGCGTTAGGTTACGGTGAGCGCTGACGGCGGTTGATGTGGGAGTAGTGATCGGTATCGCGGTACTTGTGTGGATATACGCCATGCTTGTTGCTGAGGTTCTCCACCGAACCGCCGTAGCATTAATGGGGGCCGCCGCCGTCTTCGTGATCAATATCTTCCTTCGCTTCGGTGACTTCCGGGACCTGATCGAGTACATAGATATGGACACGATCCTCCTCCTCATGAGCATGATGATCATAGTCTCCGCTTTGAGCAGGACTGGCTTCTTTGAGTGGCTTGCCTCGAAGCTCGTGTCCAGGTTCGGGACAAACCCTGCAATGCTGCTGTTGGTGCTCTCTGGCTTCACGGCATTCATATCAGCATTCATCGATAATGTGACTACCGTGCTCCTCATAACGCCGATCGTGATAGAGACTTTCACATATCTCCGGGTGGACCCGAGGCCGGCCGTGCTCTCAATAATATTCGCCTCCAACATCGGCGGCACGGCCACCCTCATAGGTGACCCACCTAACATTCTCATTGGCTCAGCGACAGGTCTCGGGTTCATGGACTTCATCTACAACCTCACACCCGCCGTCACTCTCTCATTCCTCGCTTTCTCCGCCCTTATTCTCGTAATGTTTCGTGACTGGCTCAAGGGGTTCCGAGGGGTTGAGGCCGAGAAAATAAGAATCAAGGACTTCCCCCTGCTTGAGAGGGTAGGGATGGCTCTGGCCATCGTTATGGGGCTGTTTTTTGTCGAGGACGTCGTTGGTTACCCGCCGGCTGTGGCGGCCATAATAGGTGTGGGAGTTCTCCTCGCAATAGCTAAGGGATCGATCGACATCGAGGAGGCTATAAGAGATGTTGACTGGTCGACGCTCGTATTCTTCATGGGGATGTTCATGGTGATCGGCGGCGTGAAGGGGCTGGGGGTCATAGATTTCATAGCTGACTCGCTTATCGGGGTGAGCACTAACCCAGCCGTGCTGGCGGCGCTGATTATGTGGGTCTCAGCCATCGTCTCAGCATTCATCGACAACATACCGTTCGTCATGGCCATGATACCCGTCATAACCTCTATAGCCGCTACCCTCGGCATAAACCACGAGCCCCTGTTCTGGGCCCTCTCCCTCGGCGGGTGCTTCGGCGGCAACGGAACACTTGTTGGGGCGAGCGCGAATATTGTTGCCTCCGGGCTCTCCGAGAAGTATGGTTACCCTATTAGCTTCCGTTCATTCATTAGACATGGGTTCCCCGTAATGCTCACAACAGTCGCCGTAGCTGCAGCATACGTTCTCCTCAGGTACTATTACCTCGCGGGGTGACCAGGTTGAGGTACCGCCGCGTCGTTTCGGCCATACAGAAAAGCGAAAGATCCATAAACGCCGCCGTACTAGCCGCTAGGGTCTTCAGGGGGGCCGAGTTCCACCTCGTGTCAGCCGTCTACCCCGCAAGGGGGAGGGCGACTTATACAAGGGTGCGTAAGAGGCTGGAGGATCTGGCCCGCTCGGCCCTCGAGGAAGTGGCCAAGGCCCTGGAGAAGGAGGGTGTGAGGCCCGTTAAGGCCGTGGTCTACGGGAAGCC
>JALSOP010000008.1 GCA_026986435.1 Desulfurococcales archaeon | reverse complement strand
GCAACAGCCCCCACTATTCTTGCGAGGTATGGGCCGAAACCGTCGTCGCATCTGAGCTCGGAGCCCACGCCAACAATGAGGCGGCCGGATATGACGTACTCTGCGAGTATCTTGCCAGCTTCTTGTGGGCTTAGTCTTCGTACAGCCACGCCGCGATCACCTGCCCTAACGCTATGCCGCCGTCATTGGGGGGCACTCTCGAGGGGAGGACGTACTTGAGCCCCGCCTCCTCCAAACCAGCCCTCATCGAGCGCATTATCACGTCATTCACCGCCGCCCCACCGCCCACAGGCACGTGATTTGATGTCCTCCTCCCCTTTATCACCCATTTCACTGCCTCAGCAAGTCCTCTGCCAAACGCCCATAGAGCCGAGTAAGCTATGTCCTCGATCCTGTGGCCCTCGCTAATGGCCTCTAGCACCGCCAGGACGAGGTTAACCGGCCTTATGAGGGGCGGGTCGAAGACCTTTGCTGATGCGACGCTCTCTATAGGCTTACCTGTTACTGCCCGCTCCTCGAGCATTATTGCTGGCTCGCCCTCGAAGTCCCTGTATGTGCTGATTCCGAGAAGCGATGATATAGCGTCGAGTAGGCGTCCCGTGCTCGAGTACCTTATCCTAGGTGACTTAGTGACGACCCTATAGACGGCGCGTACCTCCGCTTCACCACCCTTTAGCGCTGCAATCAGCCCCCTCGCCTCCAGAGTGCTGACTATCTCTTCGACCCCCATTACCTTTGAGAGAATGGATACAAGAACCCTGACAGGGTAGTAAGAATCGATGTCTCCGACACCGCCTATGTACTCCATATGCGATGATCTCCCGTAATGCGCCCCCCTAACCACCATGACCTCGCACCCCCATACCTCTCCGTCGTCCCCATAGCCAACGCCGTCAATTGCCGCACCAACGTACTCTTCAGAGGGGTCTAAGCCTGAATCAGCTATCGTCGAGAGTATGTGGGCATGGTGGTGCTGGACCTTCAGCGTCCCACTGCTCTTGTCGGCAGCCATTCCCTCTATCACCTGGCTGGACACGTACCCTGGGTGGAGGTCCCTCACGTAGAGAGGTTCCTCGATCCCGTAAACATTCATGAAGAAGTTGAGGTAGTGGCGTAGTTCGGAGGCCACACTCACCTCAGTGAGGTCACCTATGTATTGGGTAAGCACAACCTTATCCTCGAATGCTACGGCGCCAACGTTATGTATGTCCGCACCTCCCGCCACCACCTCCGGGCCAGAGAGGTGCTTCACCCGTATCCACCTCGGTGCGTAGCCCCTGCCCCTCCTCAGCACGACGGGCCTTCCGTCCGTGAACCTTATGACGCTGTCATCGACCCTGTTCACTATCTTCCTCTCATGTACGAGGAAGTAGTCAGCTATTTCTCCGAGGTGGTCCCTAGCGCACCGCTCGTCCTTACACATCGGGTGACCTCTCTTGTTTCCGCTGGTCATTATGGCCATGCCGCCCTCCACATCCTTGAGGAGGAGATAATGCAGCGCCGTGTACGGGAGGAAAATGCCCTCCTTCCTCATGCCGGGAGATACATACTTCGAGATGGGTGTATCATCCCTCTTCATCAGCAGGAGTATAGGTTTCTGAGGGGAGGTGAGTAGCGATGCCTCCTCAGGCCCTATAATGACCGCCTTAGAAGCCGTGTCCAGATCCAGGGCCATCACAGCGAATGGTTTGGTTGGTCTCCGCTTCCTCCTCCTCAGCTTAAGTACGACCTCGTCGTCGGTAGCAAGAGCCGCTAAGTGGTACCCGCCCACACCCTTCACAGCGACTATGTAGCCCTCATTTACTAGCTTAGCCGCCTCCGCGACAGGGTCCTTTGAGTCGATAGGTTCCCAGTCCCTCCCGTACAGCCTTATCTTGGGGCCACAGATCGGGCAAGAGATGCCCTGCGCGTGAAACCTTCTCTCGTTCATCGGGTCCCTGTACTCCCTCAGGCAGTGCTCGCACATCGGGAAATCCCTCATCGACGTGTTCTCCCTGTCCCAGGGTATGGTGTACATCATCGAGAACCTCGGACCACACCACGCACACGAGTTTAGGGCGTAGCGGTACCTCCTGTCCCTAGGGTCAAGCACCTCTCTCAAGCAGTGCTTGCATATGCCTATATCTGGCGGTATCTGTGATCGGAGTATTCTCCTCTTACCAGAGGGAAGTATTGTGAAACCTTTGATCCCTTCAGGCGGCCCATACTCCGCCCTCAGCTCCTCGATCTCCGCAGGGGGCGGGAGCCTCGTGAGCAACGCCTTCTGAAACTCGGCGATGGACTCCGCAGGTCCCTCAACAACTATCTCCGCTTCCGAACCCCCAACGTTCCTCACGTGCCCTGCCAGGCCAAGGGAGGTCGCCAGCCTATAGATGGCTGGGCGGAATCCCACCCCCTGAACCAGGCCGGCAACCACTATCTTCGCTCTAACCCTTCTCATGCTCCCGTATTAGGTGAGGACGCCGATTATAGTCGCTTATTTCCTCTAGCCACCTAAGCCATTAGGTGGTGCGGGGGAGTGAACCTAAGGAATATAGCGAAGTCCCTGCTGGCCCTCCTGATGGTTCTCGGCATACTCATGCTGACTGTCCCCATCATCGACCTACTCTATGATGAGCCCCTCAGTGAGTGGTTCCTCGTTGTTGGACTGGCGCTCATTCTTATCGGGTACATCGGGAGCAGGATCCCTGCATCACCGCTGACGACCCTTGAGGCACTAACGGTTGCTGCCCTCGCCTGGGTGATGATATCACTCATTTCTGCACTGGTTCTTCACATTGAGACCGGCTACAGCCTAGTTGACACTGTGTTCGAGTCAGTGAGCGGCTTCACTGGAACAGGGTTCACCGTCTTCAGCGTCGACGGGATGAAGCACTCGATCATCTGGTGGCGCTCCCTAATGCAGTGGAGCGGTGAACTCGGGTTCGTAGTCTTCGCTATGGTGCTCATACCGTACTTCTACAGCGTCGCCAGGAACCTCTACGGCATCGAGAGGCCCATCAAGATCGAGGCATCATTCTACAGGACAGCCCTCCAGCTAATCCTCATATACGTCGTCCTAACGATCATGGGCACGCTAGCCTACATAGTCACGGGGATGACGCCGTTCGAGGCTGTGAACCACGTGATGACCACCGTCGCCACGGGAGGTATGTCCACCTACGATCAAGGGTACTCAGTTATTTTCGCTAGGGCGCCCCTCACCTACATAGCCGTCTTCGTTTTCATGATCCTCGGCGGCATGAACCTCTATGACCTCTATAAGCTACTGGGCGGTAAGCTGAGGGAGCTCGTCTCCTCCGAGGAGTTCAGATACTACATATACTCCCTTGCAACCATATCATTCCTCGTCTTTCTCTCGTACGTCTTAGTTGACAAGGTAGGCGACATCTGGTACGCCTTCTATGCATCAATATTCAACAACGTCTCAGGCATGACCACGACAGGTTTCAACATAGGGACCATTGCAGGGCTCAGCACGACGACGAAGGCCCTGATCACGCTCGGCATGTTCATCGGCGGGATGACGTTCTCGACAGCTGGCGGGATAAAGACGCTCAGGCTGGTCATTGTGGTAAAGAAGTTCAAGCGCTTCGTCCTCTCAATGTTCCTGAAGCAGAACATAGTGAAGCCCATAACTATAGATAGGAAGATCGTGAGCGATGCTGAGGCGTCGTCGGCGCTCCTCTTCGTAATTCTCCACGCTTTCATGGCGTTCACGGGCGCAGTGCTCCTATCAGCCTACGGCTACACGTTCATAGACTCCCTCTTTGAGGCGACCTCAGCCATCTCATGCGTTGGACTAAGTGCTGGCGTGGTGAGTCAGGCGGCACCAGCGGGTGTTAAGATAATAATATCAGCTCTCATGCTGCTCGGAAGGATTGAGTACCTCCACATCATGCTGTTCTTCGCCCTCATATTTAGGCGGGGGGCTATGAGGTTGCTTGCCCCCTAGCCGCAGAAACGAGATATTAGATAGGCGCAGTACATAATGACTTAGGGTCGTGATTTGAAGATTCTGATCACCGGAGGAGGGTCTGTGACGGAGGAGCTGCTCAAGCGCATAGACCTGAGGAGTAACCAGGTGATAGTTGTTGAGAAGGACCCGGACAAGTGCTCCCAGATAGGGAGCAAGTACGACGTGCTCGTCGTGAATAAGGACGCCACCGACATATCACTGTACACGAGCGACATCAGCTTGAGCGACCTGGATGCCATACTCGCCCTAACGGACAGGGACGAGGTGAACATATTGACGCTGACAATCGCCAAGCTCTATAGGGTCCCGTTCAGGATAGCTAGGGTGAAGAGCCCTAAGGTAGCGGAATTAGTAACCGACCTCAACCTCGGCATACCGATCACAATGCCCAGCGTCTTCGCCGACGTCGTTAGCGGGTACCTCGAATCAGTTAATGAGCCGAAGGTGCTGGGGAGGTTCGGGGAGTTCATTCTGTACAGAATAACGATCAATGAGACAGACAGGGCCGTGAACAAGAAGATAAACGAGCTGGGCCTGCCAGAAGCTGTTAGGGTTATACTCATGTTCGACGGCTCATCGCTCTACTTCCCCAGCGGAGAGGAAAGATTAATGCCTGGCCACCAATTAATCGTGATATCCCCCAAAGGCTTCGACGTGGTCAAGGCGATCAAGGGGTGAAACGATGAACACTACCACCACCGCACTCCCTAATGGTGAGGTCAGCCCATTATCAGGTATGCTCTCTCAGATAACGCCCCAAACCATAGTCTCCATAGCCCTCTTCATTGCTATAGCCATACTCATAAGGTACGTCCTCGTCTGGTTCATCACCACGCTTATGAGGAGGGGCCTCATCTCCGTAGGTACCAAGATGATCATGTCGAGAATTATAGACATAATAGTGATTGTGACTGTTTCCCTAATACTGATTCACATAGTGACCGCGTCATTAGCGCCATACGTCATCATGACCGTGTTAGGCCTGCTCGTGCTGGTTATGTTTTACTACGAGATAAGGGAGTTCACAGCCTTCATAACAATACAGATGCAGCGCTACGCTAGAGGAACCTGGATAGAGGTCTATCTCCCTGGACACACCACCCCTGTAACCGGCAGGCTTGTCGACGTCCAACCGTTCAACTCTATACTAGAAGACGTCTACGGAAACAAGATCTACATGGCTAACTCCGTCCTGGTTAACTCGCTCATAAAGGAGTACAACCCCAGCGTGATACTACAGCTAACAGTTAACACCTCGACAGCCACTGGAGAACAGTTAAGGCTCTCGGCAATGTTCGACACGATAAGGGAGTCGGTCGAGAATTCCCCGTTCAGGTTCGACGAGACGTACACACCGATTAAGTCCATGAGCATGGGGAAGGTATCGATACTGATAAGGCTTGTCCCCCTAACTACCCCGGTGAGGGCGTCAGACCTCTACAAGATAATGAACCAGATAACGATGAACCTGAAGGAGTTCGACCCCAGGATAGAGGTGCTAACCGTCTGAGCAACGGCCCGATGCCCTCAAGGCCTCGAGGAGTAGGTAGGCTCCGTAGGTGAGCGAAGCGACTGCCCTCATTCTCTCCTTGAGCTCATCAACACTCTTTGGAACCCTCATTAGGTTACTAACGTCGACACTAAGGACAGTAGCAACCTCCTCGAGCGATATAGTTCCGTGGACACACCTCTCTAGCTCGCTGAAGGGGTTGATGAGCCTGGACTCTGAGCTCAGCTCGTCTATTATGGCCATAGTCTTCCTCTTCACCACGTAGTGTCTGAGGTCGGACGTTGTCGCGACGACGGCATCTTCGTATT
>JALSOP010000007.1 GCA_026986435.1 Desulfurococcales archaeon | reverse complement strand
CCTCGAACAGGTAGAGCTTAGTAAATTTGATGCCGTGGGTGTTCAGCTGGATGTGCTTGACGCCCATCTCCCTAAGCATCTTAACAATATCCACAATGTCCTCCCTTAGCGTGGGCTCGCCGCCTGTGAGCTGTATGACTGGGGTCACGCCCTGCTTCAGGTACTGCTGAACCATGAACCTTATCTGTTCTATGGTCGGCTCGTAAACGAAGCCCAGCTTTTCGGCAAAGAAGAAACAGTACCAGCAGTCGAGGTCGCAGCGATTAGTTAGGACGAGGTTAGCAAGGGCTGTGTGGTTCTTGTGGAGGGGGCAGAAACCGCAGGAGTATGGACACGGGGCCGTGAGCTCGGTGTAGACGTACCTCGGACCCCTGCCCTCGACGTACCACTTCTCTATTCTTCTGGCGAACTCAGCCGAACCCTGGTAGAGTTCCTCTATCTCACCGTGCTCCGGGCAGACCTTCCTAATGTAGAGCTTCCCGCCCCTTTCCACTACGATGGCCGGGAGTAGGCGGTAGCAGTAAGGGCATATGGACTGTGTGACCCTGTGAAGCCTCTCACCTTCCTTCGGTTTGGGGAGGGGGCCACCTATCTTGATCTCCCTATCAGCGATCCGCACGATCCGGCGCACGGGGTCGTAGGAGGACACCCTAAGCGGCCCTTTCCATACTGGCGTGGGTGATCTAACGTTCTCTTTAGGGACTGCCGTGGCTAGACACCTCTAAAAAGACCATATAACAGCGTTAAAATAAAGGTTTGTGACCCAATAAAGCAAAAAGAAATTCCTCACTCCGGGAACTTATAACCACAGAACGGGCACACCTTCGCCTCGTACGGCACGAGGTGGCCGTTCGGGCACCACTTCAGCCTCTTCCCACAGTTCGGGCAGAACTTAGCGCCCTGAGGCACCTCAGCACCGCAGTACGGGCAGAAGTACTTCTGCTGAGGCCTCTGAGGAGCCGCGGTAGCGGGCGCTGCCGCCGGCTGTGCCTGTTGCTGGGCCTGCTGAGGCGGCGGCGGGTACCCGTACGGGCCGTAGAGAAGCGGGGGCACCATAACCATGCCCGTACCCATCGCGGCGCCGGGGGACTTGCCGAGTTCTTTAGCGACCTGCTTAACGGTCTCCATCTGGAGCACCATCGCCGCCTGACCTGTCTGCCTTATCCAGAAGATCTTCTCCCTCCACTCCGGCGTCGTGTCGACTCCCTCAAACTTCAGGTCTATGAGTTCCATGCCCAGCCTCTTGAAGTCCTCCATCACCCTGAGCTTGACCTCAGTCGATACCTTGTCCAGGTTTAGGAAGACGTCAACTATGCTGTACCCTGCGAGGTACTTCATGAGCAGCTCGTTGAGGTAGCCCCTAACGTACTTGTTCACCTCATCGGTCGTGTATAATGACTGCCCGCCCACGACCTCATTAACGAACACCGACGGGTCAGCTATCCTGAAGTAGAACGAGCCGTGGAACTTGAGCGGCGCCATCTCCGTTGTCTGAGTTCTCCCGCCGAACATGCCCCTGTGCTGCCTCAGTGAGACGAACACTATGGTTGCCTTGAACGGCTGGTTACCCCCGTACCCGATTGCGGCGAGGGCCTTACCGAGCAAGGGGAGGTTGAGGGTCGTGAGGACGTGCCTCCCGGCACGGAAGACATCATATACCTTGCCGTCCCTGTAGAAGACGGCTGCCTCCCACTCATGCACTATGAGCACCGAGCCCCACTCGATGTCCTCGCTCGGGTACTTCCAGACTATGTCGTCGGGGCCCGGGTTAGGCCACTCGATTACTTTAGGCAAGAACACCACCTCTTACGGCTTAAGTGGGGGCCTCAGCTTTAAATAGGTTGTTCCTGTCCTCGATCGCGTTGACCAGGTCCTCGACCTTGAAGTAGAAGTCCTCGAGCAGCGACGGGTCCTGCTCCACCTTAGCGATCAGCTCATTCAGCTCCAGAACCCTCGCGGCTATCCTTGAGTCCACCTCCTTCAACATCTCCAGCTCGTTCTCCCGAACCTTCACCCTGTCGAAGAGACCGGCGTACCCAGCGGGGGCGTTCTTTATCTTCGATGCGGCTAGATCGAGGGATTTCCATATCTTGTCGAGGAGCGTTAAGGATCCGGCGTACCGCCCGTCAAGGGCCCTTAACTGGAGCTTCCTAACCCTGTCCTTGAGCTTACTGAGCTCGCTGTATATGTACCTCCTTATGAGAATGTCGTCCTCCCTAATCAGCTCCTTCTTCTTGTACCCCCTGAACCCGGGTATTATCATCTCGAGCTTCTCCAGAAGCCCTAATTCCTTACCCAAGATACAAACACCGCTTACTATCCGGGTCGGGTAGAAAAAACCTTCCGCTTAGTAAAGCTTCAGCTTAAGCGCATGCCTGACGATCAGGTACGTCACGCCAGCACCGATCAACATCACCGCTAGCCACGCTTCGAAGCGCTGGAGCATCCCCCACTCAGGCGGGGCATAGTAGGCAACGAGGAGGGCGACGGCGAACGTAACTATGTTGCCGGCCCAGAAGAGCCTGTACCCCAGGTCGCTTGGTGGCGATGTGACGCCGATGACCACTCCAACGAAGACTATGACCGCCGTGAGCGCTGTGAAGGCATCTAGATACCCCATGAGGGACAGGAGTATCATGGCCCCTACGACTATGAGGGTCAGCGCGGCTACTGCTCCGCCGTTACTCACTGATCTCACCAACTACCTATTCTAGCATTTGTATTAAGTCTTGTCCCCAGATAATCATGACCAAAGAGTTATTCCTTACCTCAGCAAGAAAAATGGGGGTTGTTTGCCCGAGCTTCGTGCGGCAGATATAAGCGGTAACGCAAAGTTCAAGGGCGACCTAAAGGCAGAGAAGCTGAGGCTAGGAGGCTCCATTAAGGTTGAAGGTGATTTGGAGGCGGACGAGATAGAGATAAGCGGGAGTGGTAGCGTAGAGGGTAATGTTAAAGCTAGAAGGTTAACTGTGTCCGGTAGGCTCGAGGTAGGGGGAAACGTCAATGCCGAGGAGATGTCGATAAGCGGTGTTCTGAAGGGTGATGCCGTTGAGGCTGGTGAGGTGGAGATATCGGGTGATGTCCGCTTCACTGAGCTCACTGCCCAGAAGGTGAAGTTGAGGAACTCCACCAGGGTTAGGGGGAGGGTAGTCGCGAGGGTAATAGAGACTGAGAGGAGGGTTCAGGCTGATGAACTTTACGGTGATCTAGTGAAGGTGGGTAAGGAGAGCAGGGTGAAGGTTGTGGAGGGAAGGGAGGTCATAGTTCAGAAAGGAGCTGACGTGAAGGAAATAAGATATACAGAGGAAGCGGACATAGATCCCGGCGCGAGCGTTGGAAGAGCAGTCAAGATCGCCAAACTCAGCAGAGAGCCAGGATAGTGGCGGAGACTGCCTCGACAGAGTCACTAGGGCGTTCTACATAATAGGGATAACGGCGAAAAGGGTTGCACCGCTCCGAATAGTGCCGGTGGCAGCCGCGATCATACCACTTGGGTGGGTTATCTACAACCCAGACACAGTGTGCCGCCTAAGCGACGAGGAGCTCCTGGCTCTGATGGCGCACGAGGCATACCACCTGACCATGATGAGACATAGGAAAAGACTTATGAGGGCGATACTCTTAAGCATCCTAAAGATCGGTGTAGCTTTAGACCTCGCCCTGTCCATGATCGCCCTAGGCGTCCTCTCCGGGCTAGGCGCTGATAACCCGATTGTGCTGATTCCGGCTGTACTTATTGGCCTAGTGGGTTCATCGCAGGTGCTCCCTAAGCTGGCGAGGCTAGGGGTCCCGGTTTTTCAGGAGGAGATAGAGGCGAACACCTTCGCTGCCGTGGTTGCTGGTAATCAGGCGCTCCGCTCCCTATTCACGAAGCTGAAACACGTCCGCGGCTCGCAGGTCACTCTCCTCAAGATGCTTAGGGGGTTCTGAGCAGGGTCTGTGCCCTGCCACCCAAACCTATTAGTCTGAGGGCTCGCTCAATGAGCTCAGGCATCTCCCGGAAGACCCCCCTCGCGGCTGTGGTCACCATGTAGAGGGGTTCCTCGACACCCCTCACTAAGGCGCAGGTGTGCGTAGCCTCTATCACCAGGAAAAGGCCCTTGGGAGAGAGCTCCCTGTAAAGGAAGTTGGCTACCTCTGCGGTTAGCCTCTCCTGGAGCTGGAGCCGCCTCGCGAAGGAGGAGACGACCCTAGAGAACTTGCTGAACCCGAGCACTTGCCCGTCGGGTATGTAGGCGAGGTGTGCCCTCCCGAAGAAGGGGAGGAGGTGGTGCTCGCACATAGACCTCACGGGGGCATCCCTTATGACGACCATGTCCCCGAACTGTAGATATGAGCCGTCGAAGGTCTTGAGGTAGGTTCTCGGGTTCTCCCAGTAACCCGACGATAGCTCCCTAACCCACATCCTCGCAACCCTCTCCGGGGTCTCCCGAAGTCCCTCCCTTTCCGGGTCCTCACCTATGAGCCTGAGGAACTCCCTCACGAGCTCTGCGATCCTCGCGACCCTCTCGTCGTCGCCCAACCTGTGACCACCGCTTTAATTAGCTTCAAAGCATTTTTGGGTTAGGTGTTTTTAGCCATGAAATCCGCTATAGTGTGCCACGGGGACTGCGACGGGATTATTTCCGCCTTTATTTACATAAAGCACTACCTAATGGACTGGTACCCCTCGAGGGTAGACATTGTCTTTACTCAGCCCTGGAGAGCCCACATAGACGCTGCGAAGCCTGAGTACCCCCTAGCGGAGCTCGGGGTTCTGGACCTGGCTCTCAGCAAGGAATTCATTGACTTTCTTGTTTCGGTGAGGAACAAGGTCGGTAAGGCAGTCGTTATAGATCACCACATCTCCTCGAGGGACTACGTCGAGGAGCTGAGGAGTCACGACTCCTTCAAAGTCATATGGGCCAAGGCTCAGTCAACCCCGAGGCTAATGAAGGAGGTGCTGAAACCGGTCATGAATCCCTATGAGGAGTTCCTTGTCGACGTCGCGGATATTTGTGAGGGAGGGAGGGCTGCTAGCGAGGACGCTGCGGTAGTGGCGGACATAATCAAGTTATCTATAGCGAGGGACCCGGGTGATGCTGACTTCATGAGGCACATGATCGACAGTATGCTGAGGGGCGTCGACCTCAGGAAAGATAATGAGGTCGTCTCGAGGGCCAGGATAGCGAAGTTCCTCCTCAACACCCTACTGAGGAAGATGAGTGATAAGGCGATAGACATGTACGGGGTGAAGATAGTGGCGCTTGACCTGGCGGAGTCCAGGATATTCGCAGGCCTACTTGGAATAGCCTCGACAGAGTTCGCTAAGGCAAGCAGGTCAGACGTAGTACTCATAAGAAAGGAGGAGGAGAAGGTCGTCGTCACCGCGAGGTCCCTCAGCGACAGGGCCCTCAGGCTCGTGAGGAAGCTGGCGGAGGTCACGTCCGGCAGGTACGGCGGTCACCCGGAGGCGGCCTCGGCCACGCTACCGGACATAAGCCTTGAGGAGGCCGTGAGGATAGTTGTCGAGGTAGCTAAGATGGTGAGAGCGGGGGATAAGAGACGAAGGACAGGGTAAACATCGTGGGCGAGGTCGGGGCGGAGGAGTTCCCCGACGTCCTGCGCCCTCTACTCAAGACCTACACAGTTGTGCTCGCGGCCGAGTGCTCAATAGACTACGAAGGTAGGGCAGCCAGTAAGGCGGGGAGGGCCTACCGCCTAATAATAATTAAGCAGGACGGTACGGTGCTCGTGCATGAATCAAGCGGGAGGGAGCCCCTAAACTGGCAGCCGAAGGCCACTGTGAGGGCATGGTCTG
>JALSOP010000006.1 GCA_026986435.1 Desulfurococcales archaeon | reverse complement strand
GCCGTAGCCCGCCTGCTTGGCCACGTACTGCACTGCCTGCCCGCTGTGGTAAACCCCCGTGACATCCTCGAACGGGGTTAGGAACGTGTAGTTTATGTCCTCCCCCACAGGGCCGGACACGTAGACGACCATGTCGTTGCTCCCCTCCATGACGTATCCTTGCACAAGGCCTGCCACGCCCGATAGCTGGGACGTGTCCTCGTAGTAGGTCGGGGTCTCTACCCTCCTATCGCTGATCACGTAGTACCCGGCCACTGCGTCGTCAGCGTAGGAAACAACGGTGGCAACGGCCACCCTGGACGAGCCGAGCTTGAGCACTAGCCCAGGAGCCTGGAGCTCTACCACGACGCGGCCAGAGACCTGGCTGTAGTAGGCGGGTAAGGACCTCCACTGAACCCAGGACCAGTCACTCCCAGAGCCAGTGTAGTTGTAGATAGCTGCCGTGCCGTCGTCGTAGACCTCGATGAGGTGATCGGCCCCGATAGTGCCGTTGGGTGTGCTGACCGAGAACCCCGTGGAAGCGTCGCCGTCATCATCTACGTATGCGTGGGCAACAACCCCGCTCGGGGTGGTATCGAAAGATGCGTTTACGTAAATGAATAGACCGGCCGTGGTGTAGTCGATGCCTAAGTCATCTATCTGGCTGCTCTGCCCCAGCACAGGGCTCGACGGCCTCGGCCAGCTGTACTCAGCCGGGTCACCGTCCAGGTAATGAACCACTATGGGGTAGAGGTAGTCCGTGGAGGCTGACCCACTCGAGTCGTAGAACGTCGTTACGGCCTCAAGGAAGTACCCCTCCGCTGTGCCGCTCGACGAGTTAATGACCCCGTCAACCACCCCGGGGCCGTACTCGAAGACAGGGAGTAAGGGCACGGGACCGCCCCCGGCGTAGTAGTGCCCGTCGGCGTATCCCCAGCCAGCCACCCCCATTATGGCGGCGAGGGCGTGGCCGCCCTCGACCCACGGGAGCGTGGAGGAGTTGTTTGGGTCGTATTGGGTGATGGCGAAGGTCCTGTTGAGGAGGCCGTTGTCCCTTAGGTACTCGTACCGGGATAGCCCGTTAACCCACTCAAGGGGGCTCTGGTACTGCGTCTCCTTAAGGAAGTCAGGCACCAGCCTATAAGACCCATTCGCTGGGTCGTAGTAGGAAACGAAGTCCTCCCAGAGGTAGTAGTCGCCGTAGCCAGCGTAACCCATGACACCGTTTATCATGACGAGGAGGCTCTCGTTATGTGCATAATCCACGAGCGTGCTCAAGGCCTGGGAGAAGTTGCCGACCAACGGGTCCGAGAGATTATCGGTGAAGTAGCCTGGGTCGCACTCGTCGAAGAAGACCCCATCGACCACGCCCTCGTACTTGTCTATGAAGGACTCGATCTCGGATAACCAGTAGCTCAGCCTATCATCGAGGGTCCCGGTCTGGTTATCGACCACCGCCTCCCTAAACGATGAGCCCAGCCCGACCGGGGTGTCGTTGTCGTCGGTGAGGTAGGCGAAGACCTCAGCACCCCCCTGCCTGAGGGCAGTGACCACGGGGTTGTCGGCCCCTCCTGGAAGGATGCGTGAGGTACCCGCTACAACGATCACGTCAACACTCAATTCCTCAACGTTGGATGTGTTGAGCCAGCCGTAGTAAATAAGGAACCTCTTAAGCGGTGAGGAGTCCCTAGCAGGTACTGCTGGTAAGGGGGTTGAGGCAGCCGAAACATAGGCAAAATGAGTTAGGGCAGTGACCATGAGTAAGGTTAATAAACAAGCCGCCGCAGCCTGCCTAGCGACCAACGCCCCATCCCACAATGAAGTGTCTGGAATACAAAAAGTGTTCCCCACCCCCCAAAAGACCCTGCCCTCACATGGCGTGGACCGCGCTGACTACCCCGACCAACGGATGCGCGGGAGGGAATCAGAAATACCTCGAACCAGACCTCCTAAGGTACTCAACAACATCCCTCACCCTGCCCCCGGGCCTCAAAGGAACGGGCCTGATCCCGGCGGACTCCAGGACCATTGCGGCGTTGGGGCCAACAGAGGCGGCGGCCACTGCGTGAGCCCCTATCGAAGCTATCCACTGGGCCACGGCCTGCCCAGCTCCTCCGGGTGCTTGGGCGAAGGGGTTCGGTACTGACTGCTCCCTCACCTCGCCCTCCGGGGACACATCGATCACTATGAGGTAAGGCGCCCTACCGAGCACCGGCGACACGGGAGCATCTAGGCCAGGGCCCTCGGCGGGGACTACCACCCTTAACCACCCCTCGGGAGGGGGCCTTACCTGGGGCATGCCAGTAGCTGGTGGTGCCTGAGGCCACGGCCCCTGCGCCGGCCAAGGTCCCCAGGACGGCGGCGGGCCGCCTCCCCCAGGGCCCCAGCTGGGGCCGTAACCCGGGCCATAGCCCTGGCCCCGTCCCCACGCTCCTCTGCGCCTCCTCTTCCTTCCCCTGCCCCAACCGGGGCCTTGTCCGTACCCGCTCATTTTCGTGCAACCGCACATAATGGGCCTCGCCCCTAATAAGGGAGAGCCCCCGCCAATAGCATCCCGGCAGTAGCGGCGGTGAGGGCCGCGGCGTACGGTAGCTGGTGCCTATGCATCTCCCTCACCCCGATGCCCGTCAACCTAATGGCGAGTATGTTAGCCAGTGAGCCCGTCACGAACCATACTCCTCCGAGGTTCGTCCCGACCGCTAGGGAGCGCCACCCTACCCCAGTCCCGAGGAGGAGGGCTGTCGCTGGAACGTTGCTGACGGCCTGGCTTAAGACCGCGGCTAGCATGACCCCTCCCAGCCCACCGCTCGCGTGTGGCATGTACGGCGCCAGCACCGCCGCCAGGGCCCTGAAGTCTAGGAGCATTAGGCCAAGTATCCCTAAAACGGCGTAGTCCACGGCGAGGATGGCCCTAGGCCTTGCCACCCCCACGAACGCAGACGCTAAGGCCAGGGCTAGGAGAGGGTGCCCTGACTCTATGAGAGCTATCCCAGCGGCGAGGGCCGCTAGCGAGGACGCGGCGAGGGGCCTGTCGAGCCTGACAGGGGGCATCCTCCCGACCCTCCTCTTCGGGAGCCTCGCCACGGGCACTGAAAGGATGGCGAGCCCGGCGGCTGTGAGGGGGGCCATGGTGAGGACGAAGTCGGTGATGCTTGGGCCGTAGTGGGCCCATATGATGATGTTCTGGGGGTTTCCGAAGGGTGTGAGTGCTGAGCCCACGTTCGCCGCTATGGTTACGTAAGTGACCACCGTGGCGAGGGGGTACCCGCAGAGCCTCGCGACCGAGGCAGCGATGGGTGCGTATACCAGTATTGCCGTGTCGTTCATGACTACGGGGGCGGTCGCGGCGACGAGGTACGTTAGGGCGAGGACGGGCCTCGACGTCATCGATGCCAGCCTAGCCGCCGCCCTGCTCAGTAGGCCCGATACTTCGGCACCCTTACTCGCTGTCATGAGGGCGAGTAACGCTGCGAGGGTCCCCCACCTCACCTCCGTGAGCGCCTCTGCCAGGGCCCCCGGCTCAGTGGCCGCTATGATGACCAGGAGAGTTGCTAGTGTTAGGAGTAGCTTCTCCCTCCTCAGGTACGTGGCCAGCGCGGACGCCGCATCACTCAGCGTACCTCATTACCTCCTGCGTCAGGGCGTAGTCAGGCACGACCTCACCGGTCTCTGCAGAGACCTTTATGTGAGCCACTATCATGTGCTCCCAGGCAAGCGGCACTGCCCAGCACCACT
Organism: Desulfurococcales archaeon; assembly: GCA_026986435.1. Classification (GTDB taxonomy): domain Archaea; phylum Thermoproteota; class Thermoprotei_A; order Sulfolobales; family NBVN01; genus WAOK01. The sequence goes on along the minus strand of JALSOP010000006.1, from coordinate 2,152 downwards.
CCGGCTCACGGAACTCAGCGCCGTCGAGGACGTAGAGGCCCTGCAGGACCTCCTCCATGGTCTCCCTAACCTCGGCCTCACTCGGGGGCCTCACCCTAGCCCTAACAGGCCTCCCCTTGGGGGAGGGGGACATGGCCTCTGGGTCGAAGTGGACCCTGTCAAGGGCGAACCCTTGATACATGAGCGGGACGTCGACATGGACCTCGCCCCGAGGCGCTACGTGAACGATCGGCGGCCCAATCATCAGGAACTTTAAGACGTCCCTCACGATCCCGATGGCTTCCTCCGGCCCTACCTTACCCAGTGAGAGCCTGCTCAGGGCTGTGCACCGCCGGTTATTATTAGGAAAAGTCTTAAGGCTGTCCCTCCCCAGACCACCCTAAGGGCACGATGACGAAGTAGAGGTTAAGCGGCCTTATTGAGCAGTCCAGGTTAAAGCCCGGCTTCGGCGAAGCACCATTGACGTATGCGTTGAAGTGGACCGTGAGGCCTGAGGTGAAGAAGGTCTCGTTGTAGTAGGATATCTCCGGTATGGGGCCCTCACCCTCACTGTAGGTCTGCACCGCCACCGCGTAGTTGCCTAAGGGCACGCCGTACACCTGTATAAGGAGCTCCCCCTCCATACCCTCAATGAACCAGCCCTTGACCAGGTACACCATGTGGCCGAAGTAGCCGTAGTCTGCGGAGCCGCTCATGAGGTAGACGACCGCCTCAGCTGAGGCGGGGCCGCCCGTTTCTGACGGGATACTCACATTAACAACCCCCGCCGGTCTCACGGTCACAATCCTCTGCGTAAGTACCGGGAGACTGAAGTAGTTGATGAGGAGCCTCACCGCAGAGCCCCCCACATCGGCGACGATCTCTTTGGGCAGCTCCGTCGTCAGCGCTGCTAGGGCCGGCTCGTGATCGACGAGCAGAATCGTTAGGTAATATGTGCCGTTAACGCTGTAAACCGGGAATATCTGCAGGGTAACTCTGGAGCTATTTATCTGTTCAGTCCTCTCATAGCCCACGAAGGCATCGACCCTGCCCACCGAAGTGTGTATTGCTGTGAACCTGTACTCGGTATGCAGATTCACAGCTCTTTCAGGTATGTTGCTGCCTGGGAGCGACACCAGCCCCCCTACCTGCTTCACGATGGGGAAGGGCTTCGTGAATGGCTCAGCGGCGCTTAAGCTGGCCCCGGAGTCGATCACCAGTGCTGGCCCGGATAGGTAGGAGCTGGCCCCTGGGGGCTGTCCCGCCCACCTGAGCTTTCCGCGGATTATCTTAGACGCTGCGCTCACCCACACATTCAGCGGCATGATGTACGTGCTGTTCCCCGGGCCGCTGAGCAGGGTCTCCGGGCTCACGGCGCCTGTCCTGATGTACTCATCCAGAGCGCTGGAGGGAGCTCCCCATGTGAAGTCTGTGTACTCGATGGGCCCTGCGGGCTGGTCGGGGGATGCGAAGAAAGATATGGGCGGGTAGGGCGATGACTGGAAGAAGTACGGCGGGCTTTCCGGGTCGACTGAGGCATACCCTGCGGGGAGTGCTGACCTCCTTATGAGGTCGTCCCAGGGCATCCTCATCCAGGCTGGCAGGGCTGAGTAGTTGATGACGTACCTTACCCTAAAGTAGTAGGTCGAGGGCTCCACAGCCCAGTAGGGGTAGGTCTGGGGGCCGTAGACGGTCGCCGCCCATAGCGTGGTGAAGTTGAGGTCCCCCACGTACGGGTATAGGGGGACGGCGATATCGGGCTCCCCGTCGCCGTCCGCGTCCATGAATAGCTCCTCCCCACCGACCTCCCCCACTGCGTCCGGGGGCACGAGCTCCGAAGGGATAACGGCGTAAGCGCCTGGGTGGAGCTCCCAGCCGCGGAGCCACCTTATGTCGGAGGTGAGCGCGGTTGAGAGCCCGAGGGCGTGGTTGGCGAAGGTTAGGGCGGTCTCGGCCAGCATGTGGTAGTCGCTGATACCTAGCTGCACGGCGGATGAGGGTGTAGGTGCGTAGCTGATCGTGTATGTGGAGTTTACGGTGACATCCAGCTGGGACGGAGTAACGGTGTAGGTGGCGTTAGCACCGACGCCTTCCCCGGCCGACGCGTTGGTCGGGAGGGGCGGTATCATGCGGGACACGGCGTTGACCACGTCAACGTATATTCTTAGGGCAT
>JALSOP010000005.1 GCA_026986435.1 Desulfurococcales archaeon | reverse complement strand
TAGTGGGTTCAGGTAACGTGGTGGTGAAGGGCATTGCCGGCACGTACTTCCCAGGCGAGCCAGTTGCCTTTATGGTTAATGTGTCGTCTGACTCATTCTTCACGGCTGAGTACATCGACGCAGTAATAACGATGCGGATCCCGACAACCCCCCTGTTTGTTGTGGTATCGAATCAATCAGATACTCTATACGTGCTCGAGGCGGGGACAAATAATTGGACGTCGATTCGGTTACCCGGTAAGCTAGTTAACCCGGCTATCGCCTTTGATTACGGCAGAGCGGTTTTCGTGATAATAAATTACTCCTCAATCATTACATACGATCCGCTGACAGGCTCCATATCGAGGGGCCCACCCCTACCCTCACCCTCATCTGACTCAGCTCAGGTAGCTGTCGTAGGTCAGTACATCGTGTACGCTCCTGGAGGGGGTTCCAGGGACATATTCATCATGAAGGTCTCCGACGGGTCCGTAGTCACCAGGCTCACCTCGCCCTCACCAATCGGTACCTACAGTTGCTCGGCTGATGATCAGGGCTCCCAGAAAGCCTACATATACGTAGGAGGTTCCGGAGACTTACTAGTAATCGATCCGTTAAGGGGCTCGCTCACAGAGTTACCCATAGACCCTGCCCCACCAACAGCATACCCTGTCGGCATGGACTACGGTGGCGGTTATCTCTGGGTTATTGGTAGAGGAGGTGGCATACACTACATCGATACTAGAACAGGTTCCATTAAAGCATTAGTTAATCAGCTTCCGTACTACCCCATGAGTGAAGGCGATAGGCTAGCTTACCTGACCGTGTCCGGTAAAGCTTACCTGTATCACGCAAGGGAGGACGGCACGAGTGAGGTGTGGGTGATTGCGGTATCGTGAGCATCCGGGGGTGGGTTGCGTTGGCTGAGGAAGTGACCAGGGCTGTGGTGAAGGAGTATGAGTTGGGTCCATACACCAAGGTAAGGCTTGTTTTTGACTCTGATAAAGGTATGGTATATGAGGTAATAGAGCCGAGTTTAGACGATGGGGAATGGAGGGTCTATAGAGCGGTTCGTGACGAGATCTTATATAACCTGGATATTGACTTAACGAATCGAGAAGATTTTCGGAGGACGGTTAGGCCATTAATTAGGAAGCTCTATAAGAAGCTCCTTAAGGTAAAGAATCCTCCCGAGGAGAGAATAGACCGCATCCTGTACTACCTCGAGAGGGACTTAATAGGGTTCGGTAAGCTTGATCCACTCATTAGGGACCCGAACATCGAGGACATCCACGTCTCCGGCGTGGGTAAGCCTGTCTTTGTGTGGTACACGAAGTACGACCTCCTCCCCACGAACATAATCTTCGAGGACGAATCGGAGCTGAGGCGTCACCTCCAGAAAATAATGTTCATGAGCGGCAAGCAGGTATCCTACACCAGGCCAATAGTCGACGCCACGATGCCTGGCGGGCTGAGAGTACACATAGTCCACGAGGCCGTGTCGCCAACGGGAGCGCAGGTAGTTATCAGGAAGCACAGGCGGGTGCCGCTCTCAGTCCTCGACCTAATAGCCTCCGGCATGGCCCCGCCCGAGGTCTTCGCATACCTCTGGACGCTGGTGGAGAACAAGGCATCAATACTCATAATTGGCGAGACGGCAGCGGGTAAGACAACTCTCCTTAACGCCATAGCCTCCTTCATACCCTACAACATGAAAATCGTGGTAGTCGAGGAGGTCAGGGAACTCAACCTACCGCACCCTAATGTCTCCTACCTCGTCACTAAGGAGGCCCTTGACTCCGTCGGCAAGGTAACGCTCTTCGACCTCGTAAAAGCGGCGATGAGGCAGAGGCCAGACTACATAATCGTAGGCGAGATAAGGGGTGAGGAGGCATACGCCCTATTCCAGGCAATATCCCTCGGACACGGAGGCCTCAGCACAGTGCACGCTGATAACCCGAGGTCCTTAGTTAAGAGGCTGATGATGAAGCCCCTCGAGATACCGCCGTACATGATTAGGGAGCTCCACACCATAGTCCACACGGCGAAGGTGAGGATAGGTGGCCTGGTGAACAGGTACGTGGTGGAGGTGGCTGACCTGGTGGACATAGATGACGAGAGGCTGGAGCCAGAGTTCAGCACAGTTTACTCTATGAGAATAACGGAGAATGGCATTATCAGAACATATAAACCGGAGGTATCCCACGCCCTCAAGAGGATATCAGAGCAGAAAGGCATACCTATAGAGTATCTCCTGAACGGTATAAGGAAAAAGATAGAGTTCCTTAAGAAAGCTATAGCAAGGCGCTTGAGCTACGAGGAATTCATCAAGGAGATAACGAGGTGGTGGTTAGGTGCCGTACCAGAGAGCACATAATGCTAAACAGGTAGCCATAGTATTTAGCTCGCTGGCCATAGTAGGCGCTTCCCTGCTCGTGATTGGGCTATTGGGGTCGGTTAATAAAGTCATCGCGATACCTATAGGTCTCCCATTAATGCTCATCGGCTTATCCTCCGTCGTGCTCTACGAGATAAAGCTGAGAGAAACTTACCGCGAGTTGTCTCCTAAGATACCATACCTCTACCTTTTCATGGACATGTACCTGACTGCGGGGCTCTCGGCAAGTGACGCACTTGGGAAGGCCGCTGACATGCTTGATGATAAAGTACTCAAGCTACTGCACAGGCACCTATCTGCGGGCTTCAGCCATGAGGAGGCAGTGAGGAGGGTCTTCGATGGGTATAGGGGGATGGCGAGGGTGTATGTGGAGAACCTCCTGCGCTCATCACTTTATGGGGCCGGGGGAGTGTCCTTCATAAGGGACACTCTCTCTCATCTCCTTATTGAGAAGGAAAAAGAGATCGAGAAGGTAACCCAGCAGCTCTCCATGATAACAGAGATCTACACCGTCACAGGTGTCTTCGCGCCACTTACCGCAATAGCGGCTCTGGCAGCCCTCTTCGTTTTTGGTTCCGGTGGGATAGATCCTTCCCTTATGGCCATGCTCGTACTCATGATAAGCGTGGGGGCGATGGCGGCCGTGGCGACATTGGCTAGGACTGTCATTGATAGGGTGAGGGTGTGATGAGGCGGGCACTTCTCGCCCTCCTCCCTGCTGCTGTCGGTATCCTTGCCATTTCTTACTTGATATGGGTCGGTGAGGCCTCAAAAATCATTGATTGGCCTGGACCAGCCTTAATTACGTCATTGCTTCTTCTCGCTACACTACCCTTCGCCGTAGCTGAGTACCTAAGAGATAAGTTCATTACGCGGATAGAACGCGAGGTACCGACGTTCTTGTCGGCTGTTGAGGCCAGCCTAATAGCGGGTCTCAGTATCTTCACTGCTTATGAGAAAGGGGCTGAGCATGTTAAGACGCTCGGGCCTCTAGTTAAGAGGATCTTGAGGTTCGTAGCTGCTGGAGAGGACTTTGCCGTGGCGGTTGATTATCTGGTGCCCGGAGATACGAGCTTCCTTAAGGTGTTCAGGGAGTACTTAAAGTTATTGGCTGTTGGAGGGGAACAGCTCTACTCCTCTGTGGGAGAGATGAGGAAAGTCTTTGAGAAGCTCGTGGAGTTTAAGACCTCTTTAAGGGCTCAGGCTAGGCAAGCTGCCGCTACGTTCATGACCATACTCGGTGTGTATGTGCTGGTTCTGGTGCTCATAATAAGACTTTTCCTCGTTGAACTGGCGGGAACCGAGAACATAATCGTTGAGGGAGTCCCGCAGGTGGAGGCCATAGTGAGAGCGCTCGGTGCCTACACCCTCTATGTTCAGGGCGTCGGGGGCGGCGTCGTACTCAGCGTCCTGAGCGGTTCTCACAGGTACGGTATGCTCTTACTCACTACTCTGTCGTCCCTTGCTGCTCTCATCATGTACTCCGCTCTCATCTAGTCTCACGATGCCGTCGGTCAGTAACTGATTTATGATGCGTTATTAATAGAGTATAGGCTGGCTAAAAGCCCTCAATAGGGAATGAGATAGTGTACCGAGGGTCAATGAAGATGAGGTTGTCTAACGAGTTCGTTTTCGGGGTTGAGGGGCTTGACATACTTCTTAAAGGCGCCCTTCTTCCGGGCACGCTCGTTGTCATAGCGGGCCATCCAGGGGCCGGGAAGACCACCCTCGCCGCCACAATGTGTCACGCGAATGCTGTTAGAGGGAAGAGGTGTTTGTATGTCTCGGTCCAGGAGCCTAAGGATAAGTTCATGATGTACATGGACCTCCTAGGAATAGGTTTGAGGAACCTTGAAAGGAGCGATAGGTTCAGGTACGTCAAACTCCCGCAAATAAGCGAGGAAAGCGGCGGGTTAGAAGCTGTCGAGTTCATGGACAAGCAGATAGCGGAGTTCCACCCGGACATCGTAATCGTTGACTCAGTTACCCCGATTCTAAGGTCGTTGGGCGATGACCTGAAGGCTAGGTCAATGCTTCAGGAGTATTTTTCTGAAGTGCTTAGGAGGGAAGGTGGCATCATGGTGCTCCTCTCTGAGATACCGCTAATTAGTAGCTCAGCGGGGGTGGGCGACATAGAATTCGTGGCCGATGTCATACTCTTCTTAAAGCACAGCATACAGAGGAATAGGTTGGTCAGGGAGGTCGAGATACGTAAAGCGAGGGGCTCACCGATAACGTTGGCTAGGGTACCGTTCTCTATAGAGAAGGGTTCTGGCCTGAGGGTGTGGGCGCCTCCACCCCTAGAGGAGATCCCTGGCAGAACCCTCGAAAAAGCTTACGAGCTACCCTGCTCCTACCTTCGGGAAGCAGTGGGCACCCTCTATGGTGGGATGGTAGTCTACATCACCTACCCACCTGATGCAAGGCCCCACCAGATTTTCCCGTTCTTCTTAGCTTTCATGCAGATGAATAAGGCGAGAACCCTTGTGTTCACCTACCGGATGTCCCCAGAGCACTTCTATCAACTACTACGCGAGTACCTCGAGAAGTTGAGGTGTGAAAGGAAGGCCCTTAATACTTTTGAGAAGTACGTGATGGACGTAATAGGGTTTAATCCGGCAGCCCTAAGTGTTGAGGAACTCTACGCAAGGGAGTTAAGAATAATTTACGAGAGGTCTCCGGACGTGGTCATATTCGTGGGAACGGATATGAGCTTTCCCACAACAGATACCTACATAGACTTACTTAAGAACCAGCTCCTGTTCTTTAGAAAGAAAGGGATACTCACATTCAGACTCGGTGCCTTAGTGAGTAAGGAGAACTACAGCGTGAACGCAAGTCTAGCGGACTCGGTTGCTAGGTATTTCTACAGGAAGGAGCGGGGGTCAAGGAAGCTGAGAAGGCATCTCTATGTATGGAGTATTGGCCGAGACCCTATTGTACTCGGTAACGATGATGTTGAGGTGTGTGCTGAGGAGATAAAGAGAATAATATGTGGTGGGGAGTTGCTGTGAGCGGTGTAGATGACAGGATGCGGGAATACATTAGGAATTATATGATGAGCAAGTCACCCGGCATGTACGTACTGTTAAGGCGGGTTATCCATAAGGAGCTGGGCATGGATCTGACGGAGGCCCTTATTAAGAAACCACGAAGGGTTCTGGAGGTACTCAAGGAATTTTACAGAGACGATATAGAGGCCATGTTCGTGTTCAGGACGCTCTTCCTAAAACCGCTGGCGCTGCTCGCAGGTAATCCCGAGGTAGAGGAGGAACTGTACAGAGCGTCTATGCACGGATGCTCGTCTCTTGTCAAGATCCTCAGAACCTATGGAGTGAGCATAGACCCGAGCGTCTGCAGGGACTGAATACTTATCGGCTCGGTAGAAGTTGGGTAGGGTGATTCCTTGAACGTGAGGCTGTACCTCCACCCGATGTGTTCCTCAAGCGCTAGGGTCTTTACTCGTCTCATGGAGGAGGGGCTACTGAGGGCGGTTGAGA
>JALSOP010000004.1 GCA_026986435.1 Desulfurococcales archaeon | reverse complement strand
GCGATAACCTGAAGAGATCGTGTAGCCTTGCCAGCACATCAGCTTCCTTAGAAACGATGAGAATGACTCCCAAGGCATATCCTCAGAAAAAACTAATGCCACTGAAACGATTTTACTTAACGCCCCCTAGCCGGGAGAGCTCATGCACAGTCCGAGCATATACCCTCGCACCCAGAACCAGCTCATCCACAGAGATCTCCTCAGCATCGGTGTGCGCCAGTGCAGGATCTCCAGGGCCATAAGCCGCTGACTCAGCAGCCACCCGCCCATGGAGAATGTTCATATCACTTGTCCCCCTCTTTCTAGCTAGTGAGGGCCTCACCCCCTCCCTAATGAGGGCCCTGAAAAGAGCCCTTACCACTGCCGTATTCACACCTGACCTCACAGGAGGGACGTAGCCCATGACCGAGTAGGAGCAGTTGGGGGGCCATTCAATCGCGGCTAACGCGCTATGAAGGTCGCCCTCATCCTTTCCGTAGGGGATCCTTAGATTTGCCACTAACTCCCCCCTTCTTGGTAAGACACCTCCACCTTCCCCGCAGCACAGCTTGGTCAGGGCCACTACGTAGTCCATAGACATTAGCTCGTGCCTGAGGCTGCCCCAGGCCCTCATGAGCTTGTCGCAGGCTGAGTCACCTAGTTCTGGAGACGACGTGTGGCCCCCGGAGGCGACGCACCTGACGACAACGGACGCGCTCCCTCTGTACTCGATTACTACATCCCTGCCCCCAGTCGGCTCCAGTATTATCATGTGGTCGAATCTCTCGCCAGAGCGCACGAGTTCCCACGCACCGTGGCTGGGGCCCTCCTCACCAACTAGTGCCACAGCCTTCACTTTGACATTCCCCGCGAGTTCCTTAGCCATCGAGGCTCCCACGAACGCCGAAATCAGCGGGCCCTTCGCGTCAACAGCTCCCCTACCCCTTACCCTGTCACCGACTACCTCGACAGGTATTCTTCCCGGGACCGTGTCTATGTGGCCAACGAACGCGATGACCCTCCCCCCGTCGCCGTATGAGGCCACTAGGTTACCGACCCTATCAACCCGTACCTCGTCAAAGCCCAGCATATCCTCTGTGAAATCCTTGAGAGCGGCGACGGCCTCACCCTCCTCGAAGGTAGGGCTGTAGGCCCTCAGTACCCTAACCAGCCCATCTAGCAGAAGCTCCCTTAACGCACTCGCTGACAACATCCGTTATCACCCCCACGTCTTCCGGAGTTATGATGTAGGGGGGCAGGAGCCTCACCACCGTGGCACCTGCCCTAAGCACCAGCACACCCCTCTCCTGGGCGCACCTGATCACGTCTGAGGGAAGGAACCTGAGCTCAACGCCGATCATGAGGCCCTCACCCCTCACGTCCCTCACACCTATGAGCCCTGTGAGGGACTCCTCAAGAGAGTCAGTGAGCACCCTCCCAACAGCGCCCGCTCTCAGCGGTACGGAGTCCCTCAGCAGGACCTTGGTAGCTGCTGACACTGCCGCCCACGCGAGTGGATTACCACCGTACGTGCTGCCGTGGTCCCCTGGCCTGACTGAAGACGCTACCTCCTCCTTCACGAACAATGCCGAGACCGGGAAACCGCCCCCGATCGCCTTGCCGGCGAGGACTATATCGGCGGAGACGCCGAACTTCTCGTGGGCCCACACACGACCCGTTCTCCCGAACCCTGTCTGGACTTCGTCGATGACTAGAAGGGCCCCTACCTCAGATACCCTATTCGCTACTGCCCGGACGAAATGGGTTGATGCCGGCCTAACACCCCCCTCCCCCTGAACGGGCTCGATGAAGACGGCGGCTACGTCCTCGGTTATCACTTCATCAATGGACCCCACATCATTAAATCTCCCGAACCTGACGTCGCTTAGGAGGGGCTCGAAGGGCTTTCTGTACCTTGGGTTATGCGTCAGTGATAGGGCACCGGCTGTCCTCCCATGGAATGAGCCCGTGAATGCCACAAGCCCTTTCCTCCCTGTCGCCCGCCTCGCCAGCTTTATTGCTAGCTCGACTGCCTCAGACCCACTGTTTAGGAGGGTGACGTGGGTAGTGCCTCTGGGAGCTACCCTGCTTAACATATCCAGTGCCTCATCCACGACATCCGCCGAATACCCTTGGGGTGCGGTCATGAATGTGCTCAATTGCTCATTGAGGGCCCGCACAATAACGGGGTTGTTGTGGCCGAGGAACGCTACCCCGTGCCCTGTGTGCGCGTCCACGTACCTCTTCCCGGAGGAGTCCCAGATGTACTGCCCGGATGCTCTCGCAACCCGCAGGCCTCTGGACGCGTAAAAGGACAGGAGGTTGAGCATCGTGGGTCATCTCCTCGCCAGCTCGACGGCGTACTCGGCTATCCTCTCGTGGATCGGGTGACCGGTTGCCCTAACAGTGTTCTTGAACTCTGGCACGGCATTGACCTCATTCACTACGTACCCCCTCCGGGGGTCCTCAAACACGTCGATCCCCAAGATATCCGCCCCCATCGCCTCAGCTACCCTGATAGCTAACTCCCTCAGCTCCTCATCGACCTCAGCGGCCTCCGCCCTCCCTCCCCTGGCCGTGTTCGTTATCCAGTGATCGCTCACCCTGTAAATAGCTGCTGGCACGTCCTCCCCTATGACGAAGACCCGTATATCGCGTCCCGGCTTTTCGATGTATTCCTGTATTAGGAAGACCTGGGAGTTAATCCCTGGCACGTACAGCCTGTGGTCTAGCAGCGCCCTGAGCTCCTCCTCGTCCCTCGCCTTAGCCACCATCCTGCCCCAGCTCCCGTTAACGGGCTTAAGTACGACGGGGTACCCTATGGTGTCTGCGGCCTTAAGGGTGTCCTCCGGCGTGAACGCCGCTACCGTCCTAGGCGTCGGCACCCCAGCCCTTGAGAGTATTGACGCTGTCAGGAGCTTGTCATTGGAGAGGAGTATTGGTAGTGAACCATTGACCACAGTAACCCCTGCCGACTCCAGGGCTGAGGCTGACTCAGAGGCTACGGAATGACTTATTGACCTCTGCAGAACGAGCTCGGGCCACTCCCCCCTGCCGAGCTCTATAAACGTGTTCCTCAGATGTATGAGTTGCGGTTCTGCGCCGTTCCTGCGAAGTGCATCCGCTATGGCCCTCTCCTCCCAGCGCAGGATGTCGTACGCTACCCCTATCCTCAGCATGATGCCCTACTCTCCCCAGTCCTCCTTGATGTCGTCGAGGGGCCTGAGCCTCACGCCTTCCTCATCCCTCACCACTTCGAGGACTGTCCCGCAGTCGTGCTCAATCACTTCCCCGGAGAGGGCGTCGTCGGGGACATCGACCGGGAGACCGCATACTGGGCACGTGACCTGCATTGCTCACCCCGGCCTTGGTTAGCGGCCTTGTTTCATAAAAATATTTTTGTTCGGAAACCGTATCACGAATATATTTTCGTGAACGGATCCGGCACAGAAAAAGCTTAATCGGTGCAGAAACCGGACATCACCGCAACTCATTCATAATACCCCCGCACCACGCTACCCTACCTAGGGTCGGCAGATGAGGGTAGCCGTGATAGGGGCCTCTGGGTATGTCGGCGGCGAGCTAATGAGGATATTCACGATGCATAGAGACGCTGAGGTCACTATAGCCACCTCCGAATCGAGTGCGGGGAGACCTATTCATTCGGTTCACTTCAACCTAAGGGGTTACTACAGAGGTCTTCGCTTCACTAAGTACAGCTTAGACGCCGTGTCCAAGACGGCTGACGCGGCTTTCCTGGCACTGCCCCACGGCCGATCACTCAACGTAGTGCCGGAGTTGCTGGAGGTCGGTATGACCGTTATTGACCTAAGCGCTGACTACAGACTGAGGAACCCTGAGGATTACGAGAGATGGTACGGGTTCACGCACCCATACCCAGACCTCCTGAGCAGGGCCGTTTACGGGCTACCGGAGATACACCGGGAGGAGCTGAGGCGGGCTAAGCTCATTGCCTCCCCCGGATGCAACGCTACGGCATCAATCCTTGCTATCCTCCCCCTAGCGACCTCAGGCCTCATAGGCGATGACCCGATCATCATCGACGTGAAGGCGGGGAGCTCGGAGGCAGGGTCAAGGCCCTCACTGCCAGATCATCACCCAGAAAGGGAAGGAACTGTCCGCCCTTACTCCCCTGAGGGCCACAGGCACGTGGCTGAGGTCGTTCAGGAGATTGGGGGGATCGTTGGCAGGGGTGTGACGGCGTACCTCACGCCCCACGCCGTCCCTAGCGTGAGGGGTGCCCTGGCAACCGCTTACGTCATCGCCGACAGGGATGTTGGTGAGAGGGAACTGATAGCCGCTTACGCGAGGACATACGGTAAGGAGCCGTTCATTAGGATAGTCCGTAACACGCCGATCCGGTACCCCAACACCAAGTACGTCATAGGAAGTAATTTTGCGGACGTTAGCTTCGCCCGAGAGGGGAAGCGCCTGATCAAGGCTTTCGCAGCAATAGATAATCTGATGAAGGGCGCTGCTGGTCAAGCGGTGCAGGCTTTCAACTTGGCTGCCGGTTTTGATGAGACAGAGGGACTTAGGGCACCCCCTCTCAGGCCGGTGTGAGGTGGGTTCCGTGGTCCTAGTGATTAAGGTGGGGGGTAGGGCACTGCTCTCAAACATGAAGGAAATAGTCAAGGACGCGGCTTCCTTAGCTGATTCCCGGCGTGTAGTGCTGGTGCATGGAGGGGGTGACTTGGTGAGCGAGTACTCGAAGAGGATGGGTGTGGAGCCCAAGATAATGGTATCTGCTTCTGGGGTCAGGTTCAGGTACACCGATGAGGATGAGCTAGAGGTTTTCCTTATGGTCATGGCGGGCAAGATCAATAAGGAATTAGTGGCCTCCCTTAACGCCCTCGGGGCCCAGGCCGTTGGCATCAGCGGGGTGGACGGAGCACTTCTATTAGCTGAGAGGAAGAGAAGGTTAATAGTAATAGATGAAAGAGGCAGGAAGAGAGTGATACCAGGCGGCTTCACGGGCAAGGTAATAGCGGTGAATAAACACCTTATACGTACCCTGCTTGGCGCAGGATACCTAGTTGTTGTCGCGCCCGTTGCTGTGGACGAGCACGGCACGATACTGAACGTGGACGCCGATCAGGCGGCGTCAGCGATAGCCTCATCGCTCTCGGCTGAGGCGTTGGTGATGCTATCCGATGTTGACGGCGTCATCGTTAGGGGGGAGGTACTTAAGAGAGTCCGGACTGATAGGGTCCGTGAGGTTGCCTCGCTGGTGGGCAAGGGAATGAATAGGAAGTTGTTGATGGCTGCTGAGGCACTTAAATCAGGTGTTAGGAAAGTGATTATTGCGTCGGGCCTGGTCAGTTCCCCGATCACTAACGCATTAAGTGGTAGTGGCACGGTCTTAGGTGATGAGTGATGAGGGCGTCCATCGACCAGATAGACCTCCAGCTCCTCAAGCTCCTCAAGATGAACGCTAGGCTCTCTTACGCACGCCTCGCTGAGGAGCTCGGGATCAGTGAGTCAGCGGTTAGGAAAAGGATTCGGAAGCTCATCAATGCCGGGATCATCAAGAGGTTCACGATCGAGTACGAACTCACCAGCGAGATAAGGGCGGCGGTCCTCGTCAAGACCAAGCCCCCGAAGCCCGTTCCCGAAATATCCAGGGAGATCGTTGGCATAGAGGGCGTTGACATAGTCTATGAAGTGACTGGGGAGAACGACATACTCGTGATCATTAGGGGCCCCAGCATAGAGGTGATCAACAGGTGTGTTGACAAGATAAGGTCTGTTGACGGCGTAGCAGGAACCAACACCATGATAATAATGAGGGTCTGGACCTGATTTCTTGCTTAAGAAGGGATCCGCACCAAAACGCTGAAAATTGATGGAATCCGCACCCTTAATGGACAATGAATTGTTTATGGA
>JALSOP010000003.1 GCA_026986435.1 Desulfurococcales archaeon | reverse complement strand
AGGGGGAGATCGTGGGGGAGAGTGCCGCCGTAATCGATGGTAGCTTGGTCGTGGTCACTGAGTCAGTGCCCAGTAAGGTGTACCCGGCCTTCATACCTTACACCGAAGTAAATGAGGAACTCCCCCAACCGGCAGTGTCCCGCTGGGCGGGCTGGGTGTGGAGGCCATGTCGAGCCTGGAACAGCTGAGCGACGTGGAAACGACGGAGTCGCTGAAATCACTGATCTACTTCCTTGATGAGGCCGCCGGCGAGGGCAGCGCATCCGTCTACGTCTTTAGGTCGGGGGATCTGGCCCCGGTGACGGGGCTGGTCAAGCTACTCCGGGGGAACGAGGTTAGGGCAACTTTCACCAGCCACTATATCACCGTATTCTCTGGGAGGGAGGCAGCGATCGTCGACATAAAGGAGCCCCGTAACCCAGTTGTGGGATGGTGCGGGAGCCTGGCGATATCGGCGGATAAGGTGCTCTCCACCGCATCAAATGACTCGGTCATGGTTCTCGACCTCGGAAAGGATATGACCAGCGCGGCACTCTACAGCATAAGTGAGGGACTATTTAGGGAGTTGGGGAGAGCATCGCTCAATATTTCCTATGGGGAAGGGGCCCGCGTGCTCGCCGTCGGAGACGCTGGCTTCGCCGTGCCCGCCTATGGGGAGGATGGTGAGCGGGTCACAGCTCTCTTCACCTCATCCAATGAGGGGGTTAGGGCCGTTATCGTCGAGGGTTTCTGGGCCCTAAGTGCTTCCGTCAGCGGTGACTACGCCTACCTCTTCGGCCGGGGCGAGGTGGCCGTTGTCGATCTTCGGAGAGGGTCGCTGGTAAGTGTTCTTGGGATAGGTGGGTGAAGGATTGTTCGAACTTATTGAACCCCGCGTTTCATCCACTAGCCTTATCTCCTCAGTAGCCAAAACAGTAACGGTGACTTCATGAGGCTGCACATGGTTGTGGGCGCGGCGGCACTGATCATAGCCGTAGCCGCGTCAATAGCGGTGTTCTACCTACCCCACGGAACCGGTGCCCCGACACCATCGCCCGGGCACGTCCCCGTGCAGGCCAGCCTAGTGACCGAGGGGGTGGAGGGCGGTGTTAGTGTAAACGAGGCCAGGGAGCTCCTCAGCGCTTCCTTCACCCCAGCGTTTATGGCACCTATTAAAGGGACCTTCGGGGCCTTACCCGAGGAGTCGGCGGGTTACTTAGGCGGTTCACAGGAGGCCGGGACGGGCTACGACTACACAGGCACCAATGTTCAAGTTCCCGGCGTTGATGAGGGTGACGTGCTCAAGCTGGCCCCGCCATACGCCATATACCTGAGCAGGGGCACGCTGTTCCTCCTAAGGCTCTGGCCAGCCCAGAACATGAGCATCATAGACTCGGTGAGCTTGGCCAGCATAGCGTACAGTGCCCTGGTGGAGGGCGGCGCGAACGTCACATCGGACACACGCATCAACGTCTATGAGGCGCAGGCACTCGTAGCCGGTAATAAGGCGGTCATAGTGTTCAGTTACATGGCCTACTCACCGAGCGCTTGGTATGAATGCGGTGACTACCAAACAATAACTGTGGGTGAGGGCGGTAGGGGTGTCGTCATCAAGCTGCCGGCCTGCCGCCCGAGGCCCTGGGTATTGGGAACGGTGATCGCTGTCTTCAGCTTCGGTGATGAAGGGCTCGCCATCGTGGACAAGCACCTCCTCACTAGCTTAAGGCTAATCGATTCGAGGATGTCCAGTGACGTGGCCTACGTATTCCTCAAGAGTGCTTCACCATTCCCTACCGGGGAAGAGAGGGTGGACGGCGTCGACATCCTTGAGGCGGGGCCGACGTACGTGGCCGGCACATCAAGGCTCGGGAACACCCTCTTAACCGTTGTCGCCCTTGACCCCTCGACAGGCGAGATCGGCGTTACTAACATCATCCTACCTATCACGGCGTACATGAGCAACGTAATCGTTTACATGAGGGACAACGTTGCCTACATACTGGCTAAGGAGATGAGGAGCGTGAGTGAGGAAAAGGCTGCTGAGGCGATAATTGCCTGCGCCCCTAAGGCCCCGAAGGGGTTGAGGGAGGGTCTCGAGAGCATAGGCCCTAACCCAGGCCCTGATGAGGTACTGGGAGTGCTGAGGGATTGGGCGAAGAAGATGGAGGAGGGCATTGCACCCATAGCTGCCTGGGTGCAGGACACCTTCGGCACCTCGCTCTACGTCTGGGTTCCTAACCCCGGTAACATGAGCGCTATCAACATACCCGAGGACGTCGAGGAGGCGATAAAGAAGGCTGTGGAGGAGGGCAAGCAGCTGCGGGAGTTCTCTGACTGCGTGACGTCCTCCCTTGGGAGGCTGAGCGCCTTCAGGACGGAGATCGTCAAGGTGGAGTTCAGCGGGGTAAGCGGTGCCGTAAAAGCCACCACCGCAGTCCCTGGGGAGGTGCTGGATAGGTTCGGTGTTGAGGAGAGGGGTGGCTACCTCTACGTCGTGACAACGGATGTCAGGGGAGTAGCCAGCTTCGCTCTCTCCGCCATCCCCATAGCGATCATACCTCCCTACATAGAGGGCAGTCAGTCTATCTACCCCCTACTGTACGGCACGATCTACGCCATACAGGGCCTGCATTACTTGAGCAACACCAGTAACCTCAGCGACCTCTTCATGGTGATGCCGTGGGCCTCGGAGACCGGGGGCTCGTCGGTATATGTGCTGAGGGCCAGCGACCTATCCCCAGTATCATCGCTTACAGGCATAGCGCCCGGGGAGAGAGTATACGCCGCCAGGTACGTGGGGGACTACCTATACGTGGTCACCTTCAGGCGGGTTGACCCCCTCTTCGCCATAGACATCAGCAACCCGGCCAAACCAAGGATACTGGGCTGGCTCAAGATGCCCGGGTACAGCGAGTACCTACACCCGTGGGGCGACAGGTACCTCGTCGGCGTCGGCGTAGGTGAGTCGTGGGGCCTTAAGGTGGACCTGTACGACGTGAGCGACCCAACGAACATAACGAGGGTGTCCAGCATTAACGTAAGCGGCTGGTCCCAGGCGCTCTGGGAGCACCACGCGTTCCAGCCGATAGACAACGAGACATTCGCTATCCCGTTGATGTTCTCCGGCAGGGACTCCGGCATAGCCGTGTTCCAGGTCGTGCCCGGTGAGGGCCTGAGGTACCTGGGCTCTGTTGATGTGAAGGGCCCGCAGAGGTCCGCAAGGATCAATGAAGTGCTCTACGCCTTCGGCTATGACTCAGTGGTGGCGACCTCCTTACCGGGCCTGGAGGTAATTAAGCAGATCCAGCTCTTCGAGGAAGGCGCCTCGCCAGGTGTGACTACCGTGACCATTGTCGAAACCACTGCCCCGAGCTGAGGGAGTGTTTTCTCCCCCTCTAAATAAACCATGGGCAGGTCAGTCATTATACAGATGCGGTGATATCCACTTAATGAAGGCTTCCCTTAATCCTAGTGTGTTGTATCATCGAATAATTTTTCGATGAACAAGCGTATATGCTGAATTTATAGTGAAAAGATTGTTCATATTATAAATAAACATTAATCATTTATATACCACCTCTGCAGATTATTTCGGTGCGTAACGTGCTGGAGAGCATAGATCAGGCAGCGTTCGTGACGTATCTTGTGGCCCTGGTGGTTGTGGGTCTTCTAACGGCCAAGCGCATAATCTCCTCTGAGGAGTTCATCGTTGCTGGCAGGAGGCTGAAGCTCTGGTTGGCTTTCTCAACAGTAGCAGCTACCTGGATAGGCGGTGGCATAACGATAGGCATAGCTGGTAAGGCCTACGCCGGTAAAGCAATAGGTGTGTGGGGCACGACCATAGGGTTCGGCACGACGCTCATCCTTGTGGGCCTGTTCTTCGCTGGGCCCCTTCACAGAATGAGGCTCTACACGCTCGCCGACTTCTATAGCACGAGGTTCGGTAAGGCCTGGCTGGGGGCTGTGTCGGCATTGATAATGTTCGTGGCGTACGTGTTCGCCGTGACCGCGCAGATCGTTGCTGGCTCAAAACTCATACATGTGGTTTTTGGGTGGGACTACACCCTCGCCGCCGTCGTCACTGGCTCCATTATCGTCTTCTACACTGTCCTGGGCGGGTTGTGGGCGGTGTCGCTCACGGACTTCCTGCAGCTCCTCATCACTTTCACGGGGGTGTCGGCGGCCCTTGTGATCGCCTTGGCGAAAGCGGGCGTTAGTAATGTCGCGGCGGAGATCGGTGGGCTAGGCCTGCTTGACCCGAAGGTGTTCCTCACCATAGATTTCTGGGCCCTGATGCTTGTGCTGGCGCTTGGCGATGTCCCCGCACCCGACCTCGCGCAGAGGATATTCGCATCCAAGGACGAGGCCACAGCAAAAAGGTCAGCACTCCTGGCTGGGGTATCGTACTACGTTATAGGCGTGGTCTCGATGCTGGTCGGTGTCTCAGCCCTTATCCTCCTACCGGGGCTCGGCGACGCTGAGCTGGCTTACCCAGCACTCATCAAGGAAGTACTGCCTGCAGGCATCGCTGGCATAGTACTCTCAGGCCTTATGGCGGCCGTGATGAGCAACGCCGACTCCATGTTGCTCGCCCCCGCGACCGTGCTCGCTAAGAACCTCGGTAAGGACGTCCTCAGGCCCGGGATGAGTGACTCGACCCTACTATTCCTAACGAGGTCGCTGGTGGTTGTCCTCGGCATAGGTGCCATAGCCGCTGCGGTAGCTAGGGCAGACATCATATACTGGTTGACGCTGGCGTTCGATATCCTCTTTGCCTCCCTCTTCGTGCCATTGGCTCTGGGGATATGGTGGCGCGGGTACACATGGGTCGGCGCCGCTGCCGGAATATTCGCGGGTGCCGCGGCAAGAGTGCTGCTTGAGTACGCCCTAAACGCTGGGATCGTTAGTGAGTGGTGGATACCAAGCCTGGCCGCTCCAGCCATATCGCTTCTGGCCTCCCTGCTCGCGAACTCGCTGGGTAAGGGGTAGGGAGCCTAGTGAGGTCATCAAACCGTTTTTGCTGGGTAAACTCTTAACCTCTCCAGATCTGTCAAGGACGGGTTGGAGGGCTTGAGTCCGTATGCAAAGGTACTCACACTGATTACTGTGGTCATTACAGCGATCGCGGGCGCAGCCCCAGTACCGGCACAGGCACAGGGTCAGGACGCGGGCAACGCACTAACCCTGACATACGATGTACGTGTGACGTTCCTCATGGCCGCCAATATGGGCGAGCCAGACCACGCTATAGCCGAAGGAGCGGGCACGGTATCAGTCGACGTAGTACCGGCGGGTGACTCGGTGAGGGCTAATTTCTCGAGCAAGGTGAGGCTGAAGATCGATTACAAGGAGCTACTCGATCTGTTCAGCTCCCTTAACAAGACGTGGAGTAAGGAACTGGGGCCCGGGAAGCTAATGGTCCTCAATGAGACGGGCATAAACTCGTTCCTGGATAGGGTAGCGAGAGAAGCTAGGCAAGGCCTAGTAATGAAGAGGATCGCCCACATCAGTGAATGGGGGAATAGGCCAGCCCTAGAGTTGAAGGTAAGGGTATATAACAACGAGTCGAGGCCAGAGTACCTCATGCTATACAGGGTAAGCATCAACAGTACATACTACTATGACCTCAGCACCGGATACCTCCTCGAATCAAGCGTGAGGTACTGGGTCATCACAAGCCAGGGCCCTATGCAGGTATACATGAACGGCACCGCAGAATACCGCCTGAGCAACCCCGAGGAACTGCCGGGCCCCGGTAAGGCGAGGACGTACTGGTTCCGCATAGGGTATGACCTAGGTAAGGTGATCGTCACGTGGGATGGAGGTGAGGCCCCTAAGGTGGGCCTTGAAAGCGGTAAGATAGTGATTAGGGGCGAGGACTCCCGGATCATGTCCGTGGCCGTCTTCTCGCCTTACGAACCAACGATAGAATTCGGCGGTGAGGCAGTAGAGCCGGTCACGCACCCGCTCAGCCCTCCGTGGGGCTCCTTCACCATAGCCACCGTAGGCGGTGAGGAGCTGAGGATAGGGTTCGGGGAGGGTGTCGATGAAGTGAGTGAGTCCCCGCCGGGTGAGGGGCTCCCATGGTACGTGATAGCGGGTGCGGGAGCTGCTGGGGCGGTTCTCGGCGCGGTGTTGGTTGCTAAGAAAAGGCGCGGGTGACTCACCTGATGAGCCCGTGTTTCGATGTTCTTAGGAGGGCCTCTCCAGCGGCTAGTAGGGCCTTCCCCGCCCCTGTTATTGTGTACCTCCCTATGAGGTCGTAGCCCCTTAACTGCGTTAATGCCTTCTCGACCTCTCCCAGGGTGACGCTTGTGTACTTCTTTATTCTGTTGTAGATCAGGGCTACCTCCTCACCGAACCTGGCCGCTTTCTGGATCTCCTGCCATATCTTTTTGATGTCTTCGATGTTCTCGCTGAACGTCCTCAGGACGTGGTAGTGGAGTGGGGTAATCGAGATCTCGTGCTTTAGGAACTCGTCGGTCTTGCCGCCGGTCACGACGTCCTTCATGAGGGCCCCCGCCTCTGTGAGGACCACGTAGTCGTTGGGGTAGACGTGGACGTAGTACATCGACTCTGCCTCGGTTATGGCCCTCAGTATGTCCTCCCTGCCGAATCCGAGCCACTCCTGCACATCACGCACGATAACGTCCCTAGCCGCACCCTTGCTCGGGGTCTTAGCCAGCACCGCCGCTATGTACTTAGTGAGTATCGGCCTCCTCTCCAGCCTGGCTGAGAGGTTCACGAGGGCCTCGCCCCTCGAGGTCACGTCGTTAATCACGACACCATGCTCCCTGGCGAGCATCACCCACTCCGGCTTGGGGGCCCTCCCCGCGAAGGCGTAGGTAGCGGCCTTAACGGCGTCGCTGGGTAGCCAGCCCTCCGCACCTATCTTGCTCAGCACCCACTCACCGTGCTCGGTCAGGGCGTAGGTGTCCTTATTCCTGATCTCTACCCTCCTAATCAGGCCCTTCGCCTCAAGCGACTTCAGGAGGGCACCCAGCTCCTCAACAGGGCCGCTGACCTCCTCCAGAACCTTCCTTATGTGTTCCTCCGTCGGCGCCGGCTCCCCTGGCGGGGCCTTGCTCGGGCCCTCCTTAACGGCCCTCAGCACAAGCATCTCGCCCCTGCTGAACCCTATCGGCGGTATCAGTGCCTCCTCGCCGGTGGCGGCCGCTTCCTCTATCTCTTTACCGAAGTCGCTCACGCCTCCCTTGCCTGCTAGGTGCATTATTGTTAGTTCCGTCAGCTCCTCAGCGCTTAGCTTCCCCTTCCTAAGGAGGCTCAGCACCCTGTCATCGATGAGTATAACGGAGTCATATACCGGTATGCGTCTCAGGGCGGCCTTAACCCTCCTGCCTCTCCTGGTCAGTGCGTAGACGGCACCGCCCTCGCCTGGTGGGGTTATCTCTATGAGTCTAGTAGCCTCCAGGGCCCTCACTACGGAGTCGCCGAAGCCGCCCGCGTCCCTTACCTTAACCAGCTCGTCATATGGGGCAGGGCCTGAGGGCAGGCTCATGAGGAACATGGATATCTCGGGTGTGAGGTAGATGAGCGGCCTCGCCCTCCTGTATGCCTCATACACTGCCTTCCCGAGCGCTGTCGGCCCGGACTCCCTACCCCACAGCATCCTCTCGAGCAGGATGTCCTCCCAGTACGGCGGGACGTACCCTGTCTCGGCGGCGTACCTCAGCACCCACATCACCCTCGAGTCGATCCACGGCTCAGGCAGGAGCTGCGTCTCTATGTCCCTCACGGCCTCAGCAAGCACCTGCCCGGCCTCGGTGAGGCCCGCTCTCCCGCCTGACCTCCTAACCAGTCCCTGGACGTGGAGCTCCATTATCCTCCTCCCTATCGCCGCCCTACCCATCCCTGCGTGGCCGGAGGAAACGGCCTCCTCCTCACCCATAGAGCCCTTCGCGAGGAGCTTGATTACCTCGACGTGCTCCCTCGTCAGGTACATCATCAACCACCACGATCAATTAGTGGGCTCACCTAAAAAACTATTTTACTAATTTGGAGGAAAATCACCGGTACTAATGAAAAAGTTTATTAAGAAGACCCGTCACCAACAAGGCACACATTAACAGCGGGCACAACAGCGAGCGCGGCGGCGTGATCCTCAGTCACCCTCCCCCTCATCTCTCCTAACAACCCCTCCAGGACAAGGAGGGGGTCAAGGTATAGGAGGAAGGGTTCGCCATCATCGCAGGCTATTCTCCAGTACCTCCTCGAGTCCTTCTCCATAAAGACCCTCCTCTCCTCGAGGATCCCCTTCCTGGCCTCCTCATTGCTGAAGGCACGCACGTACTCGATGCTCTTCTCAACCATTGCCTCGTAGGAGTCGAGGATGCTGTAGTCCGCTATCCGTAGGTGGAGCTTCCAGTCCCTGTCTCCGAGCTTTTTACAGACCCTAACCTCCCCCAGCGAGTACCGCCTGATTAGGTCGAGGTAGCCCTCGCTGAGGACCAGTAAGGGGGATATGTACGCGGAGGAGAGCACGGCCGCCTCAGCAAACAGCCCATCAAGGCCTGCGGAGCGGAAGAGACCGACAAATTCCTCATAAGCCCTTAATGGGTAGTAGAGCCTCCTGAAAACCCTTGACTCGAGCAGGTCCTCAACACGGGGGCCGGACACTGAGGGCGTCACACCGAGATTCCTGTACCTGAACCTCCTCCTAAGCCACCCAACCCTAGACCAGGCGTCCTCATCCCTTGGATCGAGGAGAAGGACGCCGCGCAGGTTCTTCACCAAGGCGGCGTAGTAAGCGAAGGAGACGGCTGAATCCATGCAATCACCTAGTTACTGAGAGTGCCAGAACAATAATGACTTAGCCCAATGATGCATGACTCCCGGGAAGTAATGCGTAGCTACTATCACATCGGACTATATCATTGGGTCTGAGGAAATGACTATTAGGGTGAGAACTATTCCATACACTATTACTCTCGGTAATGCTTGTTGAGATACGGCTTAGTCAAGTCTTAATCAGTCACTTCTTATTTGAGAAGCCACCTCTTTCACTAGCCTCCCCACTCTCTTATACGCGATCTCAACGTCTCTTTTAGTGCACCAACCCTCGTAGAAGCAGATGTGCATTGTGTTAGCGTGGGCCCAGGCATCACTTACCCACCCACCCAGCCTATCCTCAAGCACCCTCTTGTATTCCCATAACTCGCCATGACTCGCGACTCTCTTTCCATCCTTCCAGTATGCGTATGACTTTATGGCTAATGCTACCGCACCCCAGACCTTCTCAGCAGCCTGTCTGACGTTGCCCCTCTCCAGCTCCTCCTTAGCTTCCCGAAGCAGTTCTTCGGCGGCCTCAATGTACTCCACAGCCCTTTCCTTGGGGTCTAGACCTTGACTAAGCAGCTCTACAAGATACTCGTCAACGCTGAGCCCCAACCTCTTGGCCTCTTCCCTGACGCGTTCGGCGAGACGGCCACGAACAACGATAGCTTGACCCACTTCTCTGCCCCACTCATCAACACCGCATAAAAAGGGATAAAATAATCCCCGAGAGGCGGGGAATATGGAAACACTCTGACCTAACACCGAGGGACAGCGACCAACCCAGAAACATGAAAATGAATAATACACTGAGTTACTGACCCAATCGCCATAAACTATGTCCCGGAAGCGGTTCATGTGCCTTGCACTTATCCCCTTGTAGCGAGTACGAGCAACAGCACAGCAAACGGTACGGCCCGGTAAGGAACAACTGAATGGCTAAGTATAGCGCACCGCCTCCCTGAACAGCGAGCCCAAGACCTCACGACCCAGACCGCTTTCGTAGTAACACCTACTAAGCCCCATTAAGAACAGTCAATAGTCAAGATGATGAAATCCCACAATCAATCTCATATTTGCTGTCTCATGTAAAAAAATAAGGAGTTAAGATAAAGATAGTATGTGAGATATAATGGCAAACTTTCTACTCATCAACAGAGCACCTAGACTGGCAATAATTGTAGCAATGATCATGATGACACTAGTGACGGCAGCCTCAGTCAGCGCGTACAGCACAGATCACGTAACAGTGATTGTGTGGTCAGAAGGGGGACACTATTGGGACACGACACCTCTCTACGCAAAGCCCTCCCAAATGTGGAATGTTACCGTAATCAAGGACGGCTTCGTATCAGACCTATACCAACTACTTAATAGCAAGGACCTCCATATATACGACGTCTTCTTCATAATCAACGACCATCCCGAGTGGGGCAGGGCAGATCTCGGAAATAATCTGACCCAGACTATAGCTAATGTGCCCGGACAAAGTGTGCTCATAATGATAGGCCATGGCACGCCCTCGAACTACATACCATATAAATATGATGGGTATTTCGGGTATTTCACAACATTCCCTTACAGGCCAATACCAGATGAATGGGCTAATGACGATCACCGCACAGTAGTGAACGCGACCGATGTCAAAGACATGATCGGGAACAGGCCCCTGAATGAGCTACCGAACGCAGTGGTATTGGTCATGTGCCACAGTATGGGCTACACTGTGTCATTTGACAACCTCTACTCACCCGCTAACAATTCTTGGGCATATACATTTAGGTTCTTACCATCTAGTGACGTCTACACACTCTATGGAAGGGAGATAGTAGGGTTCTTAACAAACATAAACATACTCTACGACCCGTTCGGACTCACCTACAATGCACGCGGCCTCGACTTCATAAGGTCCTTCATACAGTACCACTATATCGACGGTCTGCCTTTATCGACAGCGTATGCAACGGCTCTTCAAGAGACCCAATATAACGGCTTAGCTGTTTACTTAACTTCCCTGTATTACGGGACAGTGGAGGGGTACTCGTATAATTACGCACAAGATAATACGGTCTTCGCTGATGAATACGCTGCTGTGATAGGCTTCTACGGCAACTACGTTGATCCTTACCCAACTGACGCAATAGTCTCTAAGGCGCTGGAGGAAATTAAGGGGATAGAGCCAAACGTCTATTACGCCATCACATCGTCCGGAATAAAGCCCAGGGTAGACGTTAAGGATAGCGAGCACGATATTGTCGGGCCCTCAGGTGATGTTCTGCACCTGTACTCCATTGTTTGGTCGTCTCACGGAGAAGGACCCGTTGACGTGGCTGCTCTCATCTATGCTGATGACTCCGCTAACCATGTCTACCTCATCTCGCTTAACGTCAATTACTTGAGCCACTCAATAGCGTCTAAGGTAGACGAGATCATTAGCTCACTTAACAAATCCGTGAGTAGCTCCCTTGAGGTCATTGAGAGGCTTGGGCTAAGCTACGTTAAGCAAGGGAGTCAGTATAGTGTAGTGTACGAAGGGTCCCCCGTCTTAATCGCGAGCCCCGGGAAGGACCCGCTCATGAACCCGAGGCAGGCCATGATCGACCTCAAAACCACAACAGTGCCGGGCTCCGTACTAGGCTTCTCCTTATACAACACGGTCAGCATCCTCGATGAGTTAGGCAACCTCAACAAGGTTAGGCCAAGAATAACCCCTGAGGACGCACTAAAGATCACTGGCCTCGCCCCAGGGGATGCTAACGTGACCTTGTCATGGGTGGTTAAGGGTAGCGACATGATCCCTGTCTACGTGATCAAGACGCCGAAGGAGTTCCTAGGGGTTGACGCTGTGAGCGGATCAATAATCCATGAGGGAGGCAAAAACACGCTTGTTGGCAGGCTAGGAGGAAGTATTGCTCAAAGCTGGCAATCACCGCAACTAGCCTTAGTGCTCGCTGGAGTAGCCGTTGCTCTTGCCGTATCGGTTGTTGCCATGAGGAGGAGACGTTAGCCCCCAACCACGAACCGGTTTTTCCTATTTCATTAGCTTATCTGGGTGTTGCTGGGCCTTATGGCATCGGCGATCCTCTTAACCTTCTCAGCCCTTATTATTCCTTTCTCGTCCTTCAGGTATGTTCCTACTATGAAGCCGTCGGCGTGATCGATGTAGTGCCTTATGTTATCGGGTGCCATGCCAGACCCAACGACGAGGTCGGCCTTGGGCGGGAGGTGCTTCCTCGCCTCGGCCACCTCCTCCGGTGTCGGGGGCTTCCCTGTCGCTGGCCCCGTCACTATCACTGCGTCCGCTCCTCCCCTAACCACGGTCTCCTCGATCACCTCCCTTAAGGGCCTCGGGGCTAGTGGGGCGGCGTGCTTGACGTTCACATCAGCCATTACGTAGGGGGACCACCTCATGAGGGCCTCCGCCGCCGCTAGCCTGTAGGCGACTGGCTCGAGTATGCCCTGGTCGCTGACGACTGCCTGAGCTAGGGCGTTCACCCTTATGAAGGAGGCTCCGGCGGCATGGGCTATCGCCGCAGCCTCCGGGCCACAGTTCCTAAGTAGGCTCACCCCCACGGGTATGGTCACTGCCTTTACCACTTCCCTCACTATTACCGCCATCGCCGCTACCTTAAGGGGTCCTGCCTCGTCCCTGGGGTAGGGGCTGTCCAGGTAGTTCTCGACTATGATCCCGTCAGCCCCTCCCTCCTCGGCCGCCCTTGCGTCGGCCACCGCCTTCTCTACTGCTTCCTCTAGCGAGCCACCGTATCTCGGGTTCCCGGGCAGGGGCCCTATGTGGGAAACCGCTATTAGGTAGGGTAGCCTCTTAAAGGGCCTCTCAGTCATTGGATGACCTCCATTTAATGCTTTGGGTAACCGACTTAAGAGCTGGCTGTTAATGACCCGCTTACTCGATTATCGAAGCTCCTGAATCATCTCGTACATGTGGCGTATTCCATAGATTCTGTTGTATGGGAAGGGAATGCTAACCACCCTCGATACGCTGAACCCGAGCCTCTCATAAAGCCTCCTAGCCCTCTCGTTCCTGTCGGCGACGTAGAGCTTGACCCTCCTCATGCTAGCTCCCCTTCCGTAGTCGAGGACGAACCTGATGAGGGAGGTCCCTATCCCCCTCCCCCTGAACCTCCCGTCCACGGCGAGAACATCAATAAGCACCTCGGATGGGGCGGGTCCATAGTGGAGGGGCAGGCCGAGGACTGCGAACCTGGTGAGCCTGAACGGGCCGAGGGCCTTCAAGAGCTCTCTGACCCGGGGCCTGATCCATGAATCGCTCTCTGTCTTAAGCCCCGCGAACCCGACTACCCTCTCATTGAGGACCGCGGCAACGCCCATGGAGCAGTTAATGCTGGCGAGCAAGAAACGCTTGAACGTGTTAAGGGAACCGAACACAACACCGAGCTTATCCCCTAACCCCTCGTAGAGTATGCGGGCTACCTCAGCGACGTCCGCCTCGTCACATCTATTCATTAACCCTATGCGTAGCCCGCCCAACATACCGTAGCTACTTGACACCCAACCGTGGCCTGCCTGACTCACTGAACCCACTGCCCTGTCGCTGATGCTAGTCAACCACTATCAGTGGCTGACCCTGCTCGACGAACTCGCCCTCACTAACCAGTACCTCCTTGACCTTCCCGCTGTACTCGCTCTTTATCTCCATCCTCATCTTCATCGACTCAAGGATTGCCACCGTGTCACCCTCCTTGACCTCGTCGCCTTCCTTAACCATTATCTTCACTACCTTACCTGGGACGCTCGCCTTCACCACCTTGCCCCTGGGCCCCCTGAGCCTGCTGAGTATACCCCTCCCTCTCCCTGCCTTCACCGTCTCCTTCGGGGTTCCGGCGGCTGGGACGACCCTGGGCACGGCCGGCCCGGCTGAGGGTGCCTCCACTATCACCTCGAACTCCTCGCCGTCCACCTCGACGACGTACGTGTCGCCGTACTCCTCCTTTATCTCGACCTCGTACTCCTTGCCCCCGACCCTTACTCTATACCTCACCATGCTCTCGGCCTCCTCCTAGACCATGTTCTCCTACCTGCTTCATGCCTCCAAATAATAACCCACGCCTCACCCGGCTCTGTGACGGGCTTCGCACCTGTCTTCAGGCTTATGTGTCTCGCCACAGCCGCTACGGCGGCGGCCACGAGCTCCTTAGTTTTTCTCCTCCTTAGCGGGACCACGCTACCACCTCAGAACGGTGGGAGGCCGTGCTTCTTCGGCGGTACCCAGACCCTCGTCTCCCTCTTCGACCTGATGTGCTCGAGCGCCCTCACGAGGGTTGGCCTCGTCTCCTTGGGCTCTATGACCGCGTCTATGTAGCCCCTCCCCGCCGCGAAGTACGGGTTGGCTATCTTCTCCCTGTACTCCCGCGCCAGCTCCGCCAGCTTCCTCGCCCTCTCCTCCGGGTCCTTTATCGAGGCGAGGTCCCTCCTCCAAACAATCTCAGCAGCACCCTCCGGACCCATAACGGCTATCTCCGCCGTCGGCCACGCTGCCACGAAGTCGGCGCCGAGGTGGGAGGAACCCATCGCTATATAGGCTCCGCCGTAAGCCTTCCTAAGGATCACGGTGAGCTTCGGCACGGTTGCCTCGGAGTAGGCGTAGAGGATCTTCGCCCCGTGCCTTATGATGCCGCCGTGCTCCTGCGCCGTGCCAGGGAGGAAGCCGGGGACATCCACGAAGGTTATGATCGGGAAGTTAAAGGCGTCACAGAACCTCACGAAAGATGCTATCTTGTCGCTGGCGTCTATGTCCAGCACCCCTGCCATGTGCTTCGGCTGGTTAGCGACGACGCAGACTGCCGCCCCCGCTAACCTGCCGAACCCGGTGACGGCGTTCTGAGCCCACCCAGCGTGCACCTCGAGGAACGTGCCTCTGTCAAGTACCCTCGTGATGACGTCCTTCATGTCGTACGCCTCGTTCGGGTCGACGGGCACTAAAGCGTTGAGGTTCTCATCAGCCCTGTCAGGCGGGTCCCCGGTGTTGAGGTAGGGCGGGTCCTCAGCGTTGTTGCTGGGTAGGTAAGTCATGAGGGCCTTGATCAGGTTCAGGGCGCCCTCATCGGAGTCGGCGACGAAGTGGGCGACGCCGGACTTGGTTGCGTGGACGTCCGCGCCGCCGAGCGACTGCTCGTCAACGTCCTCACCTATAGCCGCCTTAACGACCCTGGGCCCGGTGACGAACATGAACGAGGTCCTCCTAACCATGATGATGAAGTCCATGAGTGCCGGAGAATATACGGCGCCGCCGGCGCAGGGCCCCATTATCGCCGCTATCTGAGGGATCACGCCGGAGGCCATGACGTTCATGTAGAATATGTCCCCGTAGCCCTTAAGGGAGTCCACACCCTCCTGGATCCTCGCCCCTCCGGAGTCGTTGAGGAATATAACGGGCACGCCGTTCGCGAGGGCGTGCCTCATCGCCTTAACGATCTTCTTGGCGTGCATCTCTCCGAGGGAGCCCCCCATGAAGGTGAAGTCCTGAGCGATCACGACTGCCCTGCGCCCGCTGACCTTCGCGAGGCCCGTTACGACGCCGTCACCGTAGGCGAGCCTCTTCTCCATCCCGAACCCCGTCGCCCTATGCCGAACGAACATGTCGAGCTCTAGGAAAGAGCCTGGGTCAACGAGGTACTCGATCCTCTCCCTAGCGGTCCACTTACCCTTCGCGTGCTGCTTCTTGATCGCCTCCTCCCCACCCCCCTTAAGGGCCTTCTCGCGGAGGGCGTGAAGCTCCTTTATTTTCTCGTTCAAATCAGCCAACACCGAACCCAATAATCCCGCTACCCAGAACATTAAAGGATTGCTCCGGAACCCTTCTCACCCCTCACTAAATAATCGCCACGAGCCCGCTGGAGGAAAAATAAACAAGTTACTTATATAATCGTAAAGTCTGTTTTAGGGAAAAAAATAAGCGGCAAAACCAGTATAAGGACGAGGTGAAATTCTGATCTACCCCAGCCTACGAAAGAGCAAAAAAGCAGTAAGGTCGGTAGCACTAATCACATTAATCGTAATGACATTAACCATAGCAGTCGTCCCATACAGGGTAGAGAGCTACAGCACCGACTACGTAACACTAGTGGCATGGACAGAGGGCGGCTACCTTTACGGTTACGGCCCGTCTCAGTTCTGGAACGCGACAGCCGTAAAGAACAGCTATCTCTACAGCAGCAACGGACTCGTACAGAACCTGAGCGGCAAGAACCTCCACCTATTTGATGTTAGGGATATCATAGTAGCGAACCCGTATTGGTCGGCGAGCGACTTATCAAATAACCTGACTTCGTTACTGGCTAATCTTCCGGGGCAGAGCGTGCTGATAGTGCTAGGTCACGGCACGCCTTACGCGTTCCACGCCTATAAATATGACGGAGTATTCACTTCGGGCGAGTATGTACCGATACCACTCACCTGGGCCAACGCCTTGCATGATACCTGGGTGTGGGCTTATCAAATAAACAGAACAACATCAAACAAAAACATATACGAACTCCCCAGCGTCGTGATACTCGGCTTCTGCAATAGCCTCGGTAATACACGCTCCTTTGATAATCTAACCAACCCCTCTCCAGACTCATGGACCTATGCTTACAAATTCCTAATAACCAAGGAACCATACTACGTCTACGGCAGAGCAATAGTGGGATTCCTAACACACGTAAACATACTCTATTCGTGGACAGGTAACGGAGCGATAGCCACTTCAGCAGGGATGGAGTTCTTGAATAGATTCAGCTACTTATACCTAGTTAAGGGATATGACCTCGAGAACGCTTTCGAAAGTGCGCTGGACTACGCTCTATATGATGGTTATGCTTCATACCTGTCTTCACTCTATTACGGCACCTACGTTAATGTAACATACACCAACGACAACCCTATACCCGGGTTCGATGATGAGGCAGCTGCTGTGGTAGGTTATTACGCATCCTATGCCGACCCAACAATAAAGGACAAGATCATACCTAAGGTGCTAGATCAGCTCAGGGACATCTCACCCACTATATATGGCATCATAATTAAGTCGGGCGTGAGCCCCAAGATTGACTTCATGGGGGAGAACCTTGATCTAGTGAGCCCGTCCGGTAAGGTGCTTCATGCCTATGACGTCGGCTGGCTGGCGAGGGACGGTTCGCCCATCGATCTTTCGGTAACAGTCTTCGCTAGTGATGACGGAGAGGAGGTGTATGTGACACGGGTGAGCGGCACAGTACTCGGTACAGGGGTAGTGACAAACCCCGACACCGTGAGGAACGAGTTCAGCTCGGCTGTTGAGAGGGCTACTGAATTGGCTAGTAGGCTCGGCTTGTCGTATGTGAAGAAGGTCGATGAAGAGAACGAGGTAAGATACTCAATAATGTACAATGGGTATCCAGTGTTCATACCTCAGCCCCAGGGATTCGCTTTCGCGAGGCCTCTCGAAGCAGGTTACAGGCTGGAAATCGATGGTGCGGGCTACCTGAGGAGCTTCTCATTCAGAAACACCGCGAGCATCATCAAAGGAGTCACATCGCTTAGAGTCGAGAAAGCAAGCGTTAGCAAAGATCAGGTAATGAATGAACTCGGTCTCGGCGCCAATGCCGAAATTAGGGAAGTATGGGTAATAGCGAACGGTACACTGCACCCAGTATACATTGCAGACACGGAGGAGAAGCTCCTTGTTATTGATGCATCAACCGGGAAGACGATAGCCAATGCTACCTGGTCATCACCTGGTGGGCTGGGAGGAGAGGGTAGCAATGAGAGAACTAATACATCAACAAATAACGGTAATGAATCATTTGTGGTAGCGCCTTACATTGCGGGTGCTGTGGTTGCTGTCTCAGCACTTGCGTTAATTTGGTGGGTCGCGAGGAGACGCTAGTTTCCTAATGTTTTTACAGGGGTGTTTCCAGAGTATTTTTTCTTTCTCGGTACTTGCCTGAGGGCTTACTGAAGGGTTTATTGGGGGCGGTCTCTCGGTCGATCCATTACTCGAATAGTTTTTCTAAAAATCACTGTTTTATTGCAGGTTTCGTGCTGAGATTCTGGGTTATTGGTGATTAATACTTAATATTTTCCCGATTAATTAATGATTATTTACCGATATTTTTTTGTCAGCAAACGAGTATTGTATGGTGGGAGATATTGAGAGCCTCTCTCGTCGTGGTAGCGCTCCTGATCGCCGCCTTCTCTATTGCATCCGTGCTCGCCCTCACCTACCCTGTGGAGAGGGTGGTTGAGGCCCGTGATTACCCGGGCGTCGGTGTGAGGGTCGAGTACCGGGCAACAGCCCTCGGCGCGAGCCCGGGGCTGGCCTTGAGCTTCTCTTCACTGAACCCCACTGAATCAGTAGCGGTGGATGCCTTTGCCTGGCTCCCCAACGGCTCTGTGAAGAAAATTGGGAGGTTCGCCGGCACCGCCTCACTCACCTGGCTCAATAGGTCCAGCCTCCTCAGATTCGCCTCCCCGTGGGCCAGGTTCCTTGAGAAGAGGGGCGTGAGGCCTGAGGACGTCGGCATAGGCGTCACCTTCTTAGCAACGATCATCAAGCCTGACGGGGTCTACGTTCAGGCCTCAGTTGTCCCGATAAGGCTGTCCCACATTATCCAAGGGAACACCGTCAGGGTAGTCCTGAGCAAGAAACCAATGAAGGTCCTCGACTTCCGGGAAACCAATAAGGGTGTCTTAGGCACCGAGTCATACAGTGAATCGAGCTCCTCCCCCCTCCCCCCTGGCGAGATAGAGGACGGCTGCATAACATCGCCGGGTAACCCATACCCGACGAGGACCTGCTGGTACTGGAGGTACGAGCTCGGCGAGGGAGGCAACGCAGTCTACGTTGGGTTCGACGTACCCATCCCGCTAGTGGCTACCGTAGTAAAGAGCTCCGCCTACAGCAAGGTCTATGATGTTTTCCTCCACGAATGGCTCTCAGCGAGAGAGAGCCAGAGCATATCGGTAGGCATAACCGCTGTCGCAGGCATCACAGCTACCGGGGCCAGTGGCGGTGTCAGTTACGAGGTGCTGGGGTTCAGCTGGGAGGGCTACAGCCAGGAGGTAGCGGATCTGCATTACACTAAGGCATTCACTCCCGGCCAGGACTTCAGCGGGCCCAGCATCTTATATGTAGGGTTCCGCGGGGACATCTCCGTGGCGCCATACAGGCTGTACCAATGTACTTACTCCCTCATAGCCATCTGCCAGCCCCTCGATGAGTGGGCGAACATCACATATGTCAGGCCCTCTAACGGCGGCCCCCTAAACAATGACTTAGGTGTCTGGGGAGCTGTGAGCCTCTACGACTACAGCAACCCTGTGGTTAGGGAGTACCTAGACCTCGTCACCTACGGCTGGCTCACCTACGGGGACGTGAGGGAGGCAACGGATAATGTGACGGTGAGCTCCTGGCTCGTAAAGCATGAGGTGGGGACAGTCCCACTATTCTCGGGGTCCTTCGACGCTCTCTCACTAATAATGTCGGGCGTCACCGGCTCCTTCGCCCCGATTATGAGCGTGTCGATAGGGATCAACGTTCAGTGGGAGGCTGTGGAAGCGATGGATCTTGTCAGCGTGGTGGATCTAAAGCAGGGTGAGGTCGTTCATTGGGAGTACGCGAAGTCGCCGATAACCTATGGCTACGGAGACAGTTCCTACAGGTTTGGTATGGTGTACGTTAGGGTGACGGGCTAGTGGCGTCGTTCTCTGATTTTTAGGTATCCGGTTTTGCTCTTCGTGTTTATTTTCTTGACTCACGATGCTTCATTCGGTGAATAATGTGCCGAGCGATAGGGCGTACGCTGTCATCAGGCCGATCTCCCTCTACATCCTGGCAATGCTGGTGGCTGTGATGGTTATGGGGGTGGTCTACAGGGAGGTGAGTAAGTACTACGGTTCTTGGTTACCTGAGGAGATGTTCATACTCGCCACCCACTACCTCAGCCTGGCACACGGGCACGTGCTCTCCCTGGGGGTGGTCATCCCCTCCGCCATCCTCCTGGTGTCGCTGGCCATAGACCACGTTTCCGGCCTGGGGGAGGGGGCCGTCAGGTCCCTTAGGAGGGCGTTCGTGATATACGTAATAGGGTCGCTGGCGGCCATCTCCCTCCTCATCTATAAAGGTATCGGGATCCTCTACTACTACAGCCAGGACCCGGCGGGAGGGCTGACCGCTGCTAACGAGGCCCTCTTCCTCGGGAGCCACGCACTGAGGGAGGGGCTGTACGGCACGGCCCACCTGGTGATGTTCGCTGGCCTCATCTACGCTGTGTACGTGCTTGCCACTCAACTGAGTAAGGGTACTGTGGGAGGCGGGGCTGGTTCACCGTAATTTTTTTGCCCTTAGACAATAGGTACGTGGTGGCCTCCGGAATGGGAGCGGTCCGAGCCCTCGCCGTTATCGCTCTCATACTAGCGGTTGCGGCGCCCGCGGCTCTATCGCTGGTTCAGCCGGGAACCCAGATCATTGGTTCAGTGAGGTACCCGGGGGCTGGGATAAGTGTTGATTACACACGCACCGCCCCGGGTGAGGAGCCCCGCTTCATTGTGAGCCTGGCATCGATCGCGCCCGGCGACAGGGTATCGATCAGCGCGTACGCATGGTTAAGTAACGGGAGCTTCCGGTGTCTCGGCAAGTACTCATCAAACAATAACGTAGTCGTGCTAGACTGGGGGGCTCTGGCGAACGCCATGGGGGACTGGGTAAGCCACTACAGAGAACTCGGCCTCGACCCCAATGGCGTCAGCCTCGGCATCCTATTAATCGGTACTGTGGCCAGGAGCGATGGTCTATACGCCGTGACGGCATCGGTGCCGGTGAGCCCCTCGCTAGTAGCAGAGGGCTCTGGGGTCACTGTCCGCCTGTCGTCGCCCCCTATCAAGATCCTCGACATAGATGAAGTAAGGAGGAGTCTGGCGAAGTCTATTGGCGTGAGCCCAGACGAGCTAAAGATGAAGGAGAAGGTGAATAGTAGCGATGGATGGCCGCCCAATATAAGGGAATCCTGCTACAACTTCTGTTATGGCCCTCACACATGCTATATGGTCTGCTATGAGTGGCACCCCGAGTCAGGCTCACCGAACCACATCGGCCTTAATGTGAGGATCCCGCTAGTGGCTTCTGTCATCAAAGGTGAGGAGGCGTATAACGGGATATATTATGCGGTCCTTCGCGAGGTGTTGAGAGCAAGGTCTCAGGCATCGGTGTCGATAGGGATCAGTGCTGTCGCAGGCATAACTGGCGGAGAAGGGGGCGGGGGAGTAAGCTACAGCATAATAGGGTATAGTTGGGTGGCGAGCGATGAAAGGTGGGCCGACCTGGATTATAGCAAGGGGTTCATGCCTGGGCAGGACTTTACGGCGCCTAATACAGTCCTATACGTGGGCTTTAAGGGGGATATAGCTGTATCTAAGTATCGCCTCTACCGCTGTGTTTATTGGTTCACCCCACCCCAGAGGGAGTGCACGCCCTTGAACGAATGGGCTAACATTACCGTTGTCAGACCAGCTGGTGGGGCTCCACTCAATAGCTCTCTGGGTGTGTGGGGAACGGCTAGCCTATATAACTACAATGACCCGGTTACCAGGCAATACGTTGACCTGGTGCTCAACAACTGGCTTAATTACTCTGATCAACGGTTAGCTACGGATAACATAACACTCAGCTCGTACATGATTAGGAACGAACTTAACACCCTTCTGTCATTGAGCGGCGGCGTGAATGTCCTATCCTTAATAATGCCGTCACTGCCTGCCGCGCTAGCGCCCATACTAGGGGTTTCCGTCGGTGTCACTGTGAATACAGCCGATTCTCAGTACATGGATCTTTGGGCGCACATACGCCTTAATACGGGAGAGGAACTGCACTGGGAGTACGCAAAGTCACC
>JALSOP010000002.1 GCA_026986435.1 Desulfurococcales archaeon | reverse complement strand
GGGACGAGCACGACGAGTACGGCCATATCAACGAGGACCCGGAGGTTAGGGTCATGATGTATGAGAAGAGGATGAGGAAGCTTGAGATAGCTGATAAGGAGATACCTGTGGAGGAGAGGGCCGTTCTCTACGGCCCGGAGAGGCCCGACGCCCTGATCATCGGGTGGGGCTCGGTGAAGGGCGCTGCTTTGGAGGCCGTGGAGCAGCTGTCGAGGGAGGGCATTAGGGCAGGGTTCCTTCATCTCAGGATGTTCTCACCGTTCCCCAGCGACTACGTGAAGGAGGTGATCGAGTCCGTAGGGCCTGAGAGGGCCGTGCTCGTTGAGCACAACTACTTAGGCCAGGCGGGGAAGGTGATAGCCATGAACACCGGCATCGTGATTAGGAAGTCGGTGGTGAAGTACACTGGCCGCCCTATTTACCTGAACGAGCTCGTCCCGGCCCTAAGGAAGGTTCTGGAGGAAGGGGTTGAGAGGGTGGTGCTCACCTATGGTGCGTGACTGGCGCGTTTACAGGTCCCCCGTCTGGGTTGATTGGTGCCCAGGGTGCGGGAACTACGGCATAGTATCGACGGTGTACAGAGCCCTGGCTGACCTCGAGCTCGACCCGTCAAAAACGGTGATAGTCTCGGGTATAGGGTGCTCCGGCAAGCTACCGCACTTCGTGAACGTGAACGGCGTCCACACGATCCACGGGAGGGCCATACCCTTCGCCACCGGCATAAAGCTGGCTAATCCGGAACTCACTGTCATAGTCCATGGGGGTGACGGCGACCTCCTAGGGATAGGGGCCGGGCACTTCGTTGCTCTGGGGAGGAGGAACATAGACCTGACGGTGGTGATGCATGACAACGGCGTCTACGGGCTAACTAAGGGGCAGGCATCCCCGACCCTTAGGAGGGGTGTTAGGACGAAGGCCCTAGCGAAGCCGAACATCCAGGACGCGGTCAACCCAATAGCTCTCGCACTGGCGTCGGGGTACACTTTCGTTGCGAGGACGTACTCAAACCTCATAAGCCACTTCAAGGAGGTGCTTAAGGAGGCCATAAGGCATAAGGGGGCGGCCTTCATCGACGTCCTCCAGCCATGCGTGACCTTCAACGACATCTACACATCAGCATACTACAGGAGGGCCATATACAGGCTAGAGGATGAGGGCTGGGACCCGGTAGTGCACGAGCCGAGCGAGGAGGAGGTGGTGGAGAAGCTGAGGCAGGCATGGGTGAAGGCTATGGAGTGGGGTGATAGGATACCGATCGGGGTCTTCTACAAAAACCCCCACGTCCCGACCTACGAGGAGAGGATAGCTGATAGGATACCGACCTACTCAACTAAACCGCCGGCTAAGCAGGGGATCGAGGATGGGGGCAGGCCCGTCATAGGTGACGAGGAGTTCCGCAGGATATTCTCGGAGTACTTTATTAGGGTGAGGCGCTGAGCATTCTTTTTATTATCCTAACAGCCTCCTCAGCCCTCTTAACCGACCTCAGTAGGTACTCGTTACCTGATGTCCTACTGCTTGATATGAAGTCGAGGAGTTCTTTCATGAGGTTCCTTAACTGCCTCTCCTTATGCTCCTCACTCAGCGGCTTCTCCGCCTGCAGCTTCGGGCCACCCTCCATGAAGCCCTCGGGGTAGTACCAGTTCTTGAACCAGGTAAAGCCCAGGGCCAGGAGCTTGAGCCCTAGCCTGGTGGCTGGGGGCGGGACACCGATGTCTAGGGCCTTCATAGTCTCCTCGTCGGTGTAGTACTCAACGAACAGCCTCTCCCCGTCCTCGAGCGCTTTAGCCAGCATCTTGAGGACCTCGTCCTCCACCACGCTGCCGAAGTACCTCAGGGTTGCCTCACCCAGCCTGATGACCGGCCTGATCCCGAACACCTCTATCCAGGGCCTGTAGTACGGTGGTCTGCCAGTGAACACTTTGAGGTGGAGTAATTCTTCCTCGTAGCTCCCCAGCGAGACCGTTAAGTCTATGTTTACTTCCTCCGCGAATCTCCCCTTACTGACCTTCTTGGCTCTAACTATGTACGGGCCGGCTTTCAGGCCGTTCCTCACGAACTCTACTATGATCTCCTCTCTCATAGTGTGCCCCGCGATGCTTTGGTCAGCGCCCGTATTTGCTTGTGGTGCCTGGTATATGGCATATATTGTTTAGATTAGTTATCTTTAACAGTGTTAAAGCGTATATTACTTTGGAGGTAGTTCTGGTTGAATAACCCAATCAATCCCGGCTTAAGTATAGGGGACAAGGCACCCGATTTCGAGCTCTACGACGAGGACTTCAACGTCGTTAAACTTAGTGAGGAGCTGAAGAAGGGGAAGGTAGTAGTTCTTGCTTTCTTCCCGGCCGCCTTCAGCTCCGTGTGCACTAAGGAGATGTGCACGTTCCGGGACAAGATGGCTGTTCTGGGTAGGGCAAACGCCGCAGTGTTCGGCATAAGCGTGGACAGCCCCTTCACACTGAAGAAGTTTAAGGAGATTAACAGGCTCAACTTCAGGTTACTTAGCGACTTCAATAGGGAAGTGATAGTGAGGTACGGCGTCTACCACGAGGCCCTGCCTGTGGGGCCCATACCTCTTAAGATGGTTGCTAAGAGGGCTGTCCTCATCATAGCACCCGATGGCAGGATAGTGTACAGGTGGGTATCCGAGGACCCTCTCGTAGAGCCCCCGTACGAGGAGGTCGTTGAGGTCGCCAATAAGGTGGCGGGGTCACTCAGCTGATTAGATTCATTAGCCCGTTTAACAGCGTTAATGGTGGTAGCGTGACCGGGGTCAAGCTCCTCGGCCCCGTCGAGTTCGAGGTCGGGGAAGCATTCGCTGACATAGTTGATCGGGTGGATGGCAGGCCAGTATTCAGGCCCTACCTCGCTGGGGAGTGGGGTAGGGGTGAGAGGGTTAGGGATATAAAGAGCCCGATAGACCTCAGCGTCATCGGGGCCTACTACGTCCCTGGATGGGGAGACGTTGATAAGGCCCTGGAGAGGCTGCACGGGTCCGGCAGGTGGTCCGCCAGGAACGTCCCTGGAGAGAGGAGGATCAGGATCCTGGAGCGCCTAGCCGACCTCATAGAGGAGAGGAGGGACGACATAGCTCAGGCACTCGTCATCAACGCCGGCAAGCCCATAAAGTCAGCGTACGGGGAGGTCGATGCGAGCATCGACAGGCTTAGGAGGGCCTCCCTCGACGTGAGGAAGCTGATAGGTGACTACATACCTGGTGACTGGGACGAGCACACCCTCGAAAGCGAGGGCCTCGTGAGGAGGGAGCCCTACGGGGTGGTGTTAGCCATAATACCGTTCAACTACCCATTCTTCGACACAGTCAACAAGTTCACCTACAGCTTCCTCCCAGGGAACGCCTTCGCCGTGAAGCCCCCGAGCGCCGACCCAATACCTGTGTTCTACTTCATCAAGCTAGCCCTCGAGGCAGGGGTACCGCCCGATGCAATAGCGCTCCTACCAATACCTGGTAAGGAGGCCGGCAGGTTAGTCGCTGACAGAAGAATAAACGTCATCAGCCTCACCGGAAGCACCGAGACGGGTGTTGAGGTCCTTAAGCAGGCGGGCATAAAGCAGTTCATAATGGAGCTAGGGGGCGGTGACCCGGCGATAGTTCTCGAGGACGCCGACATAGAGAGCGCAGCCCAGAAGATAGCCGCAGGAATAACCTCATACAGCGGACAGAGATGCGACTCAATTAAGCTGATCCTCGCAGAGAAGCCGATCTACGGCGAGCTGAAGGAGCTGATCGTTGAGGAACTTAAGAAGGTGAGAATAGGCGACCCAAGAGACCCTGGGGTGGGTATGGGCCCGCTCATAGACCCAGGCACGGCCGACGAGGTCATTGAGGCTGTCAAGGAGGCCCTAGATGCTGGGGCCGCACTTCTCCATGGAGGGAGAAAGCTCGGGCCGAACTACATAGAGCCGACACTGGTCGAGGTCACTGATAAGGAGACACTGATGAGGCTGAAGCTTTTCAGGGACGAGATATTCGCCTCAATAGCCGCAATAACCCCGGTTAGGGACGTTGACGAGGCAATAGAGATAGTTAATTCGAGGAGGTACGGGCTCGACGCCGCCATCTTCGGCAAGGACATAAACAAGATAAGGAAACTCATAAGGCACCTCGAGGTAGGCGCAGTATACATCAACGAGTACCCCAGGCACGGCATAGGGTACTACCCGTTCGGGGGCAGGAAAGACTCCGGAATAGGGAGAGAAGGAATCGGGTACAGCATAGACCAGGTAACAGCGCTCAAGACCATAGTCTACAACTACAAGGGCAAGGGTATATGGGAATATATGTGATCCATAACTACTCTTTTTCACCTTGAGTCCTCGGTCACGTGAGGGTTAGTGATTACCTGAACAGACCCCGACCAGGGCCCGCGCCTCAGACTCACGGAACTCCCCCACTCCCCTGAGGTGGTTCAGCAAGGCAGATGCGGTATCCTTATGAGGAACCGTTATTCGTTCCCTCATACATCCCCTACGGTAGCGGAGTTGGCGGAGGTGTTCGTGGGCACTTCCGGCTGGGCCTATTCCTGGAACCCGGACGGGCTCGAGTGGTACGTGAGGCACTCACGCCTTAACGCGGTTGAGCTGAACGCCTCCTTCTACAGGTTCCCGTTCAGGAACCAGGTGAGGGGCTGGGCTAGGAGGGGCGCGGGCCTCAGGTGGGCTATCAAGGTCCACCGCTCCATAACCCACTACAGGAGACTGTCGCCGGCCTCATACCAGACGTGGGCGAGGTTCCGTGCCCTGTTCGAGCCTATGGAGCATCTCATAGACTTCTACCTCCTCCAGCTACCCCCGACCTACGCCATGACCGAGCGAGGTGTTGAGAAGCTGAGGGCCTTCGCTAAGACTGCTGGACTGGGGGAGAGGCTCGCCGTCGAGTTCAGGCACCCGAGCTGGTTCTGTGAGGAGGGCCTGGCCGTGGTTAAGGAGGTTGGGGCTACGGCCGTATCCGTTGATTCTCCGGAGACCATCCATTACTGGAGCAGTAACGGCGTCGTGTACGCGAGGCTCCACGGCAGGACCGCGTGGTACGCCCACGAATACAGTGAGTCAGAGCTGGTGGAGATAACGGAGAGTATAGCATCCCTAGCCCCTAGGAGGGTCTACGTCTTCCTAAACAACAACCACTGGATGCTCGAAAACGCCAGGGCCATCAAGAAGATCCTGGAAGACGTTGTCTAATGCTTTAACACCGCGGGCTCAACGGATCCCGCACTACCCAGGGGTTGATAAGTCACTTAGTTTGTGGCTCCCGGATAGATCATGGGAATATAATCTTGTTAAGTACTAGTAATTGGTGAATACCAATCGCCTATTAGGAGGAAGATCCATTCCGGGCAAGTGTACCTGGGTAGGGAAGTCATGGACGCCCTCGGCGTGAAGGACGGGGACGTGGTAGAGATAGAGGTCAAGGGTAGTGAGGTTGTCCTGCGCCCTGTGAGGGGTGTCGATGAGCACACTGAGGAGTTGCTTAGAATTATTAACGAGCCGAGGTGGCGGGGAGGGCGTGAGGATTACTTCGAGGAGTATGATTACGGGGACATCGGAGGTTAGTGGCTTGAAGGTCTTCATTGATACGCAACTGTGGGTCTACTCGTTCAAGAAGCCGCAGAGGGATGCATTCGAATCAGAGAGTCAGTACAGGGAGGCCGTTGACATGCACAATAAGTCGAGGGCCCTTATCCGGTGATCGCTGTCGAGAGACACGGTATTCATGAGCACTCACCAGCTTGCTGAGATCTACCACGCGCTGGCTTTCAGGGGTGTGAGAATAGGGCTTAGGGAGGCACTGGGAATAATGGAGAACATTATGGGTAGCTCTAGAATCGTAGTGGTGGAGGTTAAGAGGAACCATTATATGAGAGCGATCAAGCTGAGCTCCCTGTCAGGTATCCATGTG
>JALSOP010000001.1 GCA_026986435.1 Desulfurococcales archaeon | reverse complement strand
CTCGACGGGGATGAATCTCCAGCCCTTGTTCGGTATCCTGATAGCTATGTATGCCCTGCCCCCCGCCCTCCTCGCGAATTCCTTTAGTTTCCTCACCTGCTCCTTGCTGACGTATATGGCCCCCTTAGACCTCCTCGCCTTGACCTCGAAGACAGCGACCCTCCCAGCCCTTATCGCTACGACGTCGGGGTAGTCCGCCACCTTTATCTTAGCACCTGACGCCGGTGCCCTCATGACCGCGAAGCCGTGTCTCCAGAGGATCTCCACGAGCTCCCTCTCCGCCCTGTAGCCCCTCGCCCTGGCCCTTGACCTCGGCTGCCCCAACCCTGCTACCCCTTTATACTCTCGATAACTGTTTAGATAAGAGGGAAAAATATGGCAATAGACCCATTCACCCTATCACTTCTATTCGTCATACTCGTCATAGGGCTCCCCCTCCTCTCAGCGAGCGTCAAGATCGTTAGGGAGTACGAGAGGGCCGTCATATTCAGGCTCGGCAAGCTCGCCGGGGCCAAGGGCCCGGGGCTCTTCTTCATCATACCGTTCGCGGACTCCCTCGTCAAGGTAGACCTAAGGATAGTTACTGCGGATGTCCCAAAGCAGGAGATAATAACGAAGGACAACGTCAGCGTGAAGGTCGACGCAGTCATCTACTACAGGGTCCTCGACCCGATAGCGGCGGTGACTAAGGTAAGGAACTACCACTACGCCATAACACTACTCGGGCAGACAGTGCTGAGGGACATAATAGGGCAGGTAGAGCTCGACGACCTCCTCAGCAAGAGGGAGGAGATAAACAAGAGAGTGCAGGCACTCATAGACGAGGTAACAATGCCCTGGGGAATCAAGGTAACAGCGGTAACCATCAAGTCAGTCGAGCTACCTGAGGGCATGATGAGGGCAATGGCGAAGCAGGCGGAGGCAGAGAGGTGGAGGAGGGCCAGGATAATCGAGGCAGAAGGCGAGAGGCAGGCGGCGAAGGTGCTCATGGAGGCGGCGAAGATGTACGAGGAGCACCCGGCAGCACTGAAGCTCAGGGAGCTGCAGACACTGGTAGAGATAGCTAGGGAGAAGGCCCTCGTCATAATAAGCGAGACAAGCTCCGTCCCCGCCAAGTCCCTCGCCCTAGCAACGGCGGTGAAGAGCAAAGGCGTGGGAGAGACATGAGGCCCCACCACATAACACTAACACATGTTTTTGTCCTAGTCATAGCCCTAGCCACCGCCGCACACGCTGCCGCACCG
Organism: Desulfurococcales archaeon; assembly: GCA_026986435.1. Lineage (GTDB taxonomy): Archaea > Thermoproteota > Thermoprotei_A > Sulfolobales > NBVN01 > WAOK01. The sequence goes on along the minus strand of JALSOP010000001.1, from coordinate 20,568 downwards.
CCCCAGACCATCACACACGCTGTAGTGGTCTCGATCGCTCCCCCGTGGGACACCATAGACCCGGGTGTGGCGGAGTGCGTAGTATCGGCGGTTAACTACGCCGAGGAGAGGGGGTACGCCCTCATAGTCGAGCTCGACACCTACGGAGGGTGGCTCGACTCAGCCTTCCAGATAGGTGACAGGTTCCTCAACGCGAGGGTACCGGTAATAGTGTTCGTGTCGGGAGGGAAGGCCCTAAGTGCTGGCACGATGATATCCCTCCCGGCCCACATCCTCGCGGTCTCACCGACCTCCATAATAGGGGCGATGCAGCCGGTGCTCTACGACCCAACCACCGGGGCGTACCAGCCGACGAACGAGTCCAAGATAATCATGCCGGTGCTCCAGAAGGCGACCCTCTACGCCGAGGAGAGAGGCAGGAACGTGACAGCGGTGAAGGAATTCATCATGAGGAACCTGGTACTCACGGGTGACCAGGCGGTTAGGTACGGCGTCGCGGACCTGGAAGCGGCTGACCTCAGCGACCTCCTTACAAAGCTCGACGGCGTCGAGGTGAACACGAGCGCGGGGACGTACGTCCTCCGCATAGAGGGGGTTGAGGGATACAGCTGCGGTGTGAGGTCGAGGTTCATATCCCTGCTCGCGAATCCCCTCGTCAACTCGGTGCTCATGACAATAGGCGTTCTCGGCACGCTGTTCGCGGTGATAACCGGTAGGTTCCACGCCCTCCCAATAACGGTTGCCCTACTCCTCCTGGGGCTCGTGGGGGCGGGCTTCAGCCCCTCACTGATCTCGGCAGTCCTCATACTAGTGGGGGCCCTCCTCCTCGCCATAGAACTGTTCGTCACGCCCGGCTTCGGCGTCCTCGGCTTCACAGGCATATTCATGATCGCTGCCGGCATAGCCCTCATACCGACAGCGACACCCTCCACCATGGCCCCGCCGCCCGGGTACGTGGAGAGCGTGAGGGCCATAGCCCTCGGGATAGCGCTGGCGCTCGGTGCTTTCTTCTCCTTCATGATCTATAAGGTGCTGGAGGCAAAGAGGAGGCCCCCAGTCCTCTATGGTATAGTCGGGAAGAGGGGGGTCGCCGCCAGCGACATCCCCCCTGGCGGGAGGGGCTTCGTCAAGGTCGAGGGCGAGTACTGGGTAGCGACGAGCGAGGAGCCCATAAGGGAGGGTGACGAGGTAGTGGTTATCGCCCGCAAAAACCACATCATAGTGGTGAGGAAGGCCGGTGATGCCGGGAGTGGCTGACCTCCCGCTGCACGGTGGCCACGTGCCGAGGTGGCTAGCTGAGATCATGAAGCGCATGGCGAGGGCGGTGGCTGAGGTAGTCATAATAGAGCGCGGGACCGAGGGATTCCTCAAGAGGCTGGCCGACCCCTACTGGTTCCAGGCGTTCAACAACGTCATAGGGATGGACTGGGACAGCAGCGGCTCCACGACCGTGACCCTCGGCATACTGAAGACTGTGCTCGACCCCGAGGAGCACGGGGTAGCGATCCTGGGAGGTAAGGGCGCTCGGGCGAGGGCCGTGCCCAGAGAGCTGGGGGACGCGGCTGAGAGGCTGGGGCTGGGCACCAAGGCCGCGGCGTTACTCGAGACAGTGTCGAGGCTCGGCGCCAAGGTTGACTCGGCCCTGCTCCAGGATGGGTACAGCATCTATCACCACGCCCTCATAGTAGACGAGAGGGGTAGGTGGGTCATTGTCCAGCAGGGCATGAACCCCGAGGTCAGGATGGCGAGGAGGTACCACATAGCGTGGTACGTCAGCGAGGACATAACGCTGGAGCCCCACAGCGGCGTCGCGTCAGACGATAGAGGTGAGCCTCTCAACCTCGCCCACAAGGAGTCCATTGGGGCGCGCAGGGTCGTCGTTGATGTGGTCTCCGAGGGCGTTAGGAGGGTGGAGAGGATGATAGCCGAGGTTAACGCCATACTCAAGGGTATGATGCCCCTCTTCGGCCCTCCCCTACCCAGGGCCCCGAGGCCTGAGCTGCCGTACTACCGCCCGATCAGGATGAGCCCGCGGCTCCTCAGAGCACTGAAGGAGGCCTACGAGGTGAGGCCGTCGAGCGTGCCCGAACTCCTCCTCACCAGGGGCGTGGGGCCTGAGGTACTGAGAGCGTTGTCCCTCGTGGCAGAACTCATCTACAGGGAGCCCCCCTCCCTCCACGACCCTGTCACAGCCCCGATAAACCCCTTCAAGTACGCTTTCGCCATAGGCGGTAAGGACGGGATCCCCTACCCCGTGAGGAGGGATGTGGCCAGGGTGGTCATAGAGGAGCTGAAGGGGGTGGTGGAGAGGGCGAGGGTCGGTGATAAGGAGAGACTGAGGGCGCTTAGGAGGCTTGCCTCTCTCGCCCCGCCCGGCCCGGCGGAGGCCCTCGGGCTAAGGCCCGGGTCAGTGGAGCATGAGCGATCCCGGAACCCATAAGCCCTAAATGTGTCGGTGGGTCTTTCTGTCCTGGTGCAGGATGGTGGCTGTCGGCGAGCTCGTGACGTACCTCCACGGCCGCTTCAAGGGATACCCAGGAAGGGTCACCGTGTCCACGCCGACCAAGCTGGGCGGGTATAGCAACCCCCGCAGGGCCGAGTTCGAGGTGAGCATAGATAAGGAGATGGAGCCTGTTCTCCTAACGGTCTATGTCTCGGGCAAGTCCCTCCTCCCGAGGATGCCGTGGAGGGTCAGGTTCGGCACTGTTAACTTGATCAGGGAGTTCAGGCCGCAGACCCTCACGACCTACAAGGAGAGGTCCTACGCCGCGATGGTGTTCGACGTGACCAAGATCGTTAGGGAGCCGGGTAAGTACCCCGTCATGATATCGTGTGACTCGGCCGAGCCCGTTGAGGTCAGCGCCGTCGAGGTCGTGGGCATAGTTAAGGATGAGACCATGGTGTCGGACGTGGTCTACAGTGCCGGCGCCGCTGTCATACCCCCGGGCGACTCATTCAGCTTCAGGTTCCCCGCGCCGGAGCAGGACGTAAGGAACGCCGGTGTGTACATCCTGGCGACCGTACCCAGCACCCAGTCAGTCCTTAAGGCCGTGATGGGTGAGGCGTCCTACGAGATCCGGAACATAATAGGCACTGACGAGTACTACATGAGACTCCCGCCGACAACCTCAGACGACATAGAGCTGAGGTACGAGATACTCAACCCTCTCGCCACAGGGACAGCGGTGCTGCACTCCCTCACCCTCTTCCGCACACCGAACGAGGGCCCGAGGCTATCAGTCACAGCCAGGCTAGAGGGAGGTAACGTCGTCGTGAGCATATCTAACGAAGGCGACACAGCCGCGGAGAACACCATGTTAGTTGTCATATCGGCGGGGCACGTGGTGTTTAGGGCAGGGATCGGTGACGTGCTCCCGGGCCGCACTATAACACGCGAGGTACCGATTAAGGGCGACATCAAGGGGCGCAGGACTGTCGCGAGGGTGATCTACGACACGTTCATGGGGCAGAGGATAACGGACGTCGACCTCACAACAATGCTGAAGGGGTGAGGGGATCAAGGAGGAAGGCAAGCGCACCCGTCAGGAGGGCCAGCTTAAGGAGAGACCTCGCCTTACTCGACGCCTCAATCATGTCCCTCCCCAGGAGCACCTCCTTAACCGACACAATTATTAGTGCGTCCGTTGCCCCCGCCAACACAGCGTAGACCATGCCGTACCCCATGAGGAGAGGGAGCAGGGAGAGGGCGACGACGCCGAGAAGGATCCCCGAAGCGACCCTAGCCGCCGCGGAAACCCCCAGTATCCTCGGTAGTGACTTGACTCCGCGTGCGGCGTCCGCCTCAACATCCTCGATCGTCTTAACTATCTCCCTCCCGAGGAGGAGCATGAATGCGTACAGGGATGGCACCGCCGCCCTCACCACGGAGCCGAGGGCCGCTGCGTGCTCAGCGATCGCCAACCCCCCGTATATTATCGTTGATGCCCCGGAGAACGCCACGGTTATGTTCCCGAGGAGGCCGAACTCCTTGATCTTGTACGAGTACATGAACATCAGGACGGCGTTGAGGAACGCGTACGCGAAGCTCACGGGGCCTGGGAGGAGCGAGAGCACCACACCACCGACGAACAGGGCCAGCGCAAGGGCCAGCGCCTCCTCCCTACTCACCCTCCCCGACGGTATCGGCCTGTAAGGCTTGTTCAGTCTGTCTACCTCGTAGTCGAAGTAGTCGTTGATGACGTACCCGCCGGCCGCGACCAGGACCACGACAGCTATTGGGACGGCGGCGTAGGGGTCGAGCCTCCCCGAGACCGAGACGACCCCTATTAGGGTGGTGAAGGCGGAGACAAGGAGGTTGTGGGGCCTCAGCAGCTCAACGAAACCGCCCAGCTTCCTCAGAGCCATCTCTTCCCTACCCCCTCCATCCGCCTCCTCACGTACTCGATCACTTCCTCGTCGTCGAGTACCTCCCAGTTAATCGTGTAGCACCCGAACCCCCTCGTGAGGAGGCCCTTGTTAACCAGGTCGAGGAGAACGCGAGCAGGGTCCCTCACACCGTATAAGGACCTGAGCTCCCTGAATGCGAGGAGGTCACCAACCGAGCGATATCTTATGAAGTAGGCGAGCGCCGCGACCTCCTCCGTGCTAAGCTTCTTCACTATCTCCAGGTACTTACCCATGCGTCACCGCCTCCCTATCCCGAGCACCTCCCTCAGCCTGTCAAGCCTCGCCTTCCCCTCGAGGAGGGCCTCGTTCGCCACCCTAACCAGGTCGGGGAGCTTTTCGGGAGGGGTTACCCACGTCTCACCGTCCTTGAGTAGGTGGGCCACCCTCACACCACTGGTGAGCTCCACTATTATTCCTTTCTTAGACATCGAGAGGATCCCGGAGTGCTTCATCCCGGCCTCCCTGGCCAGCCTGAGGATCTCGTCTGCGTGCCTCAGGCTGAGGGCCGATACATGTATTATAGGGCCCGTGACGACGAGCCACAGCCTGCTCGATGCTGGCTGGGTGGCGACGTACTCGATCTCCTCCACCGTTACGGTCGAGTGCTTCTTGAAGACGACGGTGGCGCCCTCCCTCTCCCACGGCATGAGCGCGTCGACGAGCGTTATTCTACCGCTGCACGAGCTCTGAGTGTAGAGCCCGGGCATCGAGGATATCGCCTCTAGGACGTCGACTATGTCGTGGTCTAGGTAGCCTATCTCGAGGTCTTCCCTCATCCTCTTAAGGAACTCATCCCTCCGCTTCATCCAGAGTGCCTCATCTACCTCGAACGTCTCGCTCATCCTAAGGGTAATTATTAGGGGGCCCTAAAGATGTTGGGTGATAAGGTGGTACTGGAGAAGATAAAACCAGCTAGCGCGGGGCAGGAGCGACTGATTAACGCCTTGAGGAACGAGTCCTACAAGGTGGTAGGTGTCTTCGGTCCGACAGGAGTGGGCAAGACACTCCTCAGCCTGGCCTACTCCCTCGACGCGGTGAGGGAGGGAAGGTACGCGAAGGTAGTGATCGTGAGGCCTATGATAGATGTGACGACGGGCAGGGAGGTGAGCATCGCTGAGGCAGGGGAAAGCTTCTACAAGATCGCTAGGGAGTACCTGGCCGACGTGCTCGGCCCGTACGTTGACCTAGCTGAGATAGATAGGATGATTGAGGAGGGGAAGATAGAGATCGTTGACAGCCACTTCCTTAAGGGCAGGTCTTTCGACAACACAATAGTCTTCATAGACGATGCTCAGAACCTCAAGATAGAGTCTCTCCTAGAGACGATAGTCAGGGTTGGGAGGGGGTCGAGGCTCATAGTCGCTGCTGACCCCATATTTCAGGCCCTCCGGACAGGTAAGTCAGACCCCGCGTCGGTGCTTAGGGACATACTCGCGTCGGAGTCAAGGAACGACGTCATCGTCGTTGACCTCGGTGTTAAGGACATAGTTAGGGAAGGCGCTAAGCTAGGGCTCCGCCTCCTCATGGAGTACAGGCTCAGGATGAGGGAGATGAATGAGGAGGAGCTGAGAGCCCTCCAGGTAATCAAGGTGAAGTCCCCGGACGCTGACGTGATAACGGTGATAGACCTAAGGCGCTGGATAAGCCAGTACGGCATATCCTCTGAGCACGTGCCCGGGTACTTAGTGGTTGTTAAGGCAGGGCACCTGGGGAGGCTCGTGGGCAAGCGCGGTGAGAGGGTTCAGGCAATAGAGAAGGAGCTTAAGGAGAGGGTGAGGGGCGTCGAGCTATCCCACAACATCATGCCCCTCATAAGGGCCCTACATCCGGTGTCGTGGGTGTGGAAGAGGGTAAAGGATGTTGACTTCCGCGGCTCGTACATAGCTGTGGAGATAGATGAGGATGTCTTCGGCCCATTCGTCGGGCAGAGGGGTGTCTACGTTAGGTTCCTTGAAGAGGTGACTAAGGAGATGTTCGGCATAGGCATAAGGGTGGTGCCGGTGCCCCCGGAGGAGGCCAAGAAAAGTAAGCAGAAACAGAGGCGTAGGAAGAGGAAGTGAGTCAGCCCGTTTTCTTGACCCGTATGTCAAGCACCACCTGGTAGTACCTCGGGCCCACGGACCTAACGACCCTTCCCGAGACGAACTCCCACTCGACGCCGGACTTCTTCAGCGCATCGGCGAACACTCTCTTAGCACCCTCTACGGCCTCTTCCCTTTCCCCAGCCGTTATGAAGTAGTACACATGCACGATCCCTTCACCCCTCAGCGCCGATAAGGCGTCCGGGAGGTAGTCTATGGCGAGCTCGGGCAAGGGCATGAGCACTCTGTCAGCCTTCCCGACGCAACACCTCCTCACGACCTCGCGGGCGTCGCCGAGGACTGGCTCAACAATCCCCTCGACCTTATTTAGTTTTACATTCTCCATCATGAGCCTGTAGGCGCTTGGGTTAATGTCTATGGACACGACCTTCGAGGGCTTCGACAACTTCGCTATGATTATTGAGAAGAGGCCGGCGCCAGCGAACATGTTTATGATGAACTCCCCGGGCCTCACGAGCTTAGCTATTCTGGCGTGCTCGTAGTTGAGGGCGGGGGATATGTATACGGTCCTTATGTCTACCTTGAACACACATCCATGCTCTTTATAGAGGGTGACGCTCCTCTCCTCGCCAGCGAGGTGGGCGAACTCCCTAACCCTGAACTCACCGGTGATCGGGGTTACGGCGGCCCAGACAGACCTCACGTACGGGAGCCTCCTCAGTATCTCCTCGGCCAGTGGCCTGAGCACGTCGAGGTCGATGTCAGGGGGTTTTCTCAGGATGGCTATGTCTCCAATAATCTCTAGCCTACCCCAGAGCTTCTTAGCGACGCCCTCCCCGAGGACCTCAGCCGCTATTTTCTTTAGGAATTTCCCTCTGCTCATGGCTAGCCCGCGAACATTTATGTTTATGTAAGAAGAAAAATTAGGGTGTTCTGAATGAGCGAAAAAGTTGAGACACTCAGGTCAGGCCTCGTAATAGCCGGTGCTTACGCCGACAAGCTTAGGAGAGTGGCGTTCGCGCAGATGAAGAACCTGATCAAGGAGGGCATTATATCGGCTAAGGACGTGGCCTACCACGTCGCCCAGCTCAACAAGCTTCTCTACAGGATCCTTGTAGACACTCTCAAGATCGATAAGGGGGACGTCGTCAGGATATCCATCAACTACAGGGTCGTAGACGGCAAGATCGAGTGGGACTTTGGCTCACTCAGGATAGAGGCTTTCAGGAGGATACCTCAGGAGGAGGTGGATAAGGCCGTTAAGGAGGCGGTAGAGAAGGCGGGCGAGATCATCGAGGAGACCGTGAGCTACAAGATAGAGAAGATCGGTGAGACCGAGGATGGGGACATGATATTCGTTATGAAGCTAGGGGACACCGAGGTAGGCGCGTTCGAAGTCATACCGATTGACTCCGACTTTGCCTACATAAAGAAGGGAGCCGCGACCGACCCATCCCCGATGATAATCGAGAAGGTGAAGATACCCCTCGAGGGCGGGGACATAGAGGCCGCCATAGCTAACAACATAGGGAAGCTGACGGAGAAGGCTAAGTATGTGAGCCTGAGCGAGGCGAGGCACGTTATCGATTACATAAAGAAGAGGGTCATCGAGAGGACCGAGGAGACCCCGCAGGAGATGGGTGAGTGACCCCGCCTTTTTCTCTCAGCTCCTTCATCACATCCCTGAACCTCTCCACGCTCCTCCTTAGTACGGCCTCACCTATCGTCAGTAACTCGCCCGCGTCAACCAGTATCTCTTCCCCAGCTATCACCGTCTCAACGCGGGCTGAGCCCTCGATCACCGCCCTCGCGACGTGGTCGAGCCTCTCGGGCACAGGCCACCCGGGCGGTTCGTGGGTGTCGAGCATCACTATGTTCGCCATCCTCCCAGGTTCTATGGCGCCGACGCCGGACCACCCGATCATGGAGTGGGTGTCGACGACGGAGGCGAGGACGTCGATGAGGCTCCTGTTACCGGACCTCCACATTATCTCCTTGAGTACCTCAGTTATGCTGTACGAGGGCCTGACCCATATCCCCACCCCCTCGCCGGGGGACCACCTCACCAGCCCGTCCCCGAACCTTATGACCGCCTCCGCACCAGTGCCGGGATTAACCTTAACCTCCCCCTCGCTACCGAAGCTGAAGGTCCTCAGCCCCTTGAGAGCCGCCCTCTCCCCGAGCTCCTCACCGACGTCGCCGCAGGCGAGGACAGCTGCCTTCACATTATCGACCTTCCCGTGCCACCTGGAGAGGAGGAGATCGACCTCCCTCTCGGCCCCGAAGTCCTCGAGCCCGCACCCGATCGGTGGGGCGAGGGTGACCATGAGGCCAGCGTCCTTAGCTGCCCTGGCCGATGAGTCGAGGTATATGTCGCTGATCATTGCTGTGGTGACCCCGCTCAGTATCATCTCGGCCATTGCGAGCATCGTGGCGTAGTATATGTCCGTCCTAGTCAGTATGGAGAGGTAGTCCTTGACCTCTGCGAGCGATGCCCTGCCCTCGTACCTGAGGGGGTAGAGAGAGACCGAGGTAATTCCTGAGGACATGCCTGGTATGACTAGCCTGCCCTCACCGTTCATGAGCAGCTCCGGATACTGGTACTCGTCGGGGGGCTCGCCCTCATCTACGGCGACGACCCTCCCATCCTTTATGAAGACATAGCCTCGGCGGATCAGGGGCGGGATCCTCGGGTTCTTTGAGAGAGTGAGTATTGTGGCGTCCGTTATGAGTATCTTCACCATTTAGCCCTTACCCCAACCCGCCTTCTTGAGTGCCACGTAGCTTATGTGTTTCGGTGACCCTCCGAGTATGCTGTCCCACTCGCTCAGTATCCTGATAGCCTCGTTAGCCACCCTTATGGCGTCCTCAACCCCGGCCCCCGGAACGAATTCCTCCGTGACTCTGTTCGCTATAGCCGCGCAGACCGCCCCAGCCCTCGCCCCGTAAATGTTCGCTAGGGTGAACAGCGTCGCTGCTTCCATCTCGAAGTTCAGCACCCCTACCTCCGCCAGCCTCCTCTCTATCCCCTTCCACCTCTCGGGGAGGTACCCCCTGTACCCGGGCCTCCCTTGACCTATGTAGAATGAGTCGCTACTCGCCGTTATCCCGACGTGGTACCTGACTCCCAGGGTCTCTGCCGCCTCTATCAGTGCCTGAACGACGGCGGGCGTGGCGACTGCGGGGTACTCTGTATCCACGTATATCTTACTTGTCCCGTCGTACCTCACCGCTGCTGTCGAGATTATGATGTCGCCTAACCTGATCTCTTTCTTGAGCGCCCCCGTCGTGCCGACCCTTATAAAGGTGTCTGCCCCAACCCTGAGAAGCTCCTCCACAGCTATAGCGGTTGCCGGCCCACCTATCCCGGTGGAGGTAGTGGCTAGCTCCACACCCTTATACCTGCCCACGTACGTTACGTACTCGCGGTGCCCCGAGACCTGCCTTGCCTCGTCCCAGAACGAGGCTATCTTCGGAGCCCGGCCAGGGTCCCCCGGCAGCAGAACGTACCTCGGTACATCGCCTGGCCTGAGTTCTATGTGGTACTGCTTCCCTTGAGCGTCCTCGGGTAATGAGGCTGACTTAAGTTTCTTCACCGGAGAACACCACTCTGTACTGGCGTCGAACAGAATTAACTTTGGTGTGGGCGTCAATCACTTTTAAAGCTACATAGTGAGTGATACTTGATGTTGCCTCATGTCCGGCAAAAGCATTACTAGGGGCTCTGTCATTGGCTTAAACGCGTACACCACTGAAGCGAAGCTCATAGGCAAGGTCACCGACCTCGAGATAGACCTGGCAGACCCGAGGAACACCATGATAGTTATTGACAAGGGCACCGAGCTGGTCAAGCTCCCCGTATCCGCGATAAAGGCCGTGGGCGACATAGTCCTCATAGAGAGCGAGGCCCTCGCCAACGCCGTCACGATGAAGAAGAGCGCTGCGGAAACGAGGGTCGAGGCCGCCACCCAGCCAGCGCAGGTCACCACGCCAACGACCACTACCACCACAACGGCGACGACCACAGCGACCACTGCTCCAACCACCCCGGTTACTCAGCCCGTCACGCAGGCCGCCCCCGCCACACAGTACGTGATACCGAGGTGCCCGAACTGTGGCTCGGCCCTCATATACTACCCGAAGTACAGGGCGTGGTACTGCCCCAAGTGCAGGAAGTACGTGACGGTCTCGCCGGACGTCCTCAGCCGCGTCCCGAGGTGCCCGTACTGCGGCAACTACCTCTCCTACATAGAGCAGTACGGTAAGTGGTACTGCTACAACTGCAACAGGTACGTCGAGATCTAACCTAATTTTTAACACTAACCCCTCGCGGGCCCCGGTGCCGGCTGTAGCCCACCTTCTGTACTACGGCGGCATTGGGCTACGCGGCCCACCCGCGCCTCGCGCGGCCCTCATCGGCGCTGCGCGGCCTTGCTCCCGGGGGGGACGGCCGTTTCACCGCAACCGCCCACATACCTCAGCGGGTTGCTGGCGCCCCGTTGCCGGGGCGCCCTCGCCGCCTCATCGACATCCGTGGGCGGACGTGCCGTTTCTGTGCCGTTGCCGCGGGTCTCCCCGCGCCCCTTGCGGGGCCCCCGTGCCGCGGGGAGGGTGGAGCTTCCTCAGGGCTGGTGCCCCGTGGCCGCCAGCCGGCTCCGGGGCCCATAGAGAATGTTTTTGAGGGCTTTTACGCTGTGCTCCTAATGCTTAAATCCTCCCCAAAATCTTGTGTTACCGGGCCGGTAGCTCAGCCTGGAAGAGCGCTCGGTTTGCACCCGAGAGGTCCCGGGTTCAAATCCCGGCCGGTCCACCAAACCTGGCGTCTACCCAAAGACTCTTCCTTGCCTTCTCTAACAGGTCAAGTTATCTGCTATACATGCTTCTGTGCAGTGTGTAATTAACCCCGTTAACGAGTTCTTATGCAGTGGTCACGATGGGGTGTCGAATCAGGCCGGCTCCGAGTCTCGGGAAGAGGGGTTTCTCTGCTGTAGTTACGTGCTCTCCCGACACCGGCGTAGAGGGTGCACTCGAGTTTATCCGCGGTGTCCTTGGCTCGAACCTCGTAGCTGTTCGTGAAGAGGAGGAGCGTATCGGCGTGAATTACCTGCTTAGGAAGGTGGTCTATTCGCTCGTAGGTCTAGATGGGGTTGCTGAGTGCAGGTTTGTGTTCAGGGATGGTGTGCTCGAGTCGCTATCCTGCGCTATTCCGAGGGTGCCCGCACCTACCGCTGTGGGCGAGCCTACCCTGTCCTCTGCTCCGAGGAGGGGTGAGGGTGTGCCTCCTGGACAGAGGCTTGTTAAGGATTTCATAATCTATGCCGTCCTCGGGAAGCCGGTCATTGATGTGGATCGGTGGGTTCTGGAGGTTGGTGGTGAGGTGGAGCGCGTGCTCAGACTCAGGTACCCTGACCTTCTCTCTATGCCGTCGAAGGAAGTTGTTACGGACTTTCACTGTGTTACGGGGTGGTCGGTGCCGTCTGTGAGACTTAGGGGCGTACCGACCAGGGTGTTGGCCGAGTTGAGTGGTGTGATGGAGGGTGTTAGGTGGGTGAAGACGTTCTCTGCTGACGGCTACACTACGGTGATACCTCTTGAGGACTTTCTTGATGATGACGCCCTTGTGGTGCTCGAGATCAATGGGAAGCCATTGAGCCACGAGCAGGGGTTCCCGGCGAGGGTGTTCGTCCCTCACCTATACGGTTGGAAGAGCGGTAAGTGGTTGACGAGGATCGTGTTCATGCGTGAGTACGAGGACGGTTACTGGGAGTCCCTCGGATACCATGAGAGGGGTAATGTGTGGCTGGAGGAGAGGTTCAAGTCAGTTACCGAGTAACCTCTCGATGAAGTCTTTCTCAGCCTCCCGGACCTCGTCGGCTGTCGAAGCCTCAGCGTAGGCGCTGAGGTACTCCTCGTTAATCCGGAGGAACTCGGGCCCCCACTTGAACTTCGAGAGTAGTTCCCGCGCCTCCTCGGTGAAGCCGGCTATGTAGAGGGCCGCTGCTAGGGCTTCTACACTGCTCAGCCTGTATGGTTTCCCGTAGTTGATCGGGTTAGCTGCCTTGAGGAGGGGGAGTGATCTGTGTGCGCCCACCCTCTTCGGGAAACGCTTTATGTCCTCCACCCCGGTCTTCCACGAGGTATCGATCACGACTATGCCGTACCTCTCGATCAGGTCTGCGTCAGACCTCGAGACCCTGGTGGGGGCGAACGGGTCTAGGACAACCGCCTTCCTGGGCACCCTCCTGATGGGGACTATGCGGGCGAGGCCTAGCCTGACGAGCTTCATGGCCGTCGACTTCCTCGGGTCGTCGCGGCCGTACCTGACGACGTAGATCTTTACCTTACCGGGCACGTGTTACTGGTCTGAAATAAGGTATTTATTTGATTTCTACTCTATTCAACCTGGTGGGTCACTTGGTCGAGGCAATAGTACTAATAAACACGGACATAGGTGCTGAGGAGGACGTCCTCAAGGAGCTCGGCAGCATTGAGGGGGTGCTTGAGGCGTACATAGTTTACGGCGTCTACGACATAGTTGCTAAGGTGACCGCCCCCTCAACCGAGGCGCTGAAGGACATAATCTCTAGCAAGATAAGGAAGATCGATAAGGTCAGGTCCACCCTCACCATGGTGGTCGTTGAGGGCACTAAATTCGGTCAGAAGCAGTGAGGAGGCACTCCCTCCTTCTCTCCTCATGAGCGTTTTTGTTGAACTACACATAGGTATCGATGACGTTGACTCCCCGAGAGGTGGGTGCACCACCCACTTCACCTACGTTTTCCTCAAGCGCTTACTGAGCGAGGTCCCTGATGCAATGCTCATTGATTACCCTAATCTCGTGAGGCTGAACCCCGCCATACCGTTTAAGACCAGGGGCAACGGCGGTGTCTCCGTCCGTGTCACGGTACCGGGGGAGCTGGTTAAGAATGTCGTGGACATTCTGCACGAGTCCCTGGACGACTACATAAGTGAGCTTGGCGGAGGAGGCGATGCCGGGGCCTTAGTCGTTGAGGCCCCCGCGCACGAGGGGCTTAGGAGGCTGTACTGGAAGGCCCTTACTGACTACGTCCACAGGGACTATCTCATGACCTCACTAGAGAAGGTGGGCGACATGATACACTACGTCAGGGGTGGTAGGGGGCTCGTAGGGGCTGCCGCCGCTATTGGGTGGTATATCCCTTCTGACTGCACCTACGAACTCATTCTCTACAGGAACGGAAAGAGGTGCATAGATAGGGACGCCTTCATGAGAACCGCTAGGGCCCTCACCAACGTCCTGTTCAGCAACTGGGTAGATGGGAGGCTCCTCATAATGCCGCACGGCCCGGACCCGGTGCTGGCGGGTGTCAGGGGTGAGGACCCATCGGCACTACTCACATTCACAGATCCCAAGATATACTGCGGCAGCGTGAGCGGCTGGATTATTTACAGGACAAATCAAGGAACTAACCAACACCACATCATAAGAACTGATGTCCTGAGGCCCTACCAGACAGGGTGCTTTGATGGTGTTGTGGTCTCAAGGCCTGAGATAAGGAAGGGTGGTGATGTCGTTATCAGGGTAGCGTGGGGCGGGTTGACCACGTACGCTGCGTTCTTCCGGGAGACAGGCCTCGGCAGGGTTGCGGGATCCCTCCTGATCGGTGACGCGGTCCGAGTGTGCGGCACCGCCAAGTACTGGGAGGGTATTGGGGCAGTGATTCACGCCGAGACACTCACTGTCTGGCCCAGACCCGCTGTTACGGTGAGGAACCCGCGGTGCCCAAGATGCGGTGCAAGGATGAAGTCGGCCGGTAGGGGGAAGGGGTGGAAGTGCCCGAAGTGCGGCTACAGATCAGCAAACCTCCACAAAGAGATCGCCCTAAGGAAGAGAGAACCGATGTTAGCGGGGCTCCACGTACCTAGGGATGAGGCAATAAAGCACCTGATCAAGCCGAGGCAGAGATACGGCAGGGAGAAGGTGTGCGTTCCCAGCCCTCCGATGACCAGGTGGTCTGACTTCACCCCTTAACATCACCTGGAGCCCACAAGATTCCCACATAAAACACCTAACTACTCTGACAGTGCAATTCAGTGAAGACCGATTCTGCGCATCCCTCACACCCCATAACTTCATATGGAGCAACTGTACTGAGATGTACTTCTGGCTGGGTTTGTATAATTAAGATGTAAAGAAGTAAATTATTGCAAGCTATCAATGCATTATGCTAGCAATTATTGTAGTATATCATGACACAGGTATTTCTGACAGTATTCAATTCACTATTCTATAAAGTGATCTTGAGTTCGACTCATTTTGAGCAGCAAGTTCTAATGTTCACTAGAAGTCATGGGGTCCGGGGGTGGTCGGTATTAGGGTCGCTGTATTGGGTTTCGTGACCCCATTGTTTCCTTTGAATCCCACTTTTATCCCACCTAAAGCGGGGGTTCAGGGTTAAGGTACTTCTTCCTGAACGCTTCCTCGGTGTCTATGCCCAATAGGTTTGAGAGTGATAGCAGCCACGCCAGCACATCGGCTACCTCCTCCTCTATCGCTTCCTTACTCCTCTTCTCGAGGATCGCCTCAGCGAGTTCGCCGACCTCCTCAACTAACCATGTGAAGGTTGCGTATAGCCCCCTGCGCGAGTCCCTCTCGTAGTAGTACTTCCTCATGAGGTCCTGGGCCTGCCTAAGCGTTATCTCCTCCATGATCGTGCCCGATGATACTTCCTCGGCGGGGTTGATGAGCTTTATAAGTTCGGTGACCTCTATCGGTTTGGTGGTATAGTGGCGGTAAAGAAAAAGAAGGGTAAGAAGAAGACGCTGAGCCCGATGGCGGCCGCAGGCCTCGTGAGGTTCTTCGAGGACGTCGACGCTAAGGTGACGATATCCCCGACGATGATACTCATCCTTGCTGCGTCGTTCGCCATAGTGATGACGGCCCTCAACTTGTTGCTTCGATGAGTTTTAGGAGGGTCTCCCAGTTCTCGTCTACCATCTTCTCTAGAGCTCTTATCCCTTCCTCGGTTATTCCCTTGAACCTCCCTTGAAGCTTGAGGTACTCCTCAAGGGATTTCCTCCTCGACTTGTCGGCGTACGGTTTGCTCGGCGGGCTCAGCCTTATCCTCCCGTTTTCGGCCTCGAACAGTATCCACATCCCCGTCTGCACAGCCAGCTTCGCCACTGTCACGGTCTTCGCGGGGTCGAAGCGCCACCCCACTGGGCACGGGGCGTGGAGGTGTATGTACTTGAAGCCCTTGATGGATGCGGCCTTCCTCAGCTTCTCTATGAAGTCGGTCGGGTACGCTATGCTCGCTGTGGCCACATACGGTATCCTGTGCATCAGCATTATGAGCGGGACATCCTTCTTCCTCTCCCTCTTCCCTGTCCAGGTGGTTGTGGTCCACGCGCCGAAAGGCGTGAGCGAGGATCTCTGGATACCCGTGTTCATGTATGCCTCGTTATCGGCGCAGATATGGATCACGTTATCGCCCCTCTCAGCAGCACCGGAGAGGGTGGCGAAGCCTATGTCGGCGGTGCCCCCGTCACCTGCCCACACAACGATCACTGCATCCTCACCAACCACCTCCTTGGCAGCCGCTAGCCCCGCGGCGACGGCGTCGGATGAGGCGAACGGCACATTAACTATCGGGAACCCTAGTCCAGAGCCGGGTGCGAGGCCCTGGATCACTGAAGTACAGCCAGCGGGTATGACCAGTATCGCCTTCTCGCCGAGGGCCATGCCGACGTATCTGAGGCCCATGGATTCAGGGCATCCGGGGCACGCTGCGTTCCCCGGTAGGACGAACTTCTTCCTCGGAAGATTCTTTATGTTGATCGCCATGTTCATCACCTCCCGAAATACCATTCTATAGGTTGTTTCACGGTACCCATCTCCTCCACCTCGCTGACGAACCTCAGGAGGGCGTTGGCGATGTCTTCATAGGTCACGTCAACACCTGTAAGCCCGGCCAATAAGTCCTTGATGGGGAGCATAGTCCCTGAAGCCATTAGGTGGGCGGCGATGTCGAGAAACAGCGGCCCGGCAGAGCCCGGCGATACCGAGCGGTCGAACACAGCGATCGCCTTAACTGAGGAAGCCCACTTCAAGATGTCCTCCCTCGGGAACGGTCTCACGAACCTAACCTTCAAGACACCGATCTTGACGCCGAACTCCTCCCTGAGGTAGTCAACTGCCTCCCTCATGTCACCTACCCACGCACCGATCCCGGCGACGAGGTACTGTGCGTCCGAGCATCTGTAGCACTCGGTGAGCCCGCCGTACCCCCTACCCGTAAGCCTCTCCCACTCGGCGTCGACCTTCTGAATGACTTTCTTCGCCTCCTCCATTGAGCGGTGGATGTCCCACCTCATTTTCATGTTCTCCTCTAGGCTGCTCGGTATGTTCCCCATGATTAACGGATCCCCGGCCTTGAAGACGTAGGGTTGTCTCCTCGGCGGGAGGAACGAGTCAACAAGCTCCTGCTCCGGTATGTCAACCGGCTCGGTCGTGTGGGACAGTATGAATGCGTCGAGCCCGACTATACCTGGCAGGAACACCCTCGGGTCCTCAGTTATCTTGAACATCTGTATGGTCATGTCGAGAACCTCCTGGTTGTGCTCAGCCATCATTACGAGCCAGCCAGTGTCCCTCTGCCCCATTATATCTGAGTGATCTGTCCAAATGTTCCATGGGGGCCCCATAGTCCTAGTTGCCACAGCCATCACGACAGGTATCCTGGCTCCAGCGGTCCACCACAGCATCTCATGCATGTACATCAGCCCGTGGGACGAGGTCGCGGTGAACGCCCTCACACCGCCGGCTGCGGCGCCGAACGTCGCTGCGAGGGCAGAGTGCTCCGACTCAACCCTAATCATCTTGGCATCCATTTCACCACTCTCGATGAACTGGGCGAGCTTCTCAACGATCGTCGTCTGCGGGGTTATCGGGTAAGCAGCGACGACCTTAACCCTCGAGAGCCTCGCTCCCCAAGCGACCGCGTAATTACCTGTTAATGGTCTGACCGCCACACGCATCACCCCTCGGGAACCATCCTGATCGCCTTAGTCGGGCACACATCAGCACAGATCCCGCAGCCTTTGCAGTAGTCGTAGTCGATCTTGATGTACGCCTCGCCCTCCTCAACTATGTCGATCGTTGACTCCGGGCAGTGGAGCCAGCAGAGGGCGCACTTAATGCATTTGCTGTGATCGACCTCGGGCCTTATGACCCTCCACGTACCCGTCTTACCGGAGACCCCCACTTGGGGCCTCGCTAGGGGTAAGACGTGCTCCTCACTCAACTATCACCACCTCACGAAAAGCCTGCTCAGCTGCCTCAGCGTTCTTGGGCCCTACCTTAGGGCCTAGGTACTCCGTGATGGCCTTCTTCACAGCCTCTATCGGGAGGTCAATCGCCCTCGCCAGCGCTCCCAAGATAGCTGTGTTCACGAGGGGCCAGCCGGCGAGCACCAGCCCGTGGTCTAGGGCGATCTTGGTGGCGTTCACAAGGTAGTACCTCAGCCCCTTAGGCCCCTTGAACTTCCCAGGGGTGTTCATCACTACGGTGCCTCCGTCCTTTATGCCGGAATAAACGTCGACTATTTCAGGGAGCTTGGGGTCGAGCACGACCACGACATCGGGGTGCCTTATCATTGACCTGACCCGGACCCTTGACTTACTCAGTCGAGCGAATGCCTTGACGGGTGCGCCCCTCCTCTCGGCGCCGAAGAACGGGAAGGCCTGTCCCCAGAGGCCCACCTTGTAGGCGGCCATCACCAGTATGTTCGCAGCTGTTACCGCTCCTTGTCCTCCCCTGCCGTGAAAACGGATCTCGATCATATTGTCGCGTGGCAGAATCTCACCGTAAGAAGACTTCATTCTGTAGTTAAAAAGCGTTTAAACAACGGAAGAGATTGTTCAATATAGTTCATGTAACACAATAAATATTGTGTCACTCGCGATCAAGTAGCCCTAACGACCTAGCTCTCTCAAGGTCTTCCGGAGTATCTATGTCGAACAGCACACCGACGTCGTTGAGGTACACGTTCGTTACGTAACCAGCGGCCCTCGCCTTCCTTAAGAACCCCTTGAGTCCCCTCGTCTCCTCACCTATCGCTAGAACGTCGGGTATTAGCTCCTTAGAGATGAGTAGTGGGTGTCCGCCCTTGTCGCCGTAGACCGGGACGAGGACGAACGAGCTTATCCCGACCCTCTCGAGGTCCCCCGCCCTCTTCAGGAGGGCCCTGATACTCTCAGGCGAGATGAACGGGACGTCCCCAGGGTGTATGAGTATCATGTCAGCATACTTAGCCACAGCGGCGACACCTACCTTGACAGATGACGACATCCCCTCCCTGTAGCTAGGGTTCACCACGAACTTGAGCCTGGGCCCTCCCTCTAGCGCCTCCACGACGTTGCAGGGGTCCTTACCGAGCACCACGATGACCTCATCAATATCGTCGATCGAGAGAAACGTGTCGACCGTGTGTGCTATCAGGGGTTTCTTAACCCCCCTAATGCTCAGCTCATGAACCATCTTATTACCCGGGAACCTCCTGGACTCGCCGGCAGCTAGTATTATTGCTGAGATCATTCGCTGCACCAACCCCATCATTAGGGAGTGGAATATAAGGGTAGAACTGAGGCCAAGGTTAATACTCTTGCGGGGATGACTGATCGGTGGGTTGATGAGTCAGTACTTCCGCCGAGTAGGTGTCCACGACGACGAGATCCTCTCAGCGGCACTCGAAGAACTCAAGAAAGGACGGAAGGTCGCTATATGCGTGATCGTATCTAAGGAAGGCTCGGGCCCCAGAGACCCAGGCACCAAGATGCTGGTGAGGGAGGATGGGTTAGTTGTTGGGACGCTTGGTGGGGGGCCCTTCGAGAGAGACGTCATCCAGAAGGCGCTGGAAGCGATCAAGGAGGAGAAGCCGAGGACGGTGAAGTACTCCTTCCTAGGCAAGCAGAGGGTGGGCGACGCCATAAGCACGGGCCTTATTTGTGGGGGGATCATAACCGTGTATATAGACGTGCTCAAGCCAAAGTCGAGGGCTGTCATAATGGGTGCTGGGCATGTTGGGAGACCGATCTCGCAGGTCTTCCGCATGCTCGGCTACGAGGTCGTGGTCGGCGACATGATTGAGGAGCTACTAACAGAAGAAGCACTCCCATTCGCGGATATACGGGTGCACGGCCCCCTCGAGGAAGTTGTGAAGAAGCTTGCCACCTACATAAGGCCGGGCGACATCGCGTTAGTGGTCCACGGCGCTCCCGAGCCGGACTACGCTGCACTAAAGGAATTCATTAAGTCACCAGCCTGGTACGTCGGCCTCCTCGGGAGCAAGAGGAAGATAATGGAGTTAATTAAGAGACTCCTCTCCGAGGGCGTGGTCGATGCCGAGACAATCAAGAAGAAGTTGCACGCCCCCATAGGTATTGATATAGGCGCGCGTACACCGGAAGAGATAGCTGTCAGTGTCGCCGCCGAAGTAATAGCTTTAAAGAAAGGTGTTAATCAACGCTCACTATCCAGGGTAGCGGAGTTCGTTGAAGTAGCTAAGAACGTGTTGAAAAGAGATCAAGGACTTTCGTGATTAAAATGAATTTGTTACCGTAAACCTTCGTTAGGGTGCTTAAGTAAATTTATTTCCCTTATTAATGGCGTTAAAGGTTTTTATCTTATATCCCAAGGTAGTAGGTTGGGTGAGCACAATATTCATCCACAGATTCGATGTTGTACAGCCATCAAACCTCGAGGAAGCGCTGAAGATACTCGCGGAAGATGGCGAGTCAGTGACGCCAATGGCCGGTGGGACCGACGTGATGATACTGATACGTGACGGTGTTATCAAAGTAAAGAAAATACTCGATCTCTGGCCACTTCATGACAGACTAAGCTATGTGAAGAGAGAGGACGGTTACGTCAAGATCGGTGCCCTCACTACTGTAAAGGAGCTTGAGGAGAGTTGGATAGTTAAGGATAAACGTTACGCGGGCTTCCTGGACGCCATCATAGGCTTCGCTACTCCGTACCTAAGGAGCTTGGCAACGATCGGTGGAAATCTAGGCACCGGTCACCCGCTGTCGGACTTCGGTGTGTTATTGCTCACCCTGGACGCGGAGGTTGTTCTGCTAA